>NZ_JBPFDN010000001.1:474983-618803 GCF_059414985.1 Arthrobacter sp. SAFR-044 | reverse complement strand
GGCACAATCAACCAATTACATACATAATCGGTATCAACAAACTTGGCACACTATTGAGTTCTCAAACAACAGACACATTCGAATATTCCCGGAACAATTCAAAAAGAATTTCGTTTTCCGTATTTCTTCGCTGCGATGTTTTTATCTTATTTCATTCATATTCGCTTTTGCAAATCCGGTTGTTTTCCCGGAATTCACTCAGTAGAATGAATCCGCCCAGCAGAATGGGAAGCATTCTTCGTTCCATGCACCGCATGGCCGAGAATTGCTTCTCAATATCAGTTGGGGGTTTGTCACCACTCAGCGGCGGCGACTCAGAAAACAATACACGCCCCTCCGCGGCCGCGCAAATCGGCCGCCGAGGGGCGTGCAGGTGGTAGGTTTCGCTCCCGCGGTTACGGGACCAGTACCTCCACGGTGGCAAGGTTCTTCTTGCCCCTGCGCAGGAGCAGGTACTGGCCATGCAGGAGCTCCGACTCGGAAATCACAGCTTCCGGATCCGACACTTTCTCGTTGTTCACGTAGGCTCCGCCTTCACCCACGGTCCGGCGTGCGGCGGACTTGCTTTCGGAAAGGCCGGACGCCACCAGCAGGTCCACAATGCCCATCTCATCCACCTGGACAGTGGTGGAGGGAAGTTCGGAGGTTGCAGCCTGGAGGGTGGCCTTGTCCAGGGCGGTCAGGTCCCCGTTGCCGAACAGCGCTGCCGAGGCGGCAATCACCTTCTCCGTTGCTTCAACGCCGTGCACCAATGACGTCACTTCGAAGGCAAGCTTCCGCTGCCCCTCACGGGCGAACGGACGCTCCGCCACTGAAACGGCAATCTCTTCGATCTCGGCGCGGGTCAGGAACGTGAACACCTTAAGCCGGTCCACCACATCGGCGTCCGCGGTGTTGAGCCAGAACTGGTAGAACGCATACGGGCTGCACATGCCGGCATCGAGCCAGATGGCGTTGCCCTCGCTCTTGCCGAACTTGGTTCCGTCGGAGTTCGTGATGAGCGGCGTTCCAAGGGCATGGACGCTCTTGCCCTCCACCTTCCGGATCAGTTCCGTGCCGCTGGTCAGGTTGCCCCACTGGTCCGAGCCGCCGGTCTGCAGCACACAGCCGTAGTCGCGGTACAGCTGCAGGTAGTCCATGCCCTGCAGGATCTGGTAGCTGAATTCGGTGTAGCTGATGCCTTCATCCGAGTTCAGGCGGGATGCCACGGCGTCCTTGCGCAGCATGGTGCCCACGCGGAAATGCTTTCCCACTTCACGCAGGAAGTCGATGGCGCTCAGCGGCGCCGTCCAGTCCAGGTTGTTCACCATCCTGGCAGCGTTGTCCCCGTCGAAGCTGAGGAAGCGCTGCACCTGGGCCTGGAGGTAGCCAACCCACTCCGCCACGGTGTCCTTGGTGTTCAAGGTGCGTTCCGCCGTCGGACGCGGGTCCCCGATCATGCCGGTGGACCCGCCCACCAGGCCGAGCGGCTTGTGTCCAGCCAGCTGAAGCCGCCGCATGACCAGGAGCTGTACCAGGTTGCCCAGGTGCAGGCTCGGCGCGGTGGGGTCGAAGCCGCAATAGTACGTGACCGGCCCGTTGGCGAGGAGCTTTTCGAGCTCGGCTTCATCGGTGGAGACATGGACGAGCCCACGCCACTTCAGTTCCTGCCAAATGTTGGCGAAAGTGGGGTCGTTGCGCTGCGGTTCGAGGTTGTTCAGTTCTGGCACGCTTCCTAAGTTAGCAGTAACGCCGGTGGCCCTGTCAGCCGGCAATTCCGGCGGGCACGGGTTGCGCCGCAATCAGCCGCAGCCGTTGCGTGGCGCGGGTCATTGCCACGTAGAGGTCCCCCACTTTGCCGTGTTCGTGGTTGAGCATTACGGACGGTTCCAGGACCACGACGCCGTCGAACTCCAGGCCCTTTGCCTCGCGCGGGCTGATGACCACGATGTCCTGCTCGTAGCTGCCGGCACCGGTTCCGATCCTGCGACCGTAGACGGCACGGAGGGCCGCCGTTGCCTGGGGCAGGAGGTCACCGTCGGCAATCACGGCGAGCAGGCCGCCGTCGAGCGCTTCAAGTTCCTCCGGAAGAACCTCGACCAGCCGGTCCACGATGCCGCCGGCGGAGACTTCGTCGATGATGGGCTCCCAGCGGCCCTCGCGGACGGCCTTGGGCGCTGAGACCACCAGGCCCGCGGCGTTGGCCATACGGACGGCGGCCTCGGCGATCTGCGACGGCGTGCGGTAGTTGACGGTCAATTCCTCCAGCTGCCAGCGGTCACCGAACATCGGGGCCAGCGCCCCCTGCCAGGAATTGGCGCCGGCAACGGAGCTGGTCTGGGCGATGTCGCCCACGATGGTGAAGGACTTCAGCGGGCAGCGGCGCACCAGCAGCCGCCATTGCATGGGCGAGAGCTCCTGCGCCTCATCCACCACAATGTGCCCGAAGGCCCACGTGCGGTCGCTCGTGGCGCGTTCGGCCGCCGTCTGCCGGGATTCCTGCTCGCGGTTCTGCTCCGCCAGTTCTTCAGCGGACATCAACGGATCAACGCCGGCGGCCTCCATGTTCACCAGGGTCTGCTTTGCATTGGCCAGGTCGCGGACACGGTCGTGCTCCTGCTGTGCCAGCCCCCGCCCTGCCGCGGGGTCCAGCTCGCCGAGCAGTTCGGCGGCCTCGTCCAGCAGCGGGACATCGGATTCGGTCCACGGAGCATCGGCGGGGCGCTGCAGCAGGGCCCGCTCGGCCGGGCTCATGTTGGGGGTGCAGAACTCCAGGATTTCCGGCTTGCTGAAGAGATCCGAGATCAGCTTCTCCGGCGTCATGGGCATCCAGCACAGGTTCAGGGCGATCCGCACGTCGCGGGCGGTCCGGACGTCTTCGGCCAGGTACGAACGATCCGCGTTATTGCCGATGTTCCCGGCCTCAACGAGTTCGGTCATCTGCTCTGTCAGTTCGCGCAGCAGGATCTTCACGAACGTCACGCGGGCCTCGTTGTACGGCTTGCCGGTGGCGCGGGCGCGTTCCCGGGCGCGGCGGACCTGCCGGGGCGTGAGGGTGAGCTTGCGGCCATCCACCTCAAGGATCCGGTTCTGGGCGGGGACGCGCATGCGGTTGGAGACGGCGTTGGCCACGATGGCGGCCATGTCCAGGCGCCCCTTGATGGCGGCGACGTCGGCGTCTGTTTCGGGCACGGCGTGGATGCCGGGCATCAGGCGGCCGACGCTGGCCATGACCACGCCCGTCTCACCCAGCGAGGGCAGCACCCGTTCGATGTATTTCATGAACGACGACGACGGCCCCACCAGCAGCACGCCCGCACTTTTGAGGCGGTCACGGTGGGTGTAGAGCAGGTAGGCGGCGCGGTGCAGGGCCACGGCGGTCTTGCCCGTGCCGGGCCCGCCCTGGACGACGACGGCGCCGGAGATCGAGGAGCGGATGATCCGGTCCTGCTCCGACTGGATGGTACTGACGATGTCCGACATGCGGCCGGTCCGCTTGGAGTTCAGCGCGGCCAGGAGGGCGCCTTCGCCCTGGAGGGATTCATCGTCCGTCAGCATCCCGGCATCCAGGACGTCGTCCTCGATGGCCTTCACTTCGCGGCCCTGGAGGATCAGGTGCCGGCGTCGGCGCACGCCTTGCCGGTCAAAGGCCGTGGCCTGATAGAAGTGTCCGGCTTCGGGGGCACGCCAGTCCACCATGAGCCGCTGCAGGTCCTCCGTGGTCAAGCCGATGCGGCCGATGTACTGCGCTTCGCCGGAGTCCAGGTCCAGGCGGCCAAAAACCAGCCGGTCATCCACCGCGTCCAGCTGCGCCAGGCGGTCCTCATACAGTGCCGCGAAGGCGTCACGTTCCGAAACGTTCTGCATGGTGCCCACGGCTCCGGCACGACGGACCTGCGCCAGCTGGCGGCGCTTTTCCTCCCGGAGTTCCTCCAGCCGGGCGTACAGGCCGGCTACATACTCCCGTTCGTGGGCCAATTCGGCGTCAAGCATTAACGTTCCCCTATCGCAAAAGACAGACCGTCCATTCTACAACCATTTCCGTTAACGCTGGTGAAACGCGGCACCGGGCGGCCCACCGGCTGCCTGCTTCGGGGTCCGCGGCTTCGCTGCCTTGTATTTGGACACGGTGGGATCGCCGGTGAGCCAGTACCGCCAGGCGTATTCGTCCGTGCCTCCGGCGCCGGCCACCCCCACCCGGGGACCGGAACTGACCGCCCCGGCGGGAACGGAGGGAAGCTCCAGTCCGAAAGGCGGAACCAGCGCGTCGCGGCCGCTGTCCGCCGTCGTCAATCCCAGGGCTTTGGCAAGGCGGGCCGGCCCGCTGGCAAGGTCAGCGGGAGTTTTCGACGTCGGACGGCGCCGCTGGGCCAGCTCCAGCCCGTCCACTACTTCTCCTGCCCGGAGCAGCAGGGCGGACGCGACGCCGGCCGGACCGCACACGATGTTGGTGCAGTGGTGCATCCCGTACGTGAAGTAGACGTAGAGGTGCCCGGCCGGCCCGAACATGGGGGCGTTGCGCGGCGTGGGGCCGCGGTAGGTGTGGGAGCCCGGGTCCGGATGCAGGGAGTCCTCGGGCCCCATATAGGCCTCCACCTCCGTGAGCCGGATGGACACGGTGCCGTCCCGGGACTCGTGGGTGAGCACGGCACCGAGCAGCTGCGGTGCGAGTTCGCGGGCGTCCGCGGACAGGAAGTCCCGCAGTCGTTCCATTGCCCCAGTGCTTTGGTTCATTGGTTGACCTTACCCAGATGGCGCCCGTTTCATCCGAACCCTGAACCGGGCCCCGCGCTGGTTTTTCACTCCCACGGCCATGTCCGATTTCCGCTAGTAGCAGTGTCCGGCGGCTGGCAGGATGGAGGAATGGACTTCTGGCAGCGCTACCGGGCAATCGATGCCCGCGATACCCGCTTCGACGGCCAGTTCTTTACGGCCGTCCGCAGCACGGGGATCTACTGCCGCCCGTCATGCCCTGCCCGTACCCCCAAGGCATCGAACGTGACGTTTTACGAGACGTCCGCCGCGGCGCACGAGGCAGGCTACCGCGCCTGCAAGCGCTGCCTGCCGGAGGCGGTGCCGGGCACCCCGGCCTGGAACGTGCGGCAGGACGTGGCGGGCCGTGCGATGCGCCTGATCAACGATGGCGTCATCAACCGCGACGGGGTGTCGGGCCTTGCCGCCCGCCTGGGGTATTCGCCGCGCCAGCTGAACCGGATCCTCGGCCAGGAACTTGGCGCCGGCCCCTTGTCATTGGCCCGCGCCGCGAGGGCCCAGACTGCCCGCACCCTGCTGGTTTCAACATCGATGAAGCTCGCCGACGTCGCCTTTGCGGCAGGCTTCAGCAGCGTCAGGCAGTTCAACGAGACCATCGCCGAGGTGTTCGATATGACTCCCACTGCGCTCCGGCGGACGGTCCGGCACCCTTCGCCCGGCACTGGTGCCACAGCCCTGACCCTGGGCCTGCCCTACCGGCCGCCTTTCGACCCGGGCATCTTCTCCTTCCTGGCGGTCCGCGCCATCCCTGGCGTCGAGGACGGCACATCCACTTCCTATGCCCGGACGCTGCGGCTCCCCCACGGCGACGCGCGCTTCAGGGTGGAGTACGACGACGGCGCCCGGGAACGGCCGCTGACCCTCACCATCGGCGCGGTGGACCTCCGCGACCTTCCGGCGCTGCTCAGCCGCGTCCGCAGGCTGTTCGACCTGGACTCGGACCCGGAGGCGATCGACGGCACGCTTGCCGCCGATTCCAGGCTTACCGGCTCCGTTGCCGCCGCACCAGGGATGCGCCTGCCTGGCGCTGTGGATCCGCAGGAACTTCTGATCCGGGCCATGGTGGGCCAGCAGATCACGGTGGCGGCAGCCCGGACGGCCTTGACCCAACTGTCGGCGGCGGGCGGTCCCAGCAGCGCACCCGGCGACGGCCTGGACCGGCTGTTTCCCACTTCGGCGGAAATCTCGGCGGCGGAACACCTGCTTCGCGGTCCAAAGCGCCGGACCGAGTCGCTGTTGCACGCTGCGGACGCTATGGCCAACGGGCGCCTGGAGTTCGGCTACGGCGGCGACCTCCCAAGCCTCACCGCGGCACTTTTGCCGCTCCCCGGCGTCGGGCCTTGGACCGTGGGGTACGTCGCCATGCGGGTCCTGGGCGCCCCGGACGTTTTCCTTGCCAACGACGCCGCCGTGCGGAACGGGATCCGCACCCTCGATAATGGGACCAACGACCTGAGCCCGGACTTCCGGGAGACCAGCCCGTGGCGCTCCTACGCCACCATGCACCTCTGGCGTGCCGCCGCCCGGCCCGCCGCAAGAACCACCATTCCCGCGAAAGGGACGCCATGAAAGCCCAACTGCTGCAGCTGTCCACGCCGGACGGTCCATTTACTGTCCTCGCCCACGACGGCGTGGTCCTTGCGTCCGGATGGACGGCCAGCCTGTCTGAACTGACCGGCCAGGTCCATCCTGCGCTGCGGCCTGACGCCGTGGAAGAGGCAACGGACCTCGGCGGGATCTCATCCGCCGTGGAGGCCTTCTACGCCGGTGACCCCGCCCCGGCCATGGCGGTGCCGGTCCGCCAGCAGTCCGGACCGTTCCGCGCCCACGCCTGGGATGTGCTGCGGCAGGTCAAGCCGGGCTCACCCGTCACCTACTCGGAGTACGCCGCCCTGGCCGGCAATCCGCGCGCCGTGCGGGCCGCCGCCAGTGCCTGCGCGTTCAACGCGGCTGCCCTGTTCGTGCCTTGCCACCGCGTCATCCGGACTGATGGCTCGCTGGGCGGTTTCCGCTGGGGCCTGCGCATCAAGGAGAGCCTGCTGGCCCGCGAGGCCGCCTGACCGCTCCCGCCCCCTGCCCGCGAGTTGGCATTTAGCCGCAGTATGGGGCGCCCGCATTGCGGTTAAGCGCCATCTCGCGGAGGGAGGCCGAACCGCTACTTGGGGTCCGGCATGGCCGACGGCCAGGGCAGCAGGCCGGGAAGATCGGTGCCGTCCCCGGCGGCCGTGGCCCGCAGGCTGTCCAGGGACGGCTGCCGGCCCGCGAGCCAGGCGGCGATGTCCGTCACCATTCCGCTGACGACGACGGTGCTGCCGCCGGTTCCGAGGGTCAGCGGCGGGAGTGCCACGGGCTGCAGGACCAGCCGGGTTTCCGCCGGCACGCGGGCGGCGAGGAAGTCGAAGAGGTGGGAGCAGAATGCCCTGTTCCATGTTTCGGGTCCCGCACCGGTGTCCAGGTCCGCGGTATGGATGACCAGCTCACGCCAGAGCGCCAGGCCGGCGTCGAAGATCACGCCGTCGCGGAAGGCGATGCGCGTCTGCCATTCGTCCTCCCCCAGCGCATCGAAGGCCGCCAGTGCCCGCTGCAACGCGGCCGCGACGTCCTCCCGGTGCTGCTCAAGGCTGTGCCCTGCGGCCAGATCAATGGCCCTGTTGCGGCCGTCCACACCGCCGTCGTACAGCTCCAGCGTCTCGCCGCGGCGGCCGTGTTCCACCTGGCGGGCCAAGGCATTGCAGATTCCGGCGATGTGGGCCAGGAGGTGCCCCCGGCTCCAGCCGGGAAGGGTGGAGGGAGCCTTCACGCCGCCGGCCGGAATCCGGTCCAGCCCGGCGGACAGCGTGTCCGCGGCCTTGTGCAGTTCGGCGAGGAGTTCGGCAGGCGAAGGTGAGGTCATGCGGCCAGCCTAGCCGAGCGGTCAATCCAGCGGGCTTCCGTCCGGCCCGACACGGTGGCGGACGTGCCGGCCGTCGTTGCTGGCCTGCCAGAACTCGATTTCGGCCGGCTGGACAGCGTAGAGCTGCCAGTCCGGATTGTCGCTGCCGTCGGCCCTGGGCCGCTCGTGCCAGTCGACGGCCGAGGCCTCGGCGGAGAGTTCGGTCACAGCCCCCGCCACGCGGACCTGCCGGCCCAAGGCGGGCCAGTAGAAATTCATCGCCGCGCGTGGGGACTCCGACAGTTCGCGGCCCTTGCGGGAGGTGCGGGACGTGGCGAAGTGCCAGCCGTCGTCGTCGATGTTCTTCAGGATGAGCATCCGCGAAGAAGGCTGTGCCCCGCTGCCGGACCCCGAACCTACCGTGGCCAGGCTGAATGCGTGCGGCTGCTGCTCCCCCGCGTCCAGTGCCTCGTCCAGCCACTGCTTGAAGAGCAATGCCGGGTCCTGCGGTGCGTTGTCCGGATCGAAACCGGGCAGGTCGGATGGAAAGTCGGGCAGCGTGCGAAGGAACTTGCGGAAGGTTTCGCTCATGGCCCCAGCCTAGCGGCCTCATTAAACGCCGCGAGAGGGCACTTCGCGCCAGTGTTAATGAAGAATACTGCTGCGAAGTGCCATCTCGCGGGGGACTACTTGGCGTACTCGCGGACCCCGGCCAGTTCGCCTTCCAGCGCTGCCAGCTGGCGTTCGACGGCGGCCGGTGCCGTACCGCCCTGGGAGTTGCGGCTGTTGAGCGAACCCTCCGTGGAGAGCACGGTGCGGACCTCGGGGGTGAGGTGCTCCGAGATCGCGGCGTACTCTTCATCGGTCAGGTCCCACAGCTCAACGCCGCGGGACTCGGCCTGCTTCACGGCGGCACCGGACAGCTCGTGGGCCTCGCGGAAGGGCACGCCCTGGCGGACCAGCCATTCGGCGATGTCCGTTGCCAGCGCGAAGCCCTGCGGGGCCAGCGATTCCATCCGCTCCGTGTTGAACGTCAGGGTGGCGATCATGCCGGACACGGCCGGGAGCAGCAGCTCCAGCGTGTCGGCGGCATCGAACACCGGCTCCTTGTCCTCCTGCAGGTCCCGGTTGTACGCCAGCGGCAGTCCCTTGAGCGTGGCCAGCAGCCCGGTCAGGTTGCCGATCAGGCGCCCCGCCTTGCCACGGGCCAGCTCGGCGACGTCCGGGTTCTTCTTCTGCGGCATGATCGAGGACCCCGTGGAGTACGAATCATCCAGGGTCACGAAGGAGAACTCCTTGGTGGCCCAGAAGATGACTTCCTCGGAGATCCGGGACAGGTCCACGCCGATCATCGAGCAGACCCACGCGAACTCGGCGAAGACGTCGCGGGATGCGGTGCCGTCGATCGAGTTGTGCACGGCGGAGAAGAATCCGAGGTCGGCAGCCACTGCTTCCGGGTCCAGGCCCAGCGAGGATCCGGCCAGTGCGCCTGAACCGTAGGGCGAAACGCCTGCCCGTTTGTCCCAGTCCTGGAGCCGCTGCACGTCGCGGAGCAGGGCCCAGGCGTGGGCCAGGAGGTGGTGGCTGAGCAGGACGGGCTGGGCGTGCTGCAGGTGGGTACGGCCCGGCATGGCGACGCCGTGGTGTGCTTTGGCCTGCTCCACGAGCGCGTCCACGGTAGCCAGGACACCACGGGCAATGATCCGTGCGTGGTCGCGGAGGAACATCCGGCCCAGGGTTGCCACTTGGTCGTTGCGGGACCGGCCTGCGCGGAGCTTGCCGCCCAGCTGGGCGCCGGCGCGCTCGATCAGGCCGCGTTCCAGCGAACCGTGCACGTCCTCATCGGATTCCGCCGGCAGGTACGCACCGGAGGCCACATCCTCGTCCAGCTGCGTCAGGGCCGCGAGCATGCCTTCCAGCTCGGCGTCGTCCAGCAGCCCGGCCTTGTGCAGCACACGGGCGTGCGCCTTTGAACCGGCGATGTCGTAGCGGGCCAGCCGCCAGTCGAAGTGCGTGGACTTGCTCAGCGCTGCGAGGGCGTCCGCGGGGCCGCCGGCGAACCGGCCGCCCCACAGGGCACCTGCGTTGGTTGCCTCCGTTTTTTGCTCAGCCACGCGGGCTACTTCCCTGCGACGCGGATGTCGCGGCCGGAGGCAACCTTGGCGGACATGCCCCACAGCTCGATGAAGCCCTTGGCCTGGGACTGGTCGAAGGTGTCACCGGTGTCGTAGGTGGCCAGCGAGAAGTCGTACAGCGAGGTGTCGGAGCGGCGGCCGTTGACGATGGCCTGGCCGCCGTGCAGGGTCATGCGGATGTCGCCGGAGACGTACTTCTGGGTGTCCTCGATGAAGGCATCCAGGGAGCGCTTCAGCGGGGAGAACCACTGGCCGTCGTACACCAGCTCGGCCCAGCGCTGGCCAACGGTGGCCTTGAAGCGGGCCTGCTCGCGCTCGATGGTGATGTCCTCGAGGTGCTTGTGTGCCGTGATCAGTGCCATGGCGCCCGGGGCCTCGTAGATTTCGCGGGACTTGATGCCCACCAGGCGGTCTTCGACGACGTCGATGCGGCCTACGCCCTGTGCACCGGCGCGGCGGTTCAGTTCCTTGATGGCCTGCAGCGGGGTGACCTTGACGCCGTCGATCGCGACGGGCACGCCGGCTTCGAAGGAGATGGTGACTTCATCCGGTGCCGGCGGGAACTCCGGGGTGGCGGTGTAGTCGTAGATGTCCTTGGTGGGGGCGTTCCAGATGTCCTCGAGGTAGCCGGTTTCGACGGCGCGTCCCCAGACGTTCTGGTCGATGGAGTACGGGTTCTTCTTGGTGGTCTCGATGGGCAGTCCCTTTTCCTCGGCAAAGGCGATGGCCTTGTCGCGGGTCAGGGCGAGGTCGCGGACCGGTGCGATGCACTTCAGGTCCGGGCCCAGGGTCTGGATGCCCACTTCGAAGCGGACCTGGTCGTTGCCCTTGCCGGTGCAGCCGTGTGCAACCGTGGTGGCGCCGAATTCGCGGGCAGCCTTCACCAGGTGCTTGACGATGACCGGGCGGGAGATGGCGGAAACCAGCGGGTAGTGGCCCTGGTAGAGGGCGTTGGCCTTCAGGGTGGGCACGCAGTATTCGTTGGCGAACTCGTCCGATGCGTCCGCGACGTAGGCTTCGACGGCGCCGCAGCCCAGGGCGCGCTGGCGGATGGTTTCCAGCGATTCGCCGCCCTGTCCGACGTCGACCGCCACGGCGATGACCTCGGCACCGGTGGCTTCACCGATCCAGCCGATGGCGACGGACGTGTCCAGGCCGCCGGAGTAGGCCAGCACAATGCGTTCAGTCACTTTAAATGCTCCTTGTTGGGGTTGTTTGGTTCGTTGTCTTCAAGCTTATTGCCCGGCTTCATCGGCGAGTTGCAGGAAGCGGGCGGCGAGGTCCGGGCCACCCAGCGGGTCGCGGGAGACCAGCAGGACGGTATCGTCACCGGCGATGGTGCCCAGGATGGACGGCATCACCGAATGGTCGATGGCCAGGGCCAGGAAGTTCGCAGCTCCAGGCGGCGTCCGGAGGACTGCGATGTTGGCGGACGCTTCGGCGGTGACCAGCAGTTCGCTGCACAGCCGGGCGAGCCGGGCATCCAGGATCTCCTGGGTGACGCCGCTCTTGGCGCCCCGTTCCCCGCCCTCGCCGGGGACGGCGTACACCAGGACGCCCTCCTTCCCGCGGACGCGGACGGCGCCCAGCTCCACGAGGTCGCGGGACAGCGTCGCCTGGGTGACCTGGACGCCGTCGTCCGCCAGCAGCGCCGCAAGCTCCGCCTGGGAACGCACGGACTGCCCGGTAAGGATGGCGGTGATGCGCGCCTGCCGGGCGGTCTTGGTGGCCGGGCTGGTGCCCGGAGAGGACGGCTGGGCGGACACTAGAACGTGCTCTCCCCTGTACCTTCAACGGGGGAAAGGCCCTCCACGAAGGCCAGGCCGGAGCGGTGCATCAGCCACGCCATCAGCGCTTTCTGGGCGTGCAGCCGGTTTTCGGCCTCGTCCCAGACGATGGACTGCGGGCCGTCGATGACGTCGGCGGAGATTTCGTAGCCGCGGTACGCGGGCAGGCAGTGAAGCACGACGGCGTCGTCCGCGGCGAGTGCCATGGCGTCCGAATCCACGGAGTAGTCCCGGAACAACTGCATCCGGGCTTCCTTCTCGGCTTCCTGGCCCATGGACACCCAGGTGTCGGTGGCCACGACGTCTGCACCCTGCAGCGCTTCCTTGGCATCGCTGGTGATGAGCACGGAGCCGCCGGTTTCCGCCGCACGCTCCTCGGCGGCCGCCACGATCTCCCCAGCCGGCAGGTAACCCTCCGGCCCGGCGATGCGGACGTGCATGCCGGCCGTGACCCCGGCCAGCAGGTAGGAGTTCGCCATGTTGTTGGCCGCATCGCCAAGGTAGCTCATGGTGAGCCCCTTGAGGTCGCCCTTGTGTTCCTTGACGGCGAGCAGGTCCGCCAGCAGCTGGCACGGGTGGTAGTCGTCGCACAGGGCGTTGATGACCGGCACCTTGGAGTTCTCCGCCATGGCCACCAGGCCTGCGTGGGCACCCGTCCTCCACACAATGGTGGAGACCATCCGCTCAAGCACCTTGGCGGTGTCCTCCACGGATTCCTTGTGCCCGATCTGCGCTTCTCCCGGGTTGATGATCAGGGCGTTGCCGCCCATGTCGGCGACACCGGTGGCGAAGGAGACCCGGGTCCGGGTGGAGGTCTTGTCGAAGATCACGGCCACGGTCTTGCGGCCGCTGCCCTCCGCGGCATACGGCTGGACGCTGTAAGGGGCAGCCTTCATGCGGGCAGCGAGTTCCAGGACCTCCGCCTGCTCGGCCGGGGAGAGGTCGGTGTCCTTGAGGAAGTGACGGGTGCTGCCAGGCACGGTACCAAGGGATGAAGCTGTGGGGTTCACTGGGCGTCCTTAGCTGCTTGGAGGATTGCCGGGAAAGCGGCGAGGAAGGTGTCGGCCTGTGCCGTGGTGAGGATCAGCGGCGGGGCCAGGCGGATGGTGCGCGGGCCCGGGCTGTTGATGATGAAGCCGGCGTCGAGGGCGGCCTGCACCACGGCCGGGGCGACATCAGCGTCCAGGTCGAAGCCGATCAGGAGTCCTTCGCCGCGGACTTCGGTGACGCCGGGGACGGCGGCCAGCGATGAGCGCAGGTGCTCCCCCACCGCCGCCGCGTTGGCCAGCACGTTCTGGCTTTCGAGGGCGTGGAGGGTGGCGAGGGCCGCCGCGGTAGCCACCGGGTTTCCGCCAAAGGTGGTGCCGTGCTGGCCTGCGGACAACAACGACGACGTCTGCTCACCAAAGGTGATCATGGCACCGATGGGGAAGCCCCCGCCCAGCCCCTTGGCCAGGGTGATGGCATCGGGGACGATGCCCGCATCCTCGCTGGCGAACCATTTTCCGGTCCGGCCGATGCCGGTCTGGACCTCGTCCAGGATGAGTAGGGCGCCCACGTTGCTGGTAGCTTCCCGCGCGGCCTTCAGGTATCCGGGCGGCAGCGGACGGACGCCTGCCTCGCCCTGGATCGGCTCCAGGAAGACGGCGGCGACGGTGTCATCCACCGCTGCCTCCAGCGCGGCGATGTCACCGAAGGGGATGTGCACCACGCCGCCGGGAAGCGGCTCGAACGGAGTCCGGTAGGCTTCCTTCGCGGTCAGTGCCAAAGCCCCCATGGTCCGTCCGTGGAAGGCGCCTTCAAGGGCGATAATTTTGGTCCGCTTGACCTGGCCTTCGCCGGTGTTGCGGCGGGCCAGCTTGAAGGCGGCCTCGTTCGCTTCGGTGCCCGAGTTGCTGAAGAACACCTTGGAGCCGGCGGGGGCGTGGGCCAGTTCCAGGAGTTTTTCGGCCAGCGCCACCTGGGTGGGGCTGGTGAAGAAGTTGGACACGTGGCCCAGGGTGGCCAGCTGGCTGGCGATGACTGAGGTCACGAACGGGTGGGCGTGGCCCAGTGCGTTCACGGCAATACCGCCCAGGAGGTCCAGGTATTCCTTGCCGTCGGCGTCCCACACCAGGCAGCCGGCGCCGCGGACCAGGACCCGCTGCGGCGTGCCGAACACGTTCATCAGCGAGCTGGAGTAGCGGGACAGCCACTCGGAGCCGGCGTGGCCTGTGGTTTCCACCAACTCGTTCACTGATGATTTTTCCACGGTGTTCATGCGTTGATCTCCTCGTCCGGGACGACCTGGGTGCCGATGCCCGCCGTCGTAAATGTTTCAAGAAGCATGGAGTGGGGCAGGCGCCCGTCCACGATGTGTGCCTGTTCCACGCCCTCGTCGACGGCTTTGAGGCACGCGGCCATCTTGGGGATCATCCCGGATTCGAGGCGGGGCAGCATCTCCCGCAGCTCCGTCGCCGTGAGCGAGGAGATCAGGGAGGATTTATCCGGCCAGTTGGCGTAGAGGCCTTCGACGTCGGTCAGGATCACCAGCTTGGAAGCGCCAAGGGCCGAGGCCACCGCGGCCGCTGCGGTGTCCGCGTTGACGTTCAGGACCTGGCCTGTGGGCTGGAACCGCGCGGTCCCCACCACGCTCTCACCGCCGTCGACGATTTCAGGTGCCACCGTGGAAATCACGGGTATGCGGCCCGCGGCGAGGATGTC
Source organism: Arthrobacter sp. SAFR-044 (assembly GCF_059414985.1). Taxonomy (NCBI): domain Bacteria; kingdom Bacillati; phylum Actinomycetota; class Actinomycetes; order Micrococcales; family Micrococcaceae; genus Arthrobacter; species Arthrobacter sp. SAFR-044. Next base: position 604,554 of record NZ_JBPFDN010000001.1, on the reverse strand, counting down.
CATGATGCCTGCGGGGTCGACGCCGACCACCTCGCCTACCAGCCCGAGGTCCACTTCTTCGCCGTCCACCACGGTCCCGGTGCGGACAGCGCGGAGCAGCCCGCCGTCCTCGCCTGACATGCCGACGGCGTAGGGGCCGTGGGAGTTGATCAGGCCCACCAGTTCGCGGCCCACCTGGCCGGTGAGGACCATGCGGACCACGTCCATCGCCTCAGGGGTGGTGACCCGCAGGCCGCCCTTGAATTCGGATTCGATGCCCAGCCGGCCCAGCATGGCGTTGATCTGCGGGCCGCCGCCATGGACCACCACGGGGTGGATGCCCACGTGGTGGAGGAAGACGATGTCCTCTGCGAAGGCACGCCGGAGTTCGTCGTTGACCATGGCGTTTCCGCCGTATTTGATCACCATGGTGGTGCCCGCGAACCGCTGGATCCAGGGCAGGGCCTCGATCAGGGTTCCTGCCTTGTCCTGGGCAGCGGACATGCTGGTGGTTTCACGCGTCTGGGTGTTCATGGTGTCACTTTCCACGGCGGTTTGGGCCCGGCGGATCCCGCGTTGGCAGGGATTCCTAGCTGGAGTAGGCGCTGTTTTCGTGCACGTAGTCGTGGGTGAGGTCGTTGGTCCAGATGGTGGCTTCGGCGTCGCCTGCCTGGAGGTCGATTTCCACCAGCACTTCGCGCGGTTCCAGGTCCACTAGGGAGCGGTCATCGCCGATGCTGCCGTTGCGGCAAATCTGGATCCCGTTCATGGCCACGTTGAGTTTGTCCGCTTCGAAGGCGGCGTCGGTAGTGCCCACGGCGGAGAGCACGCGGCCCCAGTTGGGGTCCTTGCCGAAGATGGCGGCCTTGAAGAGGTTGGAGCGGGCCACGGAGCGGCTGACCGTCTCTGCGTCCGCTTCGCTGGCCGCGTTGAAGGTCCGGATGGCGATGTCATGGCTGGCGCCCTCTGCGTCCGCAATGAGCTTGCGTGCCAGCTCCGCGCAGACCTGTGTCAGTCCTGCGCCGAAAACCTCGGCGGAGGGCACGGCCCCGGAGGCGCCGGAGGCCAGCAGGACCACGGTGTCGTTGGTGGACATGCAGCCGTCTGAGTCGGCGCGGTCGAACGTGACGCGGGTGGCATCGCGGAGGACGACGTCGAGCATTTCCGGCTGCACGTCGGCGTCAGTGGTGAGCACCACCAGCATGGTGGCCAGGCCGGGAGCCAGCATGCCGGCTCCCTTGGCGATGCCGCCGATGCTGAATTCCTGGCCGTCGGCGTCGGTGCCGATGAAGAGCGCTGACTTAGGCACGCTGTCAGTGGTCATGATGGCGGTGCCGGCGGCCGGACCGCCGTCGGTGCTGAGCTCGGCCGCGGCAGCCTCCACCCCTGGCAGGATCTTGTCCATGGGGAGCTGCTCACCGATCAGGCCGGTGGAGCAGACGAACACGTCGGTGGCAGAAATGCCGAGGACCTTCGCCACTTTTTCCGCTGTGCTGTGGGTGTTCTGGAACCCGGTGGGGCCGGTGCAGGCGTTGGCGCCGCCGGAGTTGAGGATGACGGCGTCCACCCGGCCGTCGGAGACCACCTGGCGGGACCAGTGCACGGGGGCTGCTGCCACGCGGTTGCTGGTAAAGACGGCGGCGGCGGCCTTGGAGGGGCCGTCGTTGACGACGAGGGCGAGGTCCGGGTTGCCGGAGGCCTTGAGTCCGGCAGTGACTCCGGCGGCGCGGAATCCCTGGGGTGCTGTGATGGTCACGGGGCTACTCCCTGCAGGTTGAGGCCGGCGGTTTCCGGCAGGCCGAGTGCGATGTTCATGGACTGCACGGCGCCGCCGGCGGTGCCTTTGGTGAGGTTGTCGATCACGCAGGTGACGATGGCACGGCCCGTGTGGGCGTCGAATGCCAGCTGCATGACTGCATAGTTGGACCCCTGGACCGACTTAGTGGTCGGCCACTGGCCTTCGGGCAGCAGGTGGACGAACGGCTCGTCTTCATACGCCTCGGCCCAGGCCAGGCGCAGCTGCGCGGCCGTGGTGCCGGGCTTGACCTTCGCGGTGGCGGTGGTGAGGATGCCGCGGCCCATCGGTGCAAGGGTGGGCGTGAAGGAAACGGTGACCTGTTCCCCCGCCGCGTTGGACAGGCCCTGTTCGATTTCCGGCGTGTGCCGGTGCCCGCCGCCTACGCCGTAAGGGCTCATTGAACCCATCACTTCGGAGCCGATCAGGTTGACCTTGGCCGCCTTGCCCGCGCCTGAGGTGCCGGATGCGGAAACGATCACGACGTCGTCGGGCTCCAGCAGGTGCGCGGCGAACCCGGGGGTCAGGGCCAGCAGGGCGGACGTGGGGTAGCAGCCGGGGACGGCGATGCGCTTGGCGCCCTTGAGCGCTTCGCGCTGGCCGGGCAGTTCGGGAAGCCCGTAGGGCCAGGTGCCGGCGTGGGCGGAGCCGTAGAACTTTTCCCAGGCGGCGGGATCTTCGAGGCGGTGGTCGGCGCCGGCGTCGATGACCACAGTCCCGTCCGGCAGCTGGGCGGCGATCTCTGCGGAGGCACCGTGCGGCAGCGCGAGGAAGACGACGTCGTGTCCGGAGAGGTTTTCCACCGTGGTGTCCTCGAGGATGCGGCTGGCCAGTCCGTGCAGGTGGGGCTGGAGTTCACCAAGGCGGGAACCGGCGTTGCTGTGGGCTGTGATTGCGCCAATGGTCACACCGGGATGCCCGGCGAGGAGGCGGAGGACCTCTCCTCCGGCGTAGCCGCTGGCTCCCGAAACCGCAACAGAAATAGTCATACTCCGACTATACAGCAATAGTTATGCATCGGCACTGATAATTATGCATGCGAACACGTCCGGGCATCGCGGCACTTGTCGCGCCGGCCGTGGGTGTCCCTAGGATGGTTTCGGCAGCCGGGGCCGGAGACGCCGGGACCCGCGAAAGGAGAGCCATGACGCACGCAATCGTCGCACGGCAGGCAGGCGGACCGGAAGTCCTTGAGTACACGGAGGTGGAGCCACCTGCTCCAGGCCCGGGGCAGGTGCTGGTCAAGGTCGGGGCGGCCGGCGTCAACTTCATCGACACCTACAAGCGCAGCGGCACGTACAAAGTCGACTACCCCTTCACCCCCGGTTCGGAGGCCGCGGGCACGGTCGAGGCAGTAGGCGAGGGCGTGACCGGCTTCGCCGTGGGCAGCCGGGTAGCTACCGCGGAAGGCGTCAGCTGCTACGCAGACTATGCCCTGGTGGATGAGGATGCCGCCCTGCCGGTACCGAAAGGCGTGGATGTTTTCACCGCCGCCGCCCTCCCCCTGCAGGGCATCACCGCCCACTACCTGATGAATTCCACGTTCAAGGTGGAGCCCGGCCACAAGGTCCTGCTGCATGCCGGCGCCGGCGGCGTGGGGCTGCTGCTGACCCAGCTGCTCAAGGCACGTGGTGCGGAAGTCATCACCACGGTCTCCACCGACGAGAAGGAACAGCTTGCGCTCGACGCCGGCGCGGACCACGTGCTGCGCTACGACGGCTTCGCGGAGCGGGTCAGGGACATCACCAGCGGAACCGGCGTCGACGTCGTCTACGACGGCGTGGGAAAGGATACCTTCGACGGCTCGTTGTCCGCTTTGCGTGTCAGGGGGATGCTGGTGCTCTTCGGCGCTGCCTCCGGCCCCGTCCCGCCGTTTGACCCGCAGCGCCTCAACTCCGGGGGCTCCCTCTTCCTCACGCGCCCCACCATTGGCAATTATCTGCGGGATGCTGCGGAGCGGCGCTGGCGCTCAGACGAACTTTTTGCCGCCGCTGCCGACGGCAGCCTCAAGGTCCGGATCGGCGCACGCTACCCGCTCAGCCAGGCCGGGCAGGCGCACCGCGACCTCGAGGGCCGCAAGACCACCGGCAAGGTCCTCCTGGTGCCCTGACAGGACCTACGGACCAACAGAAAGTCCCCGCAACCTCTCTGAACTGCTCCCCGGAAGTTGGACTGAGAAATTCAGTTCCGACTTCCGGGGAGCAGTTCTATGCATGCACGTAGTTCTTTGTCTGAGGTTCAGCGTGAGGCCGCTGTAGCGTGGTTTGAGAAGGGCATCGCGGATAGTGCGGCAGCGACGTTGCTGGGGGTGTCCCGCCCGCCGGTAAGGGTTCTCTATCGGCGGTGGAAGATCCATGGTCGAGGAGCGCTGGTGGCCAAGCCGACGAAACAGGTGTACTCGTTCGAATTCAAGCTCGCGCTGGTTGAACGGTTTATCGCCGGTGAGACTGCCCCGGATCTCGCGGCGGAGGTTGGTTTGTCCTCGCCCACGCTACTGAAGACGTGGGCCCGGGCGTATCGCCGCGAGGGACCGAACGCGTTGCGGTCCAAGCCCAAGGGCAGGCCTAAGGCACCTGATGCCCCTCGGCCGGCCGAGGTATCGGAACTGGAGCGGTTGCGGCGGGAGAACGAGCGTTTGCGGGCGGAAGTGGCTTACCTGGGAAAATTGCGGGCCTTGAGGGCGCAGGAACGACGGTGAAGGTCCAAGCCCTCATCGCTCTCAAGGCTGACTTCCCGCTTCCGGTCCTGCTGCAGGCAGCAGCTCTTGCCAGATCGACGTTCTTCTATCATCAGGCACGCATCCAAGGCCCTGATCCGCAGGAGGCCATCAAGGCCGCTGTCACGGAAATTTTCGAGAAGAACCATGGCCGGTACGGGCACCGGCGGGTCCACACCGAGATGGTTAAGCAAGGGTGGACGGTCGCGAAAAAGACAGTTCTGAAGCTCATGCGGTCCCTGGACCTGGTGTGCAAGGTCCGGCGGAAGAAGCGTTACAACTCCTACCAGGGCGGGCAGGGCCGGGTTGCTCCAAACGTGTTGAACCGGGAGTTCGAGGCTGATGCCCCGAACCGGAAGTGGGTAACGGATGTGACGGAGTTCAGCGTCGGCGACCGTAAGCTCTACCTCTCGCCGGTCATGGATCTTTTCGACCGACAGATCATCTCCTACTCGATCAGCCCGTCTCCGAATCTGGAGCTCACCAATAATTCGCTGCGCCAGGCCCTTACCTGCCTTGAGGATAACCAGCAGCCACTCGTGCATTCGGACCAGGGCTTCCAGTACCAGCACGTCTCGTGGCGAAAACTTTTACAGGAAGCCGGCGCGAGCCAGTCGATGTCACGCAAGGGCAACTGCTACGACAACGCCGTGATGGAAAACTTCTTCGGCCACCTCAAGGAAGAGCTCTTCCATCACGTGCGATACCTCAGCACCGACGCCTTGGCAGCGGCACTGCACGAATACATCCGCTGGTACAACACCGAAAGAATCTCGACAAAGCTCAAGGGCCTGAGCCCGGTGCAATACCGGACCCAAACCCTCGCGGCTTAGGCTCTTATTTAGCCAGTCCAACTTCCGGGGACCAGTTCATCTCAAGGTTGCGGGGACTTTTGGCTTTCCGAAAGCCCAGCTAGCGCTGGACAGCTCCAAAGCGTTCGGCGGCCAGGGCTACTGCGCCTTCACGCGCTGCCGAGGCCTCGTCAGCGGTCAGCGTGCGGTCGGCTGCCCGGAACCGAAGGCCAAAGGCCAGCGACTTTTTGCCGTCCTCAATACCCTTGCCGGCGTAGACGTCGAACAGCGCCACGTCTTCCAGCAGCTCGCCGGCGCCTTCACGCAGGGCGGCGAGGACGTCGTCTGCGGGCACCTCGGCCGGGACCACGAGTGCGACGTCCTGGGTGGCCACCGGGAACGTGGAGATGTGGCGGGCCACGATCACGTCAGGTGCGGCCTCGAACAAGGCGTCCGCATCAAGTTCCAGTGCCACCGAACGGGCGGGCATGTCCGAGGCTGCCAGCAGCTTGGGGTGCAGCTCACCGGCGTAGCCAACGGTCTCCCCCGTGCGCAGCGCCAGCCGGGCGGTGCGGCCGGGGTGGAACGCCTGGTGGCTGCCCTGGCTGACCACCAAGTCCACGCCCAGCACGTCGCCGGCAAGCCGGGCAACGTCCAGGGCGTCGGCCCAGTCCCACACGCGGGGCGTGTGGGAGGCGGCGGCCGGGGAATCGTGGCCAGTGAGGACTGCCGCGACGTGGAACGGCTGGTTGGGGACGCCGTCGTACAGTCCGTCGAGCACCTCATCGGCAGGCTTGGCGCCCAGCGGCGGGATGGAGGCAGTGCCCACTGTCTCCTCGGGCAGGAACACCAGGCCGGATTCGAACAGGGCAAGGTCCCGGAAGCCGCGGGAGTGGTTGCGCTTGGCCACCTCGATCAGTCCGGGCAGGATGGACGTGCGCAGGTAGCCGTGCTCCTCGCTGATCGGATTGGCCAGCTTGAGGGCGGTCCGCTCCCCTCCTTCGTCGGCCACGCCAAAGGTGTCGTTGGCTGCCTTGGACACGAACGGGTACGACAGCACCTCGGTGAGTCCGGCGTCCGCCAGGGCCTGGATGAGCCGGCGGCGCTGCTGCTGGACGCGCGTCAGTCCACGGCCCGGAGGGGCCACCGGCAGGGTGGCGGGGATCTTGTCGTAGCCCACCAGCCGGGCGATTTCCTCGGTGAGGTCTTCCTTGGTCTCCAGGTCGCTGCGCCAGCTCGGCGGCGTAACCGTCCAGCCGGCGTCGTGCTTCACTGTTATGGCACCCAGGTCCTCAAGGGAGGTGACGATCTGGTCCTCGGTGAAGTCGATGCCGATCCGCGCGGCAGCGAAGCCGGCGGGCAGCTCGATGGTGACGGTCTCCGGGGCGGTTCCGACGTCGGTTCCCGCGTCATCCGCGGTGCCGCGGGCCAGTTCGACCAGGAGGTCAACCACCCGCTGGGCGGCGATACCGGCCACCTGCCAGTCCACGCCGCGCTCGAAGCGCTTGGACGCCTCGGACGGCAGCTTGTGCCGGCGCCGGGAGCGGCCGATGGACACGTCGTCAAAGTGCGCCGCCTCAACCAGGATGTTCGACGTCGAATCGGACACCTCGGTGGCCGCACCGCCCATGACGCCGGCGATGCCGATGGCACCGGAGTCGTCGGTGATGAGCAGGTCCTCGGCGTCAAGGGTGCGCTCCTTGCCGTCCAGGGTGGTGATCTTCTCCCCTGCGGACGCGCGGCGCACCACGATGTCGCCGGAGAGCTTGTCCAGGTCGTAGCAGTGCGTGGGCTGGCCCAGTTCGAGCATGACGTAGTTGGAGATGTCAACGGGCAGCGAGATGGAGCGGATGCCGGCGAGCCGGAGCCGCGACACCATCCATGGCGGGGTGGGCCGGGTGGCGTCCACGCCCCTGACGGTACGGGCCACGAAGCGGTCGCAGCCGGCCTTGCCGTAGATGGGGGCGTCGTCGTTGATCTTGACGCCGTAACCGCCGGAAAGTTCAGCCGGTGCCTGGACCCTGGATGCGGGATCCGTGAACGCGGTGCCGGTGGCGTGCGCGTACTCGCGGGCCACGCCGCGGATGGAGAAGGCGTAGCCGCGGTCCGGGGTGACGTTGATCTCGGCCGCCTGGTCGTACAGGCCCAGGAGCTCCATGGCGTCGGTGCCCACCTCGGGGTCCAGCCCGATGCGGGACAGCACCAGGATGCCGTCGTGGTCCTCGCCGATGCCCAGTTCGCGGACGGAGGCGATCATGCCGGCGGAAAGGTGGCCGTACGTCTTGCGGGCGGAGATGCGGAAGTCGCCGGGCAGCACGGCGCCCGGAAGCGTGACCACCACTTTGTCGCCCTCAACGAAGTTGTGCGCGCCGCAGATGATGCCCTGGACGCCGGACGGGTCGATCCCGTCCCCGGTGAGGGTTTGTTCCTTGCCTTCGGGGACAACGCGGACCTGGCACCAGTTGATGGTCTTGCCGTTGGTCTGCGGTTCCTTGACCAGGCTCAGGACCTGGCCCACCACCACGGGGCCCTGGAGGGTGTCCGTGGGACGGTGGACGGCTTCCTCTTCAAAGCCGACCTTGACCAGTTCTTCCATGACGTCTTCGGCCGTTGCACCGGCCGGTACTGCTGCGAATTCCCGCAGCCAGGAAAGTGGGATACGCACTGTTAGATCTCCATCCCGAAGTGCTCGCTGAACCGTACATCGCCTTCGATCATGTCGTGCATGTCAGCAACCTCGTTGCGGAACATGAGGGCACGCTCGATGCCCATGCCGAAGGCAAAACCTGAATAGACGTCCGGGTCGATGCCGGCGGCGCGCAGGACGTTGGGGTTGACCATGCCGCAGCCGCCCCATTCGATCCAGCGCGGGCCGCCCTTGGCGCCCGGGTGGAAGATGTCCAGCTCGGCGGACGGCTCGGTGAACGGGAAGTAGTTGGGGCGCAGGCGGACCTTTGCCTCCTCGCCGAACATCTGGCGGGTGAAGTGTTCCAGGGTGCCGAGCAGGTCCGCCATGGACAGGTTCTTGTCGATGGCCAGGCCTTCGAACTGGTGGAACACCGGGGTGTGGGTGGCGTCCAGCTCGTCCGTGCGGAACACCTTGCCCGGGCAGAGCACGTAGATGGGCACCTCGCGCTCCAGCATGGAACGGACCTGCACCGGGGAGGTGTGGGTACGCATCAGCAGGTGGGCTTCGGGCGGCTCCACGAAGAAGGTGTCCTGCATTTCGCGGGCAGGGTGGTCCGGTTTGAAGTTCAGGGCGTCGAAGTTAAACCACTCGGATTCGACCTCCGGGCCTTCGGCGATTTCCCAGCCCATGCCCACGAAGATATCCGCCACACGGTCCTGCAGCGTGGACAGCGGGTGGCGTGCACCGGCGCGGCGGCGGCGCGGGGCGGCCGTGACGTCCACGGTTTCCTCGACCAGGATCCGGGCGTCGTTCTCGGCTTCGAGCACCGCGGTCCGCTCGGCGAGCGCCTTGTTGACCCGGCCGCGGGAAGCACCCATCAGCTTTCCGGCGAGCGCCTTCTGGTCCTTGGGCAGGCGGCCGATTTCGCGGTTGGCCAGGCTGAGCGGTGATTTCTCGCCGCTGTGGGCAAGCCGCACCGCCTTCAACTCGTCAAGGGTGGCCGCACCGGCGATGGCGGTGATGGCCTGGTCTACAGCGGCGTTGATGGCGGCCTCATCCGTGGGGTTCGGGATGGCGGCGCCCGGCAAAGTTTCAGTCATCTACTGTTCTTAGCTACGAGTCGTGGCTGCCGGCGGCCGGGGCAGCCATGCGCGGTTTCCCGCGCGGCGCGTCCGTCGCTGGCAGGTCATGGATGAATGCGCTGAACGTCAGTGTCATTCAATGACCAGGTCAGGGCTCGCCGGCAGGACCGGCGGCCACTGCCCTCCAGTCTAGTAGAACCCTCCGGCTACCATGGCCTCATGACTTTGCGGCAGCGCGCGGGTGCCCTTGATGGCCCGACGACGGCCCAGCGGCTCAGGCGGGCAGCAAACCTCCTCAACGGGAGCACCCTGGCCGGGCTCGCCGTCGCCCTCGCCGCCAGGACGAGCATCTGCCGCGGTCCCCGCGGACTAATCATCGCCGCTGGCGCCTGCCTTTTGCCGGCGCCTACACCCTGGGCAACGTGGTGCTGTGCCGCAGCACGGCTGCGGACCTGCTGTCCCGGCCAGCGCTCCTGGGACACGAGGAACGGCACTGCAGCCAGTACGCGTGGTGCCTGGGGCTGCCCTTCATCCCCTTGTACCTGGTAGCCGCCGGCTGGTCCGTGCTGCGCACCGGCAATCCGGGGACGGCGAACATCTTCGAGCGGCGGGCAGGCCTGGCCGCCGGCGGCTACCCGCTCACCGCGGAGAGGGGTGCCTGATGGAGCGTGAAGCGCATGTCCGGGCCGAGCCGGGGACCGTCACCGCCACAGGGACCGGATGGGCGGAAGCAGCCCCCGACCTGATGCTGGTTTCCGTCGGAGTGGAATGCCGCGCCGAATCGGTCGCGGAAGCGTATGAGGCAGCCGGACAGGGCCTGGCGGCAGTTGCCTCGGTCCTCCGCAGCCGCGGCGTTGCCGCGGACGACATCCGCTCGGCCGGCCTGGCCGTCCGGGCCGACCTGGCCTGGCGGGACGGCGAAGGCCAACGGCTTGTGGGCTACGTGGCGTCAAGCAGCGTGGCGGGCAGGCTACGGGACCTCGGCAGCGCGTCCGCAGTCGTCTCCGAGGCTGTCCGCACCGCCGGAGACGATGTCCGTTTGAACAGCCTGCAATTGGTCCTTTCGGACGATTCCGTGGTCCGGGCGCAGGCCCGTGACGCCGCATGGAAGGACGCGCTCAGCTCTGCCGGGCAGTATGCCGCGTTGGCCTCAGCCACGTTAGGGCGGGTGCTCACTGTCACCGACACGCGCCCGGCACCGGGGCCGCTCCCGCTGGCCGGGATCCAGCGGGCATCCGCCACGGAAGGGCCCTCGGTGGAACCGGGCGTGAACCGGGTTGAGGCAGCCGTTACCGTCACGTGGGAACTGCGGCCCTAGCCCCCTTGCCGCCTGCAGCTGTATCCGCCGCGTCGAGGCGTTGTTTCGACTGGTTTGGAGTGCGCGGCGCCTTGACTTAAATTCGAACATGTTTTCGAATGGGTGTCATGAGATGGGAAGCGCAAGCACTGGTGCCCACACCGGACGCCCCTGGTGGACCCGGTCCGGCGCTGCTGCCGCTGGCAGGCTTGGTCCGTTCCGTCACCACCCCTGAGTTCGCCGGGATCACGTTCCACGAGGTCACTGCCAAATCGGTGCTCAACAGGGTCCCTGCGGGATCGAAAATGCCGTTCGAATGGACAGTGAATCCCTACCGCGGCTGCAGCCACGCCTGCGTGTACTGCTTTGCCCGCAAGAGCCACACCTACCTGGACTTCGACGCCGGCATGGATTTTGACAGCCAGGTGGTGGTGAAGGTCAACGCAGCAGAGATCCTCCGGAAGGAACTGAACAAGGCCTCCTGGACGCGCCAACAGGTGGCCCTGGGCACCAACACCGATCCCTACCAGCGGGCCGAGGGCAGGTACAAGCTCATGCCCGGAATCATCAACGCTCTCGCGGAGTCCGGAACTCCCCTGTCCATCCTCACCAAAGGGACCCTGCTGGCGCGCGACATCCCGCTGCTCAAGAGCGCTGCTGCGCAGGTACCGGTAGGGCTTGGCATCTCTCTGGCGATGACTGATGAAGATCTGTCCGAGGCCATTGAGCCCGGCACGCCGGGACCCAGGGCCCGGCTCAAACTGGTGTCCCGCCTTCGCGAGGCCGGACTCCCCTGCGGGGTCATGGCGATGCCCATCCTGCCGTGGCTCTCCGACAGCGACGAAGCCCTCGATGCGCTGTTCGGTTCGCTCGCTGCCGCCGGCGCAACCGGCGTCACCGCGGGCGCGCTGTACCTGAAGCCGGGCACCAGGGAATGGTTCATGAAGTGGATCGCCACCCACCACCCCGAACTGGCCGGGCGCTACCGGCGGCTTTACGGGACCGGCTCCTACGCGTCCAAGGAGTACCGGATGTGGCTTGCCGGCAAGGTCCGCTATTTCAAGGCACGCCACGGCTTCTCGCATTCCTCCGGCTTCAGCCACCGGGACCTGGACGATCCCCGGGTCGAGGAAGCGGAGTACCCGGCCGGGATCATTCCCACCACGGTTACCGGAGGCTCCCCTGCTGGTTCCCCGGCAGCGTCTACTTCGGCATCCCGGCCCGCGGTGCAGGACGCGCTCTTCTAGCCGGCTTCAGGGCCTGGTGGTGTCAGGGGTTCAATCCAGCGCCGGCGACCCAGGCACCAGCGCCGCTACGGCGTCCAGGAGCGCATGCACAATCGGATAATCGGCCGGGATCCACGCCAGGCCAAGCACCGCCCCGCGGTCCTGCAGCTGGATCCAGCGCAGTTCGTCGTGGTCCTCAAGGGGCGCGGCTTCGCCATGAGTTACCTCGGCGAACCAGACCCGCATGCTGGCCCGGTCATTGAGGGCCCAGCCGGCCGGTGTTTCCGCGGGCAGCTCTGCCCCCAGCCGGACGCGGATTCCCAGTTCCTCCACCAGTTCCCGTACCAGCGCTGCTTCGGGAGCCTCGCCGTGTTCCACCTTGCCCCCGGGGAACTCCCACAGCCCGGCCAGGTGCTCCGGAGCGCTCCGCCGCGCCACCAGCAGTGCCGTTGGATTGGCCAGCGTGTCCACCACGGCTCCGCCCACTACCTGAATCAGTCCAGTCACCGGCCCATTCTATGGGCCACAATGGGAATAGCCCGGAACAGTATTCCCATCCCCAGGGAATAGGTCCTGCCCGTCTGGGGTTGGCCTCACTGTCCGGACCTTCCTGCCCCATTGCCGTGGCGTCCCGTCCCCTTTCCAGTTCCACCGTTTGAGAAGCAGGCATATGAGCAGCGTCCTTTCCCCGTCCACGGCAGCCCGCACCAAGACCCCCAACGTCGGCATGGCCATCTTTGCCCTGGCCATGGGCGGGGTGGGCATCGGCGTCACCGAGTTCACCATGATGGGCCTGCTGAAGGAAGTGGAACAGGGCCTGGGGATCAGCACTCCCGAGGCGGGCCACCTGATCTCCGCCTACGCACTGGGAGTAGTCGTAGGCGCTCCCCTCCTCGCCGCCGTTGGCGCCAGGCTGCCCCGGAAGAAACTGGCACTGGGCCTCCTGCTGTTCTTCACCGTGGCCAACCTGACCTCGTTCATCGCCCCTGACTACGGGTCGATGCTCGTGTCCCGTTTTGCCGCCGGGCTGCCGCACGGGGCGTTCTTCGGAGTTGCAGCAGTCATCGCCGCATCCCTGGTTCCCCCCACCCGGCGGGGCTGGGCCATCTCCATGGTCATGGCCGGGCTCAGCGTGTCCAATGTGGTGGGCGTACCGTTCGCCACGTGGCTGGGCCAAACCTTCGGGTGGCGCCTGCTGTTTGTGCTGGTGGGCGCCATCGGCCTGCTGGCCCTGGCCATGGTGTGGAAGTTCGTCCCGTTCCAGCACGCCCACCCCGATGCCAGCATCCGCCGCGAACTTGGCGCCCTCAGGCGGATCCAGGTCTGGCTTGCCCTCCTGGTGGGCATCGTGGGCTTCGGCGGCTTCTTCGCCACCTACACGTACATCGCGCACACCATGACGGCCGTGGCCGGCATCCCGTCGGGGCTGCTTCCCCTGGTGGTGGCGCTCTACGGGCTGGGCATGGTTGCCGGGAACATCGTCGGGGGCAGGCTGGCCGACAAATCGGTGATGGGCACCCTCTACCGTGTCCTCCCGGCAATTGCCGTTGCCCTGGTGGTTTACGCGGTGGCAGCCCACTGGCCGTGGAGCGCCATGGTGATGGTGTTCGTGGTGGGAGCTTCCGGTTCCATGCTGATCCCCGCCCTGCAGACCCGGCTGCTCGACGCCTCGCCGGATGCACCGTCGCTGGCATCGTCCCTCAACCATGCCGCGCTGAACGTCGCCAACGCACTCGGCGCGTTCCTTGGTGGAGTGGTCATCGCCCTCGGGTGGGGTTTTGTTGCCCCGGCACTCGTCGGCGCCGTCCTGGCCGTCCTCGGTTTCGGCGTCGCCCTCCTCAGCGGCCTGCTGGAACGCAAGAGGCCGCTGGCGGGCTAAGCCGGCGGCCGCCGCGTGTCTCCGCGGCCACGGCAGCAACCAAACTCCCGGCCGGCTAAGGCTCCTAACGATGCGGCAACGCCCTTTTTGGGGCTACTGACTTTGCCGGGTGCTTATGTTAGCTTGAGGCTCATCGGGACTATTAATCCCGGTCACAATGAGGAGGAGACATGGGTTTTCTTGCTTGGATTATTCTGGGCCTGATAGTCGGGGCCATCGTTAAAGCCGTTATGCCCGGACGGGTCGGCGGCGGCTGGGTCACCAGCCTCATCCTGGGTGTCGTTGGAGCCATCGTTGGCGGCTGGATTGGCAGCCTCCTGTTCAACAAGGGCGATCTTGCCTTCTTCGACCTCGGCACCTGGATTCTCGCTATCGTCGGTGGCCTGGTTGTCGCCGGCATCTACGGGGCCGTCACCGGACGCGGAAAAGCCAGCCGCGCTCCCTGATAACTCTGTCCAGCAACAACCATCGGGCCCCGGATTTCCGGGGCCTTTCTTTGTGGCCGGCAGCAATGCTGCCCCGCGGACGTCCAGGGACGAACCGGGAATCCGTGTGGGCGCGGGCCGCCGGCCGCCGTCGGGCTTCGCTACCCGGCGCGGACCTGCCCGGCGGCAGTCTCGGGACGGCGCTGGGAACGGGCGCTGGCGTAGAGGCACACGGTGGCTGCCGTTCCAAGGTTGAGGCTCTCGGCCGCACCGTACACCGGAACCGCAACCCGGTGGTCCGCCAGGCCAAGCTCCTCATCGGAGAGTCCCTGGGCCTCGTTCCCAAAGAACCACGCGGTCGGTGCAGCGAGGTCAAAGGCGGGTTCGGGGCCTGCACCGGTGAGCCTGCGGCGCGCGTTCTCGTCCTGCAGGACATCCAGGTCCAGCTGCCCGTAACCGTCGGCTGCGAGGACGCCGATGCCACGGGCCTTGCAGGCGGCAGCCAGTTCCGCGGGATCTGCGGCCAGGACGACCGGAAGGTGGAAGAGCGACCCCGCGGTGGAGCGGACGGCCTTGGGGTTGTAGATGTCAACGCTGGACGCTGTGAAAATGACGGCGTCGGCGCCGGCCGAATCAGCCGCCCGCAGCACGGTGCCTGCATTTCCCGGGTCCCTGACCTGGCACAGCACAGCAATCAGGCGTGGGCCGGCGTCGAGCACATCCGCCAAGGCAACGTCCACGAACCTGCAGACTGCCACGATCCCCTGCGGGTTGACGGTGTCCGCCATGGCCGCCAGGACCTCATCGGTGGCGAGTCGCGCGTTGGTGCCTTCGGCGAGCTCATCGAATTCGGGGAAGCGGCCCAGGCAGCTTTCGCTGGCGAATACCTCGGTGACCACTCCGGGCGCTCCCGCCGCGAGGCGCTGCTGGTGGAGCTTGAGGGCTTCCCGGACGGCCTGTGGCCCTTCAGCAAGGAACTGGCCGCGCTTTAAACGGGCCGGGCGCCCTGCAAGCTTTGCCACGTCCCTGACCCGATCGGCTCGGGGGTTGGACAATGGAAGATCTTGCGGGCGCCCGGTTTCGTTCATACAAGAACTGTAGTAGCTGACGCTTCCAGTTCCTGAACTGGCCCCTTCGGCGAGGGGCGGCAGCGGCTGCTAGGCTGCGGCAACCTTCTTGGCGGAAGTGTCTGCCGGCAGGGAGTCCTTGGCCACCTGGACCAGTGCGGCGAAGGCGTTGGCGTCAGAAACGGCAAGCTCGGCCAGCATGCGGCGGTCAACCTCGACCTCAGCGGCCTTCAGGCCCTGGATGAGGCGGTTGTAGGTGAGGCCGTTGGCGCGGGACGCAGCGTTGATGCGCTGGATCCACAGGCGGCGGAAGTCGCCCTTCTTCTTCTTGCGGTCACCGTAGCTGTACACAAACGAGTGCAGCAGCTGTTCCTTGGCCTTGCGGTACAGGCGCGAACGCTGTCCGCGGTAACCCTTCGCCCGTTCAAGAACAACCCGGCGCTTCTTGTGGGCGTTGACCGCCCTCTTCACACGTGCCACGTGCGTACTCCTTCGAAAATCTGATCCCAAGCATCTGTTGCCGGTGTTCCGGCGGCCTGAGAAGGCTGTTTGGCAGGTGACGGACCACCGGTAAGCGGTCCATCAATAAACTTGGAAACTAGATGCCGAGCATCTTCCGGATGACCTTGGCGTCGCCCTTGAAGACGATCTTGTCGCCGGCAAGGCGGCGGGTCAGGCGGCTGGACTTGTGCTCCAGATAGTGGCGGCGGTTGGCCTGCTGGCGGCGCAGCTTGCCGCTGCCGGTCAGCTTGAAGCGCTTCTTAGCACCACTGTGGGTCTTCATCTTCGGCATGGGAACCGATCTCCTTACGTTTCTGCGGGCCCGGAGGCCGGCAGTTCTATCGCGCAGCCACCCCTGCGGGCAGCATGCTGGTTGCTGACTGCCGGGGACGTGCCCCGGCAGCGGTGAACTAGTTGGTCTTCTTACCGGCCGGCTTCGGCACTGCCTTGGGGGCAGGGCGGGCAGCAGGCTTCGGCGCAGCAGGCCTGGCCACCGGCTTCGGCGGCGCAGGCACACCGGCGGGCTTCGGCGCAGCCGGTGCGGCTGCTTCCGGCTTTGCGGCAGTTGCAGGCTTGGGCGCCGGAGCGGCCGCCTTCGGTGCAGCAGCCTTGGGAGCTGCGGCCTTGGGGGCTTCCTGCTTCGGAGCCTCCTGCTTGGGAGCTTCCTGCTTGGGAGCGGGAGCCTTCGGGGCCTCCTGCTTCGGAACTTCCTGCTTCGGTGCCGGAGCCTTGGGGGCTTCCTGCTCAGGAGCGGCAGCAGGCGCTTCAACCGGGGCGCTGTCCGCGGCCGTGGCCTCCGGTTCAGTGGACACGGTGAAGCCTTCCGGCAGGAGGTCCGCCAGTGACTGGGTCATGGGGGCCTGGTCCTGGCCGGAGGTGTCGACGCGTCCCGCAGCCTTGGCTTCGTTCTGGGCCTTGGCCTCGGCGCGCTGGGTTGCCCGGCGTGCTTCCGCCTTGGCCTCAGCCTTGTTCTTCAGCGGGCCAACCACCATGACCATGTTGCGGCCGTCGATACGGGGGCTGGACTCCACCACGCCGACTTCGGCGACGTCGTCGGCGAAGCGCTGGAGCAGGCGGATGCCCATCTCCGGACGCTGCTGCTCACGGCCACGGAACTGGATCATGGCCTTGACCTTGTCCCCGGCGCCGAGGAAGCGCAGGGCGTGGCCGCGCTTGGTCTCGTAGTCGTGGGTGTCGATCTTCAGGCGGAAGCGGATTTCCTTTAGAACAGTGTTCGTCTGGTTCTTCCGGGCCTCACGTGCCTTGACCGCGGCCTCGTACTTGTACTTGCCGAAGTCCATCAGCTTGCACACCGGAGGCTTCGCCTGAGGTGCAACTTCAACGAGATCAAGGTCGGACTCGGCAGCCAGGCGCAGGGCATCCTCAATACGGACGATTCCTACCTGTTCACCTGCAGGGCCGACCAGCCGCACCTCGGGGACGCGGATACGCTCATTGATTCTTGGCTCGCTAATGTTAAAGCTCCTGTGTTTGATGTGGAGTCCGGCAAATGAAGAAGGCCCCCAATTGCCGGAGCAATCGAAGGCCTCAGAGAGGTTGGACCGGCAACCCCGCAAAGGGCTGCACGTGCACAGTCCCGGCAAATGCCGGCCCATGCCCAACCAGGTACCCGGCAACCTTGCGTCCCTGCAGGTTCCAAGGGAACAGGTGGGACAACGGCTGACGCGGGTGGGAGAGAACTCCGCTTGCAAACTGGATGCCATTCTACAGAAAAAATTCCCGTCAACGCTGCGAAGCGCTGTTGGGAACCTGATCGTCCGGGACAATCCCTGAAATAACGACATCCAGTCGGTCTGTGTCAAGCTTACCAGTATGAGCACCCCAGACAGTAATTCATACGTCTTCGAGCCGGGCGAAGCAGGCGCAGACGTTTCACAACAGATCCGCGATATCTCCGAAGTTCCCGCCATCGAGGTCATCACCACGGCCGCCGTGCACCTGATGAGCGCGGCCGCGGTAAAGCTTGGCCTGGCCGCAGAGGACAACGCAGCGGAACTCAAGGACCTCGACGAGGCCCGGAAGCTGATCACCGCACTGGCCGGCCTGGTGACCGCGGCAGCTCCGGAGATCGGATCCCAGCACGCCGGACCCTTGCGCGACGGCCTGCGGTCCCTGCAACTGGCTTTCCGTGAAGAGTCGCTGATTCCTGACGCACCGGGCAAGGGCCCGGGTGAAAAGTACACCGGAGCCGTGAACTAGGGAGCAACTCCCCCAAGCAGCGTCCGACGGCGGGACGGCCTTTGCAGGTCGTCCCGCCGTCGCGCTTTAACTCCCCGGTGGACGGGGAGGCTCACGCGGCGGCGCGGCGGCGGCGCTGCTGGAGCGCCAGGCCCACCAGGCAGAGCAGCACGCCGGCGGCACCGACGGACACGAAGCCGCCGGAGGGACCCATGATGTCGATGAAGACCCCGGCGAGGGGCGAACCCAGCGCAACACCGGCGGTCAGCGCGGAGCCGTACCAGCCCATCGCCTCCCCGCGCCGCTCCTCCGATACCAGGTCCGCCACCTTCTCGGAGGCCGCGGACAGCACGGGGGCGCAGAGCAGGCCCGGAAGGACGGAGACGAAGGAAAGCGTCCAGGTGTCGTGGGCGAAGGCCATGGGCAGGGTCAGCGCGGCCATGCCCAGCAGCAGGAAGACAGGTGGAATGGGCCGGTGCATGGCGCCGTAAATTAGGCCGCCCAGCACGGAGGCAGCGCACCAGAAGACAAAGACGATCCCGATTTCGCTCTGGTGGCCGCCGGTTTCCAGGGCTGCGACAATGCCGACGTCGGTGCCGCTGAGGACCATGCCCGCGCCCGCGGCGACGGCGAAGAGTGCCGCGACCGTGGCGGTGAACCAGGCGAAGCCGCCGGCCAGCCTTCCCCGCAGGCCGCGCTGTGCCGCGCTGGTGGCCGCGCCGGCAGGGGCCAGCTCCGCGACCGCTTCCTGGGCATGCGCCGGAGCAGTGGAGACGACGGCGACTTCCGCAGCGTGCTGTTCGTCCTCGACGCATTCGACCGTTTGGTCCCGGCTGCGGGTGGGCGGGTTGAACCACATGAGGAACAGCCCGGCGAGGGACGTAGCCACGCCCACCACTGTCAGGCCCGCAGTAGTGTGGCCGCTGGTGGCTACGACGGCGCCGGCGGCCGGGCCGATCATGAACACGAATTCCGTGGTGATGGCATCGAGGGCGAATGCGGTGCGCCGCTGGTCACCCTCGGCCAGGACCCCCAGGGATTGCCGCACCACACTGAAGATTGGCAGCGTGAGCAGGCCGCCCACGAAGACCAGCGGCAGGAGCCACTGGTAGGACACGTGGGGCACGATGGACCAGATCACGGTCTCTGAGATGACCGAGGGGATGAGGGCGGTCCGCAGTCCCACGGTATCCACGCGCCTCCCCCGCCACGGCGCCCCGAGGGCGATGCCGATGGTCATGACCGCCGCTGCAGCGCCGGCTGCGGCGTAGCCCTGGCCGAGGGTGAGGACGATGTGCAGGGTCAGCAGGACCCCTGCGGCTGAATGCGGGATGCGGGCAACCATGCCCACCAGCAGCAGCCGCCGGATTGGCCGGATGGCGAGCAACTCCCGGTAGAGAGCGAAATTCACGAAGCGGTCCTTCAGGGTATTCCGCTGTACCGGCGGGGATCACCCACCCTGCAGCGGTTAGTCGGGAGCGCGCCTCAGCTTGATTTCAAGGGAGTCGACGCGCTCTCCAAACAATACATTCCGTGACCACTCGGACTGCAGGCCGGCCACCAGCTCCTGGACACCGGCAGCGTCGAGTCCGTCTTCAAGGTAGAGCACCACCTGCAGTTCAGGACCGGCACCTCCGCCGGGGACCACTGAGCCGTCAGCGGCCCTGGCGGCCACTCCCCTGCCCGGCAGCAGCTCGATGCCGCGGACGGCCGCGAAGCCGGCGGCAGCGTTGCCCATCTCGGCGGCCAACTCCTGGTCACTGTAGGAGGGGGTCCAGTCATGCTGCTGGGCGAGGGCCCAAACGCCGGGCCTGCGCACCACGAACGTCACGTCGGCGCCCGGATCCAGGACCAGGAGTTCGGCACCCTCGGCAACGGCCGAGAGCGCTGCCCGGGCAGCATAGACCGCTACCGGCCGCGCCTCGGGGTGCCAGGCGGACAATGCGGCGGCTGACGTAAAAGCCGGCAGCGCGGTCCTGCCGTCGGCGGCCTTCAGCGTCACCAGCGCCATGTCCGCCTGTTTGTCGGCGTGCAGCCCGTGTTCTGTTTCTGCCTCTTCAGCAAGCTGCGCCACGATGGGAATGAAAACCCGGGCCGTGGCCAGTGACGCAACGACATCCGCCTCGTCGCCCCGCCCCCCGCGGAGCGCGGCAATTGCGGCGAGGTAGCCGGCGTCGGCCGTTCCGTCGTCGTCCTCGAAGTTATGGATCTTCGCGTCCTCACCGGCGAGGCTGCGGCCGGCCCATGACTGTCCCGCGGAATCCGTGGCACCACCGGCGCCGGCCAGCGCCGCCGCGATGTGTCCGGGCAGTTGGCGGGCGGGAGGGCTTACCGGTTCTTCGGAGCTGGGCATGGCCGGGCTGCTTTCCGGGGCCTAGCGGCGGCCGGCGACGTCGAGGGCTTCGGGCAGCGTGAACGCTCCGGCGTAGAGTGCCTTGCCCACAATGGCACCTTCGACGCCCAGGGGGACCAGCGAGCGGAGGACTTTGAGGTCGTCCAGGCTGGAGATGCCGCCGGAGGCCACCACGGGCTTGCCGGTCTTCTCCACCATCTGGCGCAGGAGTTCAACGTTCGGGCCCTGCAGGGTGCCGTCCTTGGTCACATCGGTCACCACGTAGCGGGCGCAGCCGGCGTCTTCGAGGCGGCCCAGCACGTCCCACAGGTCCCCGCCTTCCTTCGTCCAGCCGCGGCCGGCCAGGGTGGTCCCCCGGACGTCAAGGCCGACGGCGATCTTGTCGCCGAAGCGCTCGATGGCCCTGGCTGTCCACTCGGGGTTTTCCAATGCTGCGGTCCCCAGGTTGACGCGTGCCACGCCCAGGTCGAGGGCTGCTTCCAGGGTCTCGTCATCGCGGAGGCCGCCCGAGAGCTCTACCTTGATGTCCAGCCTGCCCACCACCTCGCGGAGCAGGTCGGCGTTGGAGCCGCGCCCAAAAGCTGCGTCAAGGTCCACCAGGTGAACCCATTCGGCACCCTGCTGCTGCCAGTTCAGTGCCGCCTCGAGGGGGGTTCCGTAGCTGGTTTCGCTGCCCGCCTCGCCCTGGACCAGCCGGACGGCCTGGCCGTTGACGACGTCGACGGCTGGCAGGAGCTCTAGTACCGGCAGGTCATGTGCGGTGGTCATACTCATCCTCGGTGTTGGTTCTTGGGTTTCGGGCAAAGGCGGGTGGAATTCGGCGCGTTCAGGCAGTGCCGCGGAGCCCCTGCATCAGCTGGCCGGCAGCGTGAGCAGGTAGGCGGCGACCAGCGACATGGCGGCCAGGACATAAAAGGCCACCTGGGTCCAGAGGGGCTTGCGCTGCTGCCGGAACGAGATGCCGCCGCCAATCAGCAGGCCGGCGAGGCCGGTCAGAAGTACGGGCCACATCTAGGCGTCACTGCCGGCGTCGGCCGCCGGGGCGCCGGGGTCGGCGGCGGCCGGCTTGCGCAGGCCTTCCACCCAGTTGCGCAGGAGCCGCGCACCGGCGTCGCCGGACTTTTCGGGGTGGAACTGGGTGGCGCAGAGCGGGCCGTTTTCGACGGCGGCGATGAACGGTCCGCCGTGCTCGGACCAGGTAACCAGGGGCGGCGCCATCCGTGGCTGGATGACGTCGAAGTTCCATTCCTGCACGCCGTACGAGTGGACGAAGTAGAACCGTTCGTTTTCGACGCCGGCAAAGAGTTTGGAGCCTTCGGGGACCTTGACCGTGTTCCAGCCCATGTGCGGAACAACTTCAGCGCGGAGTGCCTCAACCTTGCCGGGCCATTCGCCGATGCCCTCGGCCTCGGTCCCGTGTTCCACACCGGCTTCGAACAGGACCTGCAGGCCCACGCAGATGCCGAGGACCGGCCGGCCCCCTGCCACGCGCCGGCCGATGAGCCGGATGCCGTCCACGGCCTTGAGTTCGCGCATCACGGTTTCGAACGCGCCGACGCCGGGCACCACCAGGCCGTCTGCGTTCAGTACGTCCTCCGGCTTGGCGCTCAGGATGACTTCTGCGCCGGCACGTTCCAGGGCACGCACTGCGGACCTGACGTTCCCGGATCCGTAGTCCAGCACCGTGACGGTGGGCTTGCCCTGCGGCGACGGCAGCCTGCGCGACGCGGACGGGTCAATGATTGCCCCGTCCTTCAGTACCTGCCCGCTCACAGCGCCCCCTTGGTGGAGGGGACGCCCTCAACCCGGGGATCCGGTTCAACCGCGGCGCGCAAGGCGCGGGCAAAAGCTTTGAACTGTGCCTCGACGATGTGGTGCGGGTCCCGGCCTGCCAGCACGTTCATGTGCAGGCAGATGCCGGCGTGCAGCGTGATGGCTTCGAAGACGTGGCGGGTCAGGGACCCGGTGAAGTGGCCCCCAATCAGGTGGTATTCCTGGCCGGCCGGCTCACCTCCGTGCACCAGGTAGGGGCGGCCGGACACGTCCACCACGGCGTTGGCCAGGGCCTCGTCCAGCGGCACGGTGGCTTCGCCGAACCGGCGGATTCCGGCTTTGTTGCCCAGGGCGGTCCGCAGGACCTCGCCGAAGGTGATGGCGACGTCCTCCACGGTGTGGTGGACGTCGATGTGCGTGTCGCCGGTGGCCTTGACCGTCATGTCGATCAGGGAGTGCTTGCACAGGGCCGTCAGCATGTGGTCGTAGAACGGCACGGAGGTATCGATGTCCGACACTCCGGTTCCGTCGAGGTTGATCTCCACGAGTACGGAGGACTCGCTGGTGGCACGCTCCATGCGGGCGGTCCGGGCTGCAGCCGTATTCGATCCGGTTGAACTCATGGTGAAGGATCCTTAGTGGGAGAAGAAGTGGTTCAAGGCGTCCAGCGCCGCAGTATCAAGTCTAGGCGTGCAGCGCAGCGTGGCCCGCAAGGATGCGTTCCAGGGAGGTAAGGAAGGCTGTGGTTTCCGCCTCAGTGCCTGCCGTGACGCGGAGGTGGCCGGGGATGCCCACGTCGCGGATGAGTACGCCGGCGTCCAGCAGTTCCTGCCAGACCTGGTGCGGATTTTCCAGGCCGCCGAAGAACACGTAGTTGGAGTCCGACGCGGCAGGCTTGAGTCCCATCCTGGTCAGCTCGGCCACGATGCGGTCCCGCTGCTTCTTGATGTCCTGCACGTCGGCCATCAGCGCTTCGCGGTGCTCAAGGGCGGCGAGGGCGGTGGCCTGGGTGATGGCGGACAGGTGGTACGGCAGGCGGACCAACCGCAGGGCGTCAGTGACCTCGGGGGCTGCAGCCATGTAGCCGAGCCGGGCCCCCGCCAGGGCGAAGGCCTTGCTCATGGTGCGGGACACGATGAGCCGCTCCCGGCCGGGCAACAGGGTCAGCGCGCTGGGCGTTCCGTCGTGCGCGAACTCATGGTAGGCCTCATCAACGATCACGATGGACTGGCTGTCCGCCCCGGCGTCATAGACGGCTTCCACGACGTCCAGCCCAAGTCCCGTCCCGGTGGGGTTGTTGGGCGAGCAGAGGAAGACGATGTTCGGCTGCAGTTCCTTGACCTGCCGGGCGGCGGACTCTGCGCTGAGGTCATAGCCCTCCGCCCGTTCACCGGTGATGTACTGGGTGTCTGTTCCACTGGCCAGCAGGGGGTACATGGAGTACGTGGGCGGGAAACCGAGGGCGGTGCGGCCTGGACCGCCGAAGGCCTGGAGGATCTGTTGCAGGACCTCGTTGGAGCCGTTGGCTGCCCACAGGTTGGTTTCGTCGAGCCCATGCCCGAGGTATTCGGCCAGGGCCTTCCGGAGTGCGGTGAACTCGCGGTCCGGATAGCGGTTGAGGCCCGCAGCGGCCTCAGTGACGGCTGCGCTGATGGCGGCACGCACGTCAGCGGGAACACCATGGGTGTTTTCATTGACGTTCAGCAGGATGGGGACGTCCAGTTGGGGCGCGCCGTAGGGGGTCAGCCCGCGGAGGTTGCTGCGGAGGGGAAGCCGGTTCAGACGTTCTAGCTGGTCGTTCACCTGAACAGTTTAGTGGCCGCGGCAACCACCGGAAAATGTGACGGTTCCTGTTCGCCCTCGGCATGTCCCGCGACCGCCCGCTCCAGGGCTTGCCAGCCAGCCAGGCAGGCCGCCCTGGCAGAGGCCACGAACTCAGGGCTGGCGCCGGTCAGTGGGCGGGGACGGTCAGTGAGTGGGGACGAAGAGCTGCTGGCCCGGAAGGACGGTGCCCGCGGCAAGGTTGTTGAGCTGGACGATGTCCGCCACAACGTCCCTGGCGTCCCGGTCGGGAGCTACGGCGCCGGCAATGGCCCAGAGCGACTGACCCGACTGCACCGTCACCGTGACCGTGGGCGTCACTGCAAGATCCGCCACGGAGTCCGATGCCTTGGCCGGGGAGTGGAAGAGCCCCGAAAGCGACAGCAGGAGTACGGCCACCAGTACAAGCGGTACTCCGATCAGGACGATCCTCCCCCGGCGGGTCAGCCGCAGGGGTGCGGACGAGTGTGAAACCTGGTGAACAGATAAAGCTGACATGAACTAAGCCCTCCTGGACTTGCCGTGCTGCCCGGGTGCCCGCCGACTGCTGCCCCACCGCTCATACTGCGCCGGGAACCTATCCCGGCCGCGTATTCGAATGGGTCATCTGCTGGTTAGAACACATGTTCGAACTTTGCTGGTTAAGTTTTAGCACCTATCAACGAACAATGTCGAGACTCGCTAGAACAAATGTTTGAAAAAGCAATGTGGCTGGCCTAGCTTTGAAACGAAAGAACAACCACTACTGCAGTTGATCAGCAGGGTCTGACAATGACAGTGGGAGTCCTTCCGGCGGCACTGTGGAACAGCCGCCCGCGGAGGATCCGGCGGCAAGCGAAAGGCATTGGCGAACATGGCAGCAGCAGCCGCCGGGGGCAGGACCGCCCCGCAATCCAAGAGGACCGCCAAGGGCCTGACCCCCCGGCAGAAGAAGATCCTCGAGACCATCCAGCGCTCGGTCAATGAGAACGGGTATCCGCCCTCCATGCGCGAGATCGGCGACACGGTTGGTCTTGCCAGCCTGTCCAGCGTGACCCACCAGCTTTCCCAGTTGGAGAAGCTGGGTTACCTGCGGCGCGACCCCAAGCGGCCGCGCGCCATGGAAGTACTGATGCCGCTCACGCTCGACGGCGGCGGTAAAGGTGCCGGCACGTCTCCTGCACCGCAGGCCACGGGCGGCGCCACGGTGACGGAACTGCCCACGGCACTGGATACGGCCATGGTTCCCCTGGTGGGCCGGATTGCCGCCGGCGGGCCCATCCTCGCCGAACAGCTTGTGGAAGATGTCATGCCGCTGCCACGCCAATTGGTCGGCCAGGGCGAGCTCTTCATGCTCAAGGTGGCCGGTGACTCCATGGTGGACGCCGCCATTTGCGATGGCGACTGGGTGGTGGTCCGGCGCCAGGCTGACGCTGCCAACGGCGACATTGTTGCTGCACTCCTGGACGACGAGGCAACCGTGAAGACCTTCCGCCAGCGCGATGGCCATACCTGGCTGCTCCCCCAGAACACCCAGTACGAACCGATCCTGGGTGACCACGCCACCATCATGGGCAAGGTCGTCTCAGTCCTGCGTTCCCTCTAGCCAGCGTTCGCTCTAGCCTGGGTTCCACAGCCAGCATTCATGCCGGCCGTGCGCCACAGTTCTCAGGATGCGTCGGCACCAAGCCGGGTAAGCGCGGCCAGCGCCTTGGCGCGGTCCGTAGTGGCCCAGAACGGGGGCAGTGCGCCGCGCAGGAATCCTGCATAGCGTTCGGTGGCCAGCCGCGAGTCCAGGACGGCCACCACACCCTTGTCTCCGGTTGACCTGATCAGCCGTCCGGCACCCTGGGCCAGCCGGATGGCAGCGTGGGTGGCCGAAACGGACATGAAGCCGTTGCCCCCTGCCTGCGCCACGGCACGCGAACGCGCCGTCATCAGTGGATCATCCGGCCGCGGGAACGGAATGCGGTCTATCACTACCAGCCGGCAGGATCCTCCAGGAACGTCGACGCCCTGCCACAGGGACATGGTTCCGAAGAGGCAGGTGTCGGGTTCGTCGGCGAATTGCTTGACCAGTGCGGTCATGGTCGACTCGCCCTGGCAGAGGACAGTCACATCGAGCTTGGGCCGGAGGGCATCGGCAGCTTCTTCGGCGGCCCGCCGTGAAGAGAACAGGCAGAGGGCACCCCCACCGGAGGCTTTGATGAGCGCTTCGAGTTCTGCCAGGGCCTCCGGGGAAACGCCGCGGCCGGGCTTGGGCAGGTGGCCTGCCACGTACAGGATGCCCTGCTTGGGATAGTCGAAAGGCGACCCAACATCCACGCCCGTCCAGCTGGGCGCGCCGTCACCGATCAGGCCAAGTCCCCCTGCCGCAGGTTCAAAGGCGGAGCCGATGGCCAGGGTGGCGGAGGTCAGCACAACAGTGTGATCGGCGAAAAGCCCTTCCCGCAGCCTGCCGGCGACGGACAGTGGCGCTATGTTGATCAGCACCGGCGCGCTGTCGTCGGGCGGTGAGTATCCCTGGCCGGGATCGAAGGTGCTGGCACGGGAAAACCACACCACTTCCCGGTTTTCCCGGGCGGCGATGAGCCGCTCGCACAGTTCCAGGATGAGCATCAGGCGCGACCGGGCCAGCTGCCGGCCGCCGTCGGCTGTGGCGTTGCTGTCCCCTTTGGAATCGGACAACGCAGCCCGGCACGCTTCACGCAACTGGTCCACGCAGTCCAGCTGTTCATCGTTCAGGCCGTTGGGAAGCAGGCCGTTCGGCGCGCCGGCGAGGGCCAGCTCAAGGTTCGCCGCTGCGGCGTTCAGGGCATCGACGGTGATGGCTGTATGTTTCCGGGCGCCCGAAGCGGCAGCGTGGACCATGGCCACGGACAACTGTCCGGATACGGCCCCGGTGACACGGTCCTGCAGTTCGTGCGCTTCGTCCACCACCACGACGTCGTATTCGGGCAGGACTGCGAGTCCCTCGAACGCGCTGACGGCCAGCATGGCGTGGTTGGTCACCACCACGTCGGCCTCGGCGGCGTCCTGCCGGGCGAGCTCGCTGAAACACTCGGCGGCCATGGGGCATTTTTGGGCCCCAAGGCACTCCATCGACGTCACGGAAACCTGCCGCCAGGCACGGTCGGTCACGCCGGGCAGGAGTTCGTCCCGGTCGCCGGTGGCTGTCTTTTCGGCCCACTCACGGAGCCGCACTACTTCCTTGCCAAGCTGCGACGACGGCCCGCCCACGGAGGCGGCGAAATGTGGAACGCTGGTGTCCTCTCCCAGGGAGAAGAGCTGCCCTTCCGATGGTTCCTCCGACGGGAACCCGCCCTCGAGCTTGTGGCGGCAAACGTAGTTGGACCGACCCTTGACCAGGGCAACCTTGACCGGCCGGTCCAGGGCGGGCGTGATGTTCTTCAGGAGCCGGGGCAGGTCCCTGCCCACAATCTGCGTCTGGAGGGCAAGCGTGGCCGTGGACACCAGGGCCGGCTTGTTGCTTTCCAGGGCATGGGCGATCAGCGGCACCAGGTACGCCAGCGATTTGCCGGTGCCGGTGCCTGCCTGGACCAATAGGTGGTTGCCCGTTTCGATGGCCCGGGCCACCTGGCGGGCCATTTCATGTTGTCCGGTGCGGCTTTGTCCACCCATGCCGGCAACGGCCCGGTCGAGCAGTTCGATGACGAACTGCTCGCCGGCCGTCTGCGCAGCCTCGCCGGCCGCGACGTCAGTCATTGACGATGAATGGTTCCAGCTCGGACGCGAGGCCCTCCCGGACCATCACCGCCGCCCTGGTACCCGCCTCAACATGGTCCAGGCTGAGGATTTCGGCGTCGGACTCGTGCAGCTTGCTGATCAGGTCTCCGCGGTCGTACGGAATGAGCAACTCCATCTTCACGGATGGCCGGGGGATGGATTCGCTGATGGCCTTCAGCAGTTCCGGAATGCCCTCCCCTGTCCGGGCCGAGACCACTACGTGCCGTGGCTCGCGCTGCTTCAGCCGCTCCACCACGAAGGGGTCGGCAGCATCAGCCTTGTTCAAGACGATGATCTCCGGCACCTTGCGGGCATCAACTTCGCTGAAAACCTTCCGGACCGCAGCGATCTGCCCTTCGGGATCGGGGTGCGAAACGTCCACCACATGCAGGATCAGGTCAGAGTCCGCCACCTCTTCCAGGGTGGAGCGGAAGGCTTCCACCAGTTGGGTGGGCAGCGATCGGACGAATCCGACGGTATCGGCCAGGGTGTACCCCAGGCCGTCAGCGGTTTCGGCCTTGCGCACGGTGGGATCCAGCGTGGCGAACAGCGCGTTCTCCACCAGGACCCCAGCGTCCGTGAGCCGGTTGAGCAGCGAGGACTTGCCGGCGTTGGTGTATCCGGCGATTGCCACGGAGGGCACTTCATTACGACGGCGGTTGGCCCGTTTGGTCTCGCGTGCCGGCTTCATGGCGGCGATTTCGCGCCGCAGCTTTGCCATGCGGGTACGGATCCGCCGCCGGTCCAGTTCGATCTTGGTTTCACCGGGACCGCGGGAGCCCATGCCGGCAGCAGCGCCGCCCACCTGGCCACCGGCCTGGCGGGACATCGACTCGCCCCAGCCGCGCAGGCGGGGAAGCAGGTATTCCAGCTGCGCCAGTTCCACCTGGGCCTTGCCTTCGCGGCTCTTGGCATGCTGGGCGAAGATGTCCAGGATCAGGGCCGTGCGGTCAATGACCTTGACCTTGACGATGTCTTCAAGGCCACGGCGCTGGGAAGGCGCCAGTTCGGCGTCCACCACCACGGTGTCCGCGCCCGTGGACGTGACGATGTCTTTCAGCTCCAGGGCTTTGCCGGAGCCGAGGAAGGTCCCGGGGTCCGGCTTGTCGCGGCGCTGCACCAACCCGTCAAGGACTTCCGACCCGGCGGTCTCGGCCAGGGCGGCCAGCTCACGCAGCGAGTTTTCCGCGTCGGCAAGGGTGCCCTCGGACCAGAGTCCGGCCAGGACGACGCGCTCCAGGCGCAGCTGCCGGTATTCGACCTCGGTGACGTCTTCAAGCTCGGTGGACAGGCCCGCCCTGCGGCGCAGCGCGCGCCGTTCCTCGAGGTCCTGCTGGTCGCCGTCGTACGTTGAGTGTTCCTCGTCAAGGCGGGAAATGGCCTGCGCCTTGCCAAGCACCGCTTTTCCACTGCCGCCTTCACTGCCGGGCGTGCCGGCATTTCTGGCGGGAACGTCCTTGGCGAGGATCCGGTCGATGACAGCCTGGATCTCCTGCGGACTCATGTCCTGGGCGGCTGGATCGGAACCGGTGTTGGGCTGGCTGGTCATGGTCTCCTTTGAAGATTCGGCAGTTCCAGAATAGTGCTGATTGGCTGGAAGTTGGTAAGTATTCGCGCTGGGTTGACGGCCTGCGGTCATGCAGTTCTCCTGGTTGTTTCGCCGCCGGCTGCGATGCCGGGGCACGGATGCCGCGTCAGGGCGCGGCAGGGCTGGGAAAGGCCGGAGAATGGCGGGAAATGCAGCAATGGGCTGACTTTCGAGTATTGTCCGGCGGCCGGGCAGACGGAATGGTCTGGCCGGTGCGCAAAAGCGGAAGGCATGGAAACCTGCGTCGCTGCGGGACGGACTGTCGCTGGAGGACAGGCTGCGGGACGGGCGCGGCCCGTACCGGCTACTCGAAGATCAGGAACATGCCTTCCAGCCTAGCAGAGGGCCTCCAGGCCGGTTTCCCATTACGCTGCGGGGGGAACTACTCTGGCGAGTTATGGAGTCCGCACACTATTTCAGCACGTCCCCTGCCGGCCCCTTTACCCGGAAGCCCCTGACGGTGGAACTGGCCGGTGAGGCGCGACGGCTCCAGACCTCCACGGGCATCTTCAGCCCCGACGGCATCGACAAGGGCACCGCGGTGCTCCTGGCCGAAGTTCCGCGCCCGCATCTCCAGGGCAACCTCCTGGATATCGGGTGCGGCTGGGGTCCGGTGGCGCTCACCATGGCTCTGCTGGCCCCCGCTTCTAAGGTCTATGCCGTGGACGTCAACGAGCGCTGCATTACCCTGACCAACGAGAACGCCGCCGCGCTGGGACTGTCGAACGTCGCCGCCAGCACCCCTGAGGCTGTCGATCCGGACATCCGCTTCGACACCATCTGGTCCAACCCGCCCATCAGGATCGGCAAGGATGAACTGCACGCCCTGCTCAAACTGTGGCTGCCGCGCCTGGCAGAGGGCGGAACGGCCTGGCTGGTGGTGCAGAAGAACCTGGGTTCTGATTCCCTGCAGCGCTGGCTGGCGGCCGAACTGGACAGCTCCTTCACCGTGACCCGAGAGTCCACGTCAAAGTCCTTTCGGATCCTGAAGGTCAGGAAAGCGTCCCACTCGCCACAATGACGGCCGGCCCGCTGAGCTCCACATGCTCGTGGCCGGCGGGACCCGCGAAGAACTTCACGCCCACCACTCCGCCGGGAACGTGGACCTGCCAGGCGTCGGGGGCTTCTGCCCCCGCCCAATGCCTGATGGCGACGGCGGCGGCGCAGGCACCGGTCCCGCAGGACTGGGTCTCCCCCACGCCGCGCTCGTGCACCCGCATGGTCACGGAGCCCACGCCCTCATGGACCAGCGGTTCTGCCGGAACGACGAATTCCACGTTGGTCCCGTTCGCGGGTACCGGATCGACTGTCGGCGCGGTGAAGAGCCTGGTGCCCGTGAGCTCCGCCAGTTCAGCGAGGGCCACCACGGTGTGCGGGTTGCCCATGCTCACGGAGAGGGCCGGCCGGGGAACCTCCAACCCGTCGGCGGTGACCAGGGAATCCATGGCCTTGGCGCTGGCCTCACCGGGGAAAATGAACTCCCAGGGTCCCATGTCCACCGCGTAGCCTTCTCCGGTCCGGACCACAGTCTTGACGCCGCCGCGGGTGCCGATGGTGAGCGATCCGCCGTCGGGCAGGTCAATGAGGCCCTCGGCCTGCAGGAAGTGGACGAATACCCGGACCCCGTTGCCGCACATTTCGGAGAGCGAGCCGTCCGCGTTGCGGTAATCCATGAACCATTCCGCGTCCGGGGCGCCGCCGAGCAGTTCCCGGCCTTCAGCGAGGAAGCGGGAGGGGACGGCCCTGATCAGGCCGTCGGCCCCTATCCCGCGGTGCCGGTCGCACAGCGCCGCGGCCTGGTCGGCGTCGATGACGTGCGTCCCCTCGGGATCAGCCACCAGGACGAAGTCGTTGCCGGTGCCGTGCCCCTTGGAAAAGCGGAGCCCGCTCAGGGTGCGCAGGGCGGATCCGGGAGCTTCTGCGGGGGTTGCATTCATGATTCCAAGCGTAGCGGCGGAGGCTGCCGGTCCTGAAACCGCAGCTACCGGCACAACTCCGCTGCCTTGTCCACGAGCTCCGGATCCTGCCAGTCGAGCCAGGTGATGCGTGGATCGGCACGGAACCATGTCAGCTGCCGCCTGGCGAACTGCCGGGTGGCCACGATGGTTTCTTCCGCGGCGGCCTCGACGGTGGAGGCGCCGTCGACGACCCGCAGGAACTGCGAGTAACCCAGGGCGCGGGACGCGGTTTTGCCGCGGCGCAGTCCCTGTGCGTCGAGCATCCGGACCTCGTCCAGCAGGCCCGCGTCCACCATCCGGTGCACCCGTGCCGCCAGCCGGTCCCGCAGCACTTCGCGGTCCACGCTGAGGCCCACCTGGACGGCTGGCCGGTGGTACTCCCGCCGGGGCATGAAGGAGCTGAAGGGCCGGCCGGTGAGCTCCTTTACCTCAAGGGCACGGATGATGCGCCGGGCATCGGAGACCCGGGCGGCAGATGTGGGATCCACCATCCGGAGCCTGGCCAGGAGTGCCTCAGTACCGAGTTCCGCGTGCTCCTCCTCAAGCCGGGCACGGAGCGCGGGGTCGGTCCCCGGAAATTCCAGGACGTCCAGCGCGGCCCGGACATACAGCCCGGATCCGCCGGCCAGGATGGCGCGCTTGCCCCGCCCATGGATGTCGTCGATGATTTCGCGGGCCTGGAGCTGGAAGTCTGAAACGCTGGCTTCCTGGGCGACGTCAAGGATGTCCAGGAGGTGGTGGGGCACTCCCCTGCGCTCGGCCACCGTGATTTTGGCAGTGCCGATGTCCATGCCGCGGTAGAACTGCATGGCATCGGCGTTAATGACCTCGCCGTCGAGCTCGAGGGCGAGGTTGACGGCAAGGTCGGACTTGCCGGAGCCGGTGGGACCGACGACGGAGATGACGGGCGGGGCAGCCACCTGTCAGCGGGTGCGCAGCGGCAGGGAGGGCATGCCAAGGGAGACACCCTTGCGTGCCTCCCCGGAGCCGGGTGCGGGTGCCCCGCACGAGTCGGCCTGGGACCGGTCCCACGCGTCCCCTGCCCGTGACCGGCGAAGGCTGTAGTCCTCGAGGGTGGGATCGGAGACCAGGTGGAAGGCCGCGGCTTCGGTGATGGTGACAGTGACGAGGTCCCCGGGCCTGGGAGCGGGTGCACCCTGGGGAACCGAGAAGTGGACCAGCCGCTGGTCCTGCGACCGGCCGGACAGCCGGTGCGTTTCCTCCGACTTGCGTCCGGACTGTGCGGTCACCATGACTTCGAGCCGGCGGCCCAACTGTTTCCGGTTTTCCTCCGCGGCGATCCGGTCCTGCAGGGCGGTGAGGCGTTCGAAGCGTTCCTGGACCACGGCCTTGGGGAGCTGGTCGGGCAGGTCGGCCGCGGGCGTGCCGGGGCGCTTTGAATATTGGAAGGTGAAGGCGGTGGCGAAGCGGGACTTTTCCACCACGTCCAGGGTGGCCTTGAAGTCCGTTTCCGTTTCGCCCGGGAAGCCGACGATGATGTCGGTGGAGATGGCGGCGTGCGGAATCCTCTCGCGGACCTTGTCCAGGATGCCCAGGAATTTGGTGGACCGGTAGGAACGCTTCATCTCCCGCAGGATGCGGTCGGACCCCGACTGTAGCGGCATGTGCAGTTGAGGCATGACGTTGGGCGTCTCTGCCATGGCGTCGATGACGTCATCGGTGAAGGCAGCCGGGTGCGGGCTGGTGAAGCGGACGCGTTCCAGCCCCTCGATCTCTCCGCACGCACGCAGGAGTTTGGAGAAGGCCTGCCGGTCCCCGAACTCCACCCCGTAGGAGTTGACGTTTTGGCCGAGCAGGGTCACTTCGATGGCACCGTCATCCACCAGCGCCTGGATCTCGGCGAGGATGTCGCCGGGCCGGCGGTCTTTTTCCTTGCCCCGGAGCGCCGGAACGATGCAGAAGGTGCAGGTGTTGTTGCAGCCGACCGAGATGGACACCCAGCCCGAGTAAACGGAGTCGCGTTTGGTGGGCAGTGTTGACGGGAAGACGTCCAGGGACTCGAGGATTTCCAGCTGCGCTTCATTGTTATGCCGCGCCCGGTCCAGGAGGGCGGGCAGGGCACCGACGTTGTGGGTACCGAAGACTGCGTCCACCCACGGCGCCTTCTTGAGGATGGTTTCGCGGTCCTTTTGCGCCAGGCAACCGCCCACGGCGATCTGCATGCCGGGGTTGGCTGCCTTCACGGGGGCCAGGATGCCCAGGTTGCCGTAGAGCTTGTTGTCCGCGTTTTCCCGGACCGCGCACGTGTTGAACACCACGACGTCGGCATGCTCACCCGCGGCCGGGACGTAGCCGGCGTCCTCGAGCATGCCGGCCATCCGCTCGGAGTCGTGGACGTTCATCTGGCAGCCAAAGGTCCGCACCTGGTATGTGCGGGGCAGGGTTCCGGCTTGCGGCACGGCCCCGGCTTCGACGGAGGGGGTGGCGCCGGCTTGGGGGGAAGGAATGGTCAAACTCACCCGTTAAGGGTACCGGCTTTGGACGGGGTCGCTGTCGGGTTCCTGCCGGGAATCGAGGATATCGTTGACGATCCGGAATGCCTGGGAAGGCTGGTAACCCTTCCTTGCCAGCATGGATGCCAGCCGTCGGACGGCCTTGTCCCGTTCCCCCGGGACGGACAGGTCGGTCCCGGGCCGCAGCTTGCGCTCCACCAGGGCACGGGCGGCAGCTTCCTCATCGGCGTCCGTCAGCTGTTCCAGGGCCGAAGCAGCAGTCTCCTGGTCGATGCCCTTTTCAGCCAGCTCGCGCCGGAGCGCACCCTTGGCAAGCTTTCGGGACTGGGCGCGGCTCCGGACCCACATGTCAGCGAATTCTGCATCGTCGATCAGGCGGACTTCCTGGAACTTGTCCAGTACAGCCTCGGTGACGTGTTCCGGGATGTTCCGTTCGGCCAGCTTCCGGGCAAGCTGCAGTCTGCTCTTGGGCGCCGCAGTCAACTGTCGGTACACGATTGCCTGCGCGACCGTGAACGGGTCCGGTTCGGCGTCCGCGGCCTGCGGGTCCTCAGGCACGGAAGACCCGTCCGACACCCCTGTTGAAGAGGTGCCGGAACGGGCCCGCCGTGTTCGTGGTCCGGTCAAGGGCTAGAACCCGTCGACGGCTTTCAGCTTGGGCGCATCTTTGGATTCATCATCGGCGGGCTTGACCCCGACACCGAGCTTCTCCTTGATAAGGCGCTCAAGCTCGGCAGCCAGCTCCGGGTTGTCGCGGAGGAACCGGCGCGAGTTCTCCATGCCCTGGCCCAGCTGGTCGCCATCGTAGGTGAACCAGGAGCCCGACTTCTTGATGATGCCGTGCTCCACACCCATGTCGATGATGCCGCCTTCGCGGGAGATGCCCTGGCCGTAGATGATGTCGAACTCGGCCACCTTGAAAGGCGGAGCCATCTTGTTCTTGACGATCTTGGCCTTGGTCCGGTTGCCGACCGAATCGGCGCCTTCCTTGAGGGTCTGGATCCGCCGGACGTCAATGCGGACCGACGCGTAGAACTTCAGGGCCTTACCACCGGTGGTGGTTTCCGGGGAACCGAAGAAGACGCCGATCTTTTCACGGAGCTGGTTGATGAAGATGGCGGTGGTCTTGGTCTGGCTCAGGCGGCCGGTGATCTTACGCAGGGCCTGGCTCATGAGCCGCGCCTGGAGGCCGACGTGGCTGTCGCCCATGTCGCCTTCGATTTCGGCGCGCGGCACCAGGGCGGCAACGGAGTCGATGACCACAATGTCCAGCGAGCCGGAGCCGACCAGCATGTCCATGATCTCCAGGGCCTGCTCGCCGGTGTCCGGCTGTGAAACAAGGAGGGCATCGGTGTCCACGCCCAGTTTGGCGGCGTAGTCCGGGTCAAGGGCGTGCTCGGCGTCGATGAAGGCCGCGATCCCGCCGGCGCGCTGGGCACTTGCCACAGCATGCAGGGCAACGGTGGTCTTACCCGAGGATTCAGGACCATAGATTTCGATGACCCGGCCGCGCGGGAGCCCGCCAATGCCAAGGGCGACGTCCAGGGCGATGGAGCCGGTGGGGATGACTTCGATCGGCGCGCGGACTTCGTCGCCCAGGCGCATGACCGAGCCCTTGCCGAACTGCTTGTCAATCTGGGCAAGCGCTGCTTCCAGCGCCTTTGCACGATCCGGGGCTGCCGCCATGGTTGACACCTCTAATGCTTTCTCGATGGTGGCCTTCGCGGCCGTTGTATTGGTCATCTCTGACGCTAAGGGGACCCACTGACATTCCGGCCGGAGGACGACGGCTATGTGGATAAACCCGATGGAAAAAGCATAGCGTTATCCGAACAGGTATTCGAAGAGTGGAGCTCCTGCGGCGTGTCAGGCGGCAGGATCAAGGCCAACCGGATCAGGGCGGCGCCCCGCTGCTAATCGCGGCGTGGGGCGATGTCGCGGCCAAGGCGCCGTTCCGCCGGCACATCCTGGACATCGCAGACCGCAAGCCACACCCTGCGGGGTTCGACTCCGGCGGCCAGGGCCTGGTCGGCGGTGCGCCCGCCCACGCCGGCAAGGACCAGGGTACTGCTCAGCACGCGGGAGTACCCCGCGCCGAACTCGTCATCCATGAGACGCCAGTACTCGCTGATTCGCATCGGTAAATCCTCTCATGACTGTGGACCCTAGAATTGTTGCCATGAGCAACTCCCCGGATCTCCCGCCGCTGCAGGACACAGGCAACGATGCCGCCGACACCGCGCTGCAGAATGTCGAACACCAGATCAGCCTCTTCTGGCGGCGGGCACGGGCCATTTCCAACCAGCTTTCGCGCGAGGTCCACCCGGACATGGAGCCTGCGGCGTACGGGCTCCTGACGGTTATCCGCAGGGAAGGACCCATCCGGCTCACCGAGCTTGCCATGAACATCGGGGTGGGCAAGCCGTCGGTCAGCCGGCAGATTGCGTTCCTGGAGAGCCTGGGCCTGGTATCCAAGGAGGCGGACCCCCTGGACCGCCGGGCGCAGTCCATCCGGCTGACGCCGAAAGGCGAAGAAAAGATGCACCAGGTGCAGGACGCCCGGCGCCAGGTCTTCCAGGAGCGGCTGCGCGAGTGGCCGGTGGAGGACCTGCAGGAACTGGCCCGCTGCATGGCCAAGCTGAACTCCACCTATGAACGTGACGGGTTCGCCAGGGAAGGCGCGGACGCATCTTCGGCACAGGAGCACGCACAGGAGGACTAGGAAACAGCAGGAAGCCCCCGGCGTGGCCGGGGGCTTCCTCGTGTCTCCAGGGCCACCCTCAGGTGGGGCTGCCTTTATCGGGCGCCGGAGAGGAGGCCTGTGGACAGTTCGTCGTTCAGTTCAGTGTTGAGGTCCCGTTCCAGGTCACGGCCGTAACGCTGGGAGAATTCCTGCGGTACGGTGTCCGGAACTGCGACGCCTTCGGCTACTGCCACGCGGTCACTGACCTCGCGGAGCATGCTTGACAACGGAACATCCAGTGCCGAGCAGATCGAAGACAGAAGCTCTGACGATGCTTCCTTCTGGCCGCGCTCCACTTCGCTGAGGTATCCCAGGGAGACACGGGCGCTGTGCGAAACTTCACGGAGCGTGCGCCCCTGACGCTGGCGGACATCGCGCAGGACATCACCGATTTCGTGACGAAGTACTACCATCTTGCGCTCCTTCTGTTCGCTCTTAGCCTGTTCGGCGAGGCCCACATCCTTCCAGCGGACAACGCCGTTTACGGATACGGGCTGCTTTACCATCTGTATCGCCTTGCTCCCTCATTGGTCAGGTCCGCCGCGGCGAACCCGTCTTGGTCATTTCATCCTAGGCGCCTCCGCTCTCCGGAAGCGACACAATGTAATAACTAATCGGTACCGGCTTTTGTTCCCGGCAACTTTACGCGCGGTAACTTGGCAGTCTGCCGGGGTCAGGCGGACAAGGCCTCGAGGAGTCTTTCCAGGGCTGCGGCGCAGGCGGCGGCGCGGATGTCCGGCCTGCTGCCGGTGAAGGAGTACTCGAAACCGGCGGTGCCGGCAGCTGTGGCAATTCCGATGTAGACCCGCCCAACAGGCTTGCCGTCGTGGGCCTCAGGGCCGGCGACGCCCGTGGTGGAAAGCCCGACGTCGGCACCGAGGGCAGAGCGCGCGCCGGCTGCCATGGCCCGGGCGACGTCCGGGTCGACAGACCCAACGCGGGCCAGCAGGTCGGCGGGGACGTGCAGCACCGCGTCCTTCACGGAGTTCTGGTACGCCACCACGCCGCCCTGCAGCATTCCGGAGGCTCCCGGTGTGTCGGCCAGGACCGCGGACACCATACCGGCGGTCAAAGATTCAGCGGTGGCAACGGTCCGTCCCGACTCGAGGGCCTGCCGGACGGCCTGCGCGGCCAGCTGGTGAAGATTGCTCATGCCTGTTCCCGCCCTTCCGCGGTCCCTGCCTGGCGCTTGCCATTGGCACGCAGGCGCAGGGCTTCAACCACGTATTCGACGCCGGTCCACAGCGTGATCGCCACCGCGGCCATCATGACGGCGAACGCCACCCAGGACATCCAGGGCGCGAACGCCCCGAACGGCAGGAGGTAGAGGAAGATCGCTGCGGTCTGCACCACGGTCTTGAGCTTGCCGCCGCGGGAGGCAGGAATGACGCCGTACCGGATAACGAAGAAGCGCAGGGCAGTGATGCCCCATTCGCGCACAAGGATCACCAGGGTTGCCCACCAGGGCAGTTCGCCCAGCAGGGACAGCATGACCAGCGCGGAGCCGGTGAGGAGCTTGTCGGCGATGGGGTCGGCGATCTTGCCGAAATCGGTGACGAGGTTCCGGCTCCTGGCGATATCGCCGTCGAGCTTGTCTGTGTAGATGGCGACGGCGAAAGCCGCCACCGCCGCCCAGCGCCACGGACCGGAGGTGCTGTGCAGTCCGGGGGCGTCTGCCACCAGGAACCACACGAAAAACGGGACCAGCGCGATGCGGATCATGGTCAGGACATTGGGAAGGTTCCAGACCCCGGCACGGCCCTGGCCGGCGGCGGTTGCATCGGTACTAGTCACGTTTCTAGGCTACCGGCCTAGCGCCCGGTGAGGGACCAGGCGTCTTCGGAGCCGTCGTCGTCTTCGCCGTATCCGCCGGGAGCGGAGCCCGAGCCGTCGTAGTATTCGACGTTCTGCTTCCTCTTGTCCAGGTCGGCAGCCACGAGGTCCTCGGCGTAGCCGCCCTGGGCGATGTTGGCGTTGGCGTTGTCGCTCAGCGCGGCGGTCTGCGAGTCCGGCGCTGCGGGGGCTTCCTGGCCCTTCATGGCGGCGAGGACGGCGGCGAGGTCGTCCGGCTTGACCAGCACGTCGCGCGCCTTGGAACCCTCGGAGGGTCCCACCACTCCCCTGGATTCAAGGAGGTCCATGAGGCGGCCGGCCTTCGCGAACCCGACACGGAGCTTGCGCTGCAGCATGGAGGTGGAGCCGAACTGCGTGGTGACCACCAGTTCCGTGGCCTGCAGCAACACTTCGAGGTCGTCCCCGATGTCGTCGTCGATCTGCTTCTTTTCCGCTTCAGGCGCAACGTCGTCACGGTAGACGGCCTGCAACTGTCCCTTGACGTGCTCCACCACCTTGTGGATCTCCGACTCCGTGACCCAGGCGCCCTGGACACGCATCGCCTTGGAGGCACCCATGGGCAGGAAGAGCGCGTCACCCTGGCCGATGAGCTTTTCGGCGCCCGGCTGGTCCAGGACCACGCGGGAGTCGGTGACGGAGGACGTGGCGAAGGCCATGCGCGAGGGCACGTTGGCCTTGATGAGGCCGGTGACCACGTCCACGGACGGACGCTGGGTGGCCAGCACCAGGTGGATGCCCGCGGCGCGGGCAAGCTGGGTGATGCGGACGATGGAGTCCTCAACGTCGCGCGGTGCCACCATCATGAGGTCGGCAAGTTCATCCACGATCACCAGCAGGTACGGGTAGGGCCGGATGACGCGCTTGGAACCCTCAGGCGGGATAACCTTGCCGGCCCGCACGGCCTTGTTGAAGTCATCGATGTGCTTGAACCCGTAGTTGGCGAGGTCGTCGTAGCGGGCGTCCATTTCGCGGACCACCCACTGCAGTGCTTCGGCGGCTTTCTTGGGGTTGGTGATGATGGGCGTGATCAGGTGCGGGACGCCCTCGTAGGCAGTCAGTTCCACGCGCTTGGGGTCCACCATGACCATGCGCACCTCATCGGGCGTGGCACGCATCAGGATGGACGTGATCATCGAGTTCACGAACGATGACTTACCGGCACCGGTGGCACCGGCCACCAGGAGGTGCGGCATCTTGGCCAGGTTGGCCACCACGTAGCCACCCTCCACGTCCTTGCCCACGCCCATCACCATCGGATGGTCCGTGCGGCGTGCATTCTGGCTGCGGAGGACATCGCCCAGGGAGACGGTTTCGCGGTCCGTGTTGGGGATTTCGATGCCGATGGCGGACTTGCCCGGGATGGGGCTGAGGATGCGGACATCGCTGGAGGCAACAGCGTAGGAGATGTTCTTGGACAGGGCGGTGACGCGCTCCACCTTGGTGCCGGGCGACAGTTCGATTTCGTACCGGGTGACGGTGGGGCCGCGGCTGAAGCCGGTGACGGTGGCGTCAACGTTGAACTGCGTCAAGGTATCGGTCAAGGCAGCGACGACGGCGTCATTGGCCTCGGTGCGCTCCTTGGGGATGGACCCGGGGGTCAGGAAGTCCGAGGCAGGGAGGGTGTACGTGACGTCGCCGGCGAGGGAGAGCTGCTCGGTGCGCTGCGGGATGGGGACGGGGGGCGGCGCCGGGGCCACGGGGTTGGAGGGCACGGTGGGCGCGGCTGCCGGCTTGCCGGGAGCAGCAGCGCCGGGGATGACCAGCGGGATGGCCTCGGTGGCGTTGTCCGGCGGTGGCGCCTGGGAAGCGGCGCCCAGGCCCTGGGCCGCCTTGATTTTTTCGACGGCGATCTCAGCCTGGGTGGGCCGCCGCATCCCGGGCGCGGGCCGGGCAGGTTCCGGCTCGTCGTCGTCAACGACGGCGTGCTCAA
The DNA here is from genome assembly GCF_059414985.1 of Arthrobacter sp. SAFR-044. NCBI lineage: Bacteria > Bacillati > Actinomycetota > Actinomycetes > Micrococcales > Micrococcaceae > Arthrobacter > Arthrobacter sp. SAFR-044. The sequence goes on along the minus strand of NZ_JBPFDN010000001.1, from coordinate 564,748 downwards.
ACGCTTCGTCGCCCACGTAGCCCTCAAGTCCTGCCTCGGACTCCTCGTCCTTCCCGAAGAACTTGCGCTTCTTCTTCCGGGGCGCGGCGGGGGCCGTCCGTTCGAGGTAGCTGCGGTCGTGGACGTCGGCGCGTTCCTGGTCCATCAGGTCGATGCCCATAAGGTGCTCGTAGGCTCCGCGGATGCGGCGCGGAATGGCCGTGAACGGGGTGGCCGTGATGATCAGCAGGGAGACGAAAGCGAGCAGGCCGTAGAGGGCCACGGGCACGGCGGGATGGATGGCGGCCAGCGGCGTGGCGGCCAGGAAGCCGAGCATGCCACCCGCTTTGCGGAGACCGTCGAAGCCGTCGGCCACGGTGGGCTGGCCGCCCAGGATGTGCGCCAGGCCGCAGCCGGCGAACGTCATGATCAGGAAGCCGATGCCCACCCTGTTGTTGCCCCGGCCATCGGAGGGCTGCCGGAACAACCGGAATGCGCAGACGAACAGCATGAGCGGAAGCAGCAGGGAAATCCAGCCGAAGGTGCCGTTCACCACGGCGTAGACGGCGTCGGGGAACCAGCCCGTCAGGCCCCACCAGGCGAAGGTGGCGATGAAAACGCCCAGCGCCAAGTTGAACAGCGCTGCGCCGTCGCGGCGTTCCTCGGCCGGAAGGTCACTGACATCGTGGCCGATGCGGCGCACTCCCCCGCCCACCAGGTGGCCCACGCCCAGCCATGCTCCGCCTACCACGCGCAGCAGCCACGGCTGGTGGTGTTCGACGGCGGGAAGCTGGCGGGTGCGTGCGGTGCTGGATGAGCCGCCGCGCCCTGCCTTGCCGGCAGTGGACCCGGTTCCGCGGGCTGTGGAGCTTCCGGATTTGCTGCCGGAGCTGCCCCTGCCGGTACCTTTGGGCGCGGAAGTAGTACGTGTGGCCATAGTAGCCACGCTACCGGAAGCATGCTGTGATTCCGGGGATATCGGGGCCGGAACGGCCCCCTGGTGCCCGCCGTTAAAAACCTCCGGCCCGTACTCCTGCCTGCGGCGGGGGTGCGGGCCGGAGCCGTTGGCAAGGACCGTCAGGCCTCGAGCACCACCGGGATGATCATCGGCTTGCGGCGCAGCTTGCGGTTGACCCACGTGCCCACGACGCGGCGCACCACCTGCTGGAGCTGGTGGCTGGTGTGGTCGGCGTGGTTCTGGACTGCTTCTTCCAGTGCCGCGTTGATCTTGGGGATGATGTCGTCGAAGACGGAGTCGTCCTCGGCAACGCCGCGGGCGTGGATCTCGGGCCCGGACACCACCTTGCCGGTGGCCCGGTGGATGACCGTGATGATGGAGATAAAGCCTTCGTCGCCCAGGATGCGGCGGTCCTTGAGGTCCGCGTCGGTGATTTCGCCCACGCTGGAGCCGTCAACGTAGACAAATCCAACCTCCACCTGGCCCACAATGTCCGCCTGGTGGTCGCGGAGGTCGATGACCGTGCCGTTGTCGGCAAGGATGACGCTGGCTTCCGGCACGCCTGACTCGATGGCGATCTTGCCGTTTGCGATCAGGTGGCGGGTCTCGCCGTGCACGGGCATCGCATTGAGCGGCTCGAGGATGTTGTAGCAGTAGAGCAGTTCCCCGGCTGCTGCGTGGCCGGATACGTGGACCTTGGCGTTGCCCTTGTGGATCACGTCGGCGCCGAGCTTGAGGAGGCCGTTGATAATCCGGAACACGGCATTTTCGTTGCCCGGGATGAGGCTGGAGGCCAGGATGACGGTATCGCCGTCGCCCACCACCACGCGGTGGTCGCCGTTTGCCATCCGGGACAGGGCCGCCATGGGCTCGCCCTGGGAGCCGGTGGACATGAGGACCACGCGGTTGTCCGGCAGGTTGTCGATGTTCTTGATGTCGACGATCAGCCCGGAAGGGACGTCCAGGTAGCCCAGCTTCTCCGCGATGGCCATGTTGCGGACCATGGAGCGGCCCACGAAGGCAACCTTGCGGTTGTGCTTGGCCGCGGCGTCGAGGACCTGCTGTACGCGGTGGACGTGGGAGGAGAAGGACGCCACGATGATGCGCTTGGTGGCCTGGCCGAAAAGCCGCTCCAGGGTGGGCCCGATTTCCTTCTCGGCCGTGGTGAACCCGGGCACGTCGGCGTTGGTGGAGTCGGACATGAAGAGGTCCACGCCCTCCTCGCCCAGCTTGGCGAAGTGGCGCAGGTCGGTGATGCGTCCGTCCAGCGGCAGCTGGTCCATCTTGAAGTCGCCGGTGTGCAGGACCGTGCCGCCGGCAGTACGGATGAACACGGCAAGGGCATCGGGGATGGAGTGGTTGACGGCAACGAACTCGCATTCGAACGGCCCGAACTTCTCCACCTGGCCTTCTTCAACGGTCAGCGTGTAGGGCCGGATGCGGTGCTCCTGCAGCTTCGCCTCGATCAGGGCCAGTGTCAGCTGGGAGCCCACCAGCGGGATGTCATTCCGCAGGCGCAACAGGTACGGCACTGCGCCGATGTGGTCCTCGTGGCCATGTGTGAGGACCACGGCCACGACGTCGTCCAGCCGGTCCTCGATGTACGAGAAGTCGGGGAGGATCAGGTCAACGCCGGGTTGGGTTTCCTCAGGGAAGAGGACGCCGCAGTCCACGATCAGCAGTTTGCCGTCGATTTCGAACACGGCCATGTTCCGGCCGATCTCCCCCAGCCCGCCAAGCGGAACGATCCGCAGCGTGCCTTGGGGCAGGCGCGGAGGGGTGACGAGGCCGGTAAGGGCAGTTTGGGTCATAGTGCACTTCTTTCCAGGCGGAAGGGTGCCGGTCTTAGCCTCAGGAGAAGACCAGCCCCGCTTCCGCCAAATCCCCGCGGATGGTTTCGATCTCGGTTTCGTCCGGCTCCACGAGGGGCAAACGGACAATCGAGTTGGGCAGGACTCCCTGCCATTTAAGAATCTGTTTGGCCGCCACGGCACCCTGGACGCGGGTCATGGTGGCGCGGACCACGGGCTGCAGCTCGAAGTTGATCTTGCGGGCAGTCCCAAGGTCGTTGGCGTTGACGGCGTCGATGAGTTCGCGGAAGCGGCGGGTGGCGACGTGGGTGGTGACACCCACCAGGCCGACGGCGCCCAGCGCCATCCAGGGAAGGGTCAGCCCGTCATCGCCCGAGTAGAACAGGAGGTCGGTTTCCGCCATGACGCGGGTGGCCGCAGTGAGGTCTGCCTTGGCGTCCTTGACGGCGACGATGTTTGGATGCTGTGCCAGCCGGATCATCGTGTCGGGTTCGATCGCGATGGAGGACCGGCCGGGGATGTCGTACAGCATGACGGGCACGTCCACGGCGGAGGCGATGGTCTCGAAGTGGGCGCGGACACCGGCCTGGCTGGGCTTGTTGTAGTAAGGGGTCACCAGGAGGAGGCCGTCGACGCCGAGGGCAGCAGCCTGCTGGGAAAGGTGGACCGAGTGCGCGGTGTCGTTGGTGCCGGTACCGGCAATGATGGCCGCACGGCCGCCCACAGCGTCCTTGACGGCGCGGAACATGCCAAGGTTCTCTTCGTCCGTCAGCGTGGACGTTTCACCGGTGGTGCCGGTGACCACCAGCCCGTCGCAGCCGTCGTCGACCAGCTTGCTGGCCAGTGCTGCTGCCTGGTCGTAATCCACTGCGCCGTCCTTGGTGAACGGCGTGACCATGGCGGTCAGGAGGGTACCGAGGGCAGGGATGTGCGCGGAAGAGTCAGCCATGGAAAAAACGTTACCCTGTCCCCGGCTGGTTAGGACAATGCCACGGACGTGACGAGCGTCAAATACGATGCCGCCCTGGCCGTGGAGCGTCCGCCCCTGCATGGCAATAGCGGCCCACTGCGGACTGCCGCAGGTCCTCTGCCCAGGCGGCGAGCCTCTGCGCCGCCCGCACGTAATGGAACAACTCCGTGGGGGTCAGGGCATCGAGGTCCGTCTCCGAGAGCCTGCGCGCCAGCTCCGCCCCCTCCGGCTGGGCCGCCAGGCTGATGCCTTCCCGTTCCCACGCGACGTCCTCCGCCGGACGCCCGGAGACCAGCTGCCGGAACAGGTAGTCCACCACTCCCGGACTCATCGCCTTCAGGGGCCCACCCCCGGCGTCAGGTTCTCCTGACGGCAAGCCGGCCGGACCGAAACCTCCCGGGAGGCTCCCGGCCCGCACATCGCCCGGCTGCGGGCGTTCTGCCTGGGCGGGTCCCGACTGCTGGCGTCCCTGCCCGTTGGATGCAGGGGCTCCTCCCCGGGGCGCGGGGGCTCCGGATGACATCATCTCCATACGGCCATGGTATTCGAACATATATTCGAACACAAGGAGGTCTTGTGCGCTTTCGACAGGAGCGCGGTGCGGGAGGGCCTGGCGCGTCGGACCCTGCCCGAGGGTGCGCCCTGCTGTGACAAGCCACCGTGCAAGCGCGTGTGAGACGATCTGGTCATGACGTCCCGCACCCCGGCCACCCGGTCCCGCAAGGCCCCAGGCAGGCAACAACCGGGGCGTCTCCGGGGAATCGACGCCGCCCGGGGCGTGGCGTTGCTGGGCATGATGGCCACCCACCTCCTGCCGACGTTCGAATCGAATGCAAACCTCACGCCAACGTGGATTGGCCTCACCTTCTCGGGGCGCGCCGCTGCCCTCTTCGCCGTGCTGGCCGGCGTGGGGCTTGCCCTCTCCACTGGAAAGGACAAGCCGTTGGAGGGCCCCGGGCTCTCTGCCGCCCGGCGCGGCGTAGCGCTGCGGGCCCTGGTGATTGCCGCCGTCGGACTTACCTTGGGTGGCCTGGAGGTGAACGTTGCCATCATCCTGGTCCACTACGCCGTGCTGTTCCTGTGCATCCTCCCCTTCCTGGGGCTGGGCGTGAAGCCGCTCTGTGCATGGGCGGCCGGCTGGATCCTTGCCTCGCCTGTCCTGGCATATCTTCTGCGCCCCTGGCTCCTTGCCCCCGAACCACCCCTGAAGCTGGGCCACAACCCGGGCTGGGAAGACCTCGCAACGCCTTCCAGGCTGCTCGCCGACGTGTTCTTCACCGGTTACTACCCCGTGTTCCAGTGGCTGTCCTACCTGCTGGTGGGGCTGGCGATCGGCCGCCTGGTCTTCTCCAAGGCGCTGGTCCCCGTAGTGCTGTTGGTCGGCGGGACCGTGGTGGCCGTGGCAGCAAAGACCCTGGGGACAGCGGCCATGGAGGACTGGGGCGGCCGGGCAGCGCTGGAAAAGGTGCTCAATTCACCGGGCTACCCACTGGGCAGCGTGCTGCAGGTGAACCTGACCGGCATTTCCCAACAGGACTCCTGGTGGTGGCTGGCGTCGGCCGCACCGCATTCGGGAACTCCGCTTGACCTGCTGCACACCTCGGCAGTGGCGGCGGCCGCCATTGGCGCGTGCCTGCTCCTGGGGCGCCTCGCCGAGTGGGTGGACCTGGACCTGCTGTTGCCTCTGAGGGGAGCCGGCGCCATGACATTGACCTTGTACACCATCCACGTATGGGTGGTTTCCGGCTTCTACCTGAAACCCCTGCCCGCCGGCTGGACCGAGGACGGGATGTACTTTGCCCAGGCAGCCACCGCCATCACTCTGGGCATTGTGTTTGCACGGCTGTCGTGGCGCGGACCGCTGGAATGGGCGAGCCATGCGGCCAGCCTGGTGGGCCGGGGCGGCTTCAAAGCCCTGCAGTGAGCCGTCCCAGCGACGGGAACTGCGCGCAGCTCGCCGGGCAGCTTCCGTGGAAACGACAAGGAACCCGCGGAACCACCATGTGGGTGGCGCCGCGGGTTACCTTGCATGCTGTGGGTCGGAACCGGCTGCTTGGCGTGTCCTGCCGTCGCTTGGGTCCGGCTAGTTCACCGTGGGGGTGAGAGTACCGGCGGGGTCGCCGTAGTCGTCATTGATGACCACTTTGACGGGACCCTTCTTCACGTCGAACGCAATGACACCTTGGCGGGCGTCGCCGGCACCGACCTCATCGGTGGGCAGCGCCCCCAGTCCATCGTCGAGATAAACCAGTTCGCCCTCTTTGCCCTCGGCGTCATAGACCTCGAAGTTCGAGGGGCTGGAGAAGCTGCTTCCGGTCAGCGTCTCCCAGGACACCTTGACCGCCAGGAAACCGCCGTTCTTCGGCTGCATGTAGGTCATGCCCGGAATTTCAGCCGTGTAAATGGAATCGAGGACGCTGACCTTCACGGTGTTGCCTTCGGACACAGTGGCGACGAAGGAGTTTGCACCGGCGGCGGATCCGTTGGCGGGGGCGGATCCACTGGAAGGTGCGGGCGCAGCCTGGGAAGCCGACGGAAGTTCGGGAGCCACGGGGATCTTGCGGTTGTCGAGGGCAGCACCGATCATGGCGATGGACATGATGGTCAGCAGGATCCCGGTGATGATGCCCACGAGCCAGACGGCGGCGGTGATGATCCAGGCCTTCTTCCTGTTCTCCGGGTAGCCCTCCAGCGGGCGTCCATCCCTGTCCCTGGTGTTTCCCGTCAATGTGATGATCAGGTCCACGATGGCCCAGATACCAAGGCCGCCCGCAGTCAACAGCTTCGCGACGCCCGAGCCGATCTTGCCCAGGTAGAAGCGGTCCGCGCCGAAGGTGCCCAGCAACAGTGACAGGATCCAGGTGGTCATAAAGGACTTCCGTGGCCTGTCGGAGTAGGGGGCACTGCCATAGGGGCCGGGCTGATACTCCCCCTGCGGGACTGCCGGGTACTGCCCCTCAAAGGTGCTTTGTCCCCCGAAGGTGGACGGCGCCGGCGGAATGGGCGGGGCGGCCGGTCCGCTCTGGGGCGGATGGGGGAAATTCGGATGGCTCATTGATGGTCCTTCTGTCCAGGGTGCGAGAAAGGGTGCAGGTAAGGGTGCGGGTGCAGGGGCGCACGGGGCAGGTACGCCGGTGGGCCCACGGCGGCGTCGAGCAGTATCAGGAACCTTCGCGTCCAGGGCCGCCGTAAGAGAGGGGTGCGGCGCCGCGGGAGTGGGAGCGGCTGACAGCGAGCAGTCCGTGGGATGCAGGTTTTATGGTTCAGGTTTTGGGGTGCTGCTGTTCCACGCCCATGGCATGGACATGGGCAACCTCATGCTTTCCCCCAAAGCTAAAGAGTCTTTACTAAATCAACCTACCGCGGACAGCAGGGAACTGCGATGGGGAGAAATGCCCATCGCAGTCCACGGCGAATGAACGCGCAGGAAACCGCGGCCCCCAGGTCTTCCCGGAGCAGGGCCGGCGCCGCGGGGCAGGGCCGGCGCCGCGGGGTATCAGGACGCGGCGGTGAAGAGCCTCACGGCGTCACGCATGGATGCCCGCGCACGCTTGCGGTCCCCGGCGGCGTCATAGGCACAGCTCAGCCGGAACCAGGAACGCCAGTCGTCGGGAGCGGCCTCGGCTTCGGCCCGGTACTTTTCGAACTCCGCATCCGCCGCGGCCCGGACGATCCGGCCGCCGGGCGTGCGTGGGAGCTCATCTACAGGCAACCCGCCTTCGGCTTCCAGGACCTTGGCCATCTGCTCGGTCCGCGCACCGAACATCAGCTCGCGGATCAGGGCCCAGGCGCCAACCACGGGCAGCACCAGGTAGGCGGCACCAATGGCCTTGGCTGTCAGGTTGCTGTCCGCCAGGAGCAGGAGGGATCGCTGGAAGGACACAACCAGGTAGAAGACCAGCAGCAGGGTCACCGCGCCTACCCAGATCTTGGTGCGGTTCTTCCTGAAGCCTGCAAGGAACCCGTCCACGGCCTAGAGCCCCAGGTCCAGGTAACCGTCCAGGCCGACGGTCAGGCCCGGGTGTGCCGCAACGTTGCGCACGCCCAGGAGCACGCCGGGCATGAACGAGGCCCGGTCGAAGGAATCGTGGCGGAGGGTCAACTGCTCGCCCGGACCGCCCAGCAGGACTTCCTGGTGCGCCACGAGGCCGCGGAGCCGGACACTGTGGACGCGGACGCCGTCCACCTCGCAACCGCGGGCGCCGGCAAGTTCACTGGTGGTGGCATCCGGGCTGGGCGGCACCTGGGCCGCGCTGCGTTCGGCAGCGATGAGCTGGGCGGTGCGGACCGCAGTGCCGGAAGGGGCATCCACCTTGTCCGGGTGGTGCAGCTCGATGATCTCCACCGACTCGAAGTATTTGGACGCCTTCGCGGCGAAGGCAGAGGCCAGCACCGAGCCGAGGGCGAAGTTGGGGGCGATGAGAACACCGGTATCCGGATGCTCCGCCAGGAGGGCTTCCAGCGCAGACAGCCGTCCGGCATCCCATCCGGTGGTGCCCACCACGGCGTGGATGCCGTGCTCGACGGCGAAGCGGACGTTCGCTTCGGTGCTTTCGGGGACCGTGAGGTCCACCAGGTACTGGGCACCTGCGGCAGTCAGCTGCTCCAGCGAATCACCCCGTCCCAGGGCTGCTACGAGTTTCATGTCGGGGGCGGCGTCAATGGCCTTGACGGCCTCGGCGCCCATGCGTCCAGTGGCTCCAAGGACGGCCACCAGCTTGGGAACGGAGTGTTGTTCGGTCATGGCATTAACCCTACCGGCGGGACGGGTTGGGGCAGGAACCGGGCGGCGTGCGTTACCTCGCAGAGAAGTGCGGCGAGCGCAAGCATCAGCTGCCTGCGCCCACCCATTCCACCGTGCCGTCCGAGAAGAACTGTTCCTTCCAGATGGGAACCTGTTCCTTGATCCGGTCCACCAGTTCGGAGCACACAGCGAAAGCCTGCCCGCGGTGCGCCGCGGACACCGCGCATACCAGTGCCGGATCCCCGATCTCCAGCATCCCGATCCGGTGGGCCGCCCAGATGCGGACAGGCTGGCCGGTGCCGGCCTCCCCCTCAGCGTCCTGCTCGGCAACCAGGCGGGCGACGACGTCGGCCATCACCTGGTGTGCCGTGGGGTGCGCACTGTAGCTGAGGCGCTCGACGGCCTTGCCGCCGTCGTGGTTGCGCACCACGCCGCTGAAGCTGACCACCGCTCCGGCAGTATCGCTTTCCACCGCTGCGATGGCCTGGTCCACGGAGATGGGCTCCGCACTCAGGACCGCGCTGACTACTTCAAATGCTTCAGTGCCCATGTCCGCCTTCCAGCTGGTCGCAGAGGTGCCCGATCAGCGGGTCAAGGACGGAGAGCCCGTCCATGACGCCCTTGGGCGAACCGGGCAGGTTCACAATAAAGGTCTTTCCGGCGGCGCCGGCGTATCCCCGGCTCAGGGCAGCCAAGGGGGTCTTGGCAGCCCCGGCACGGCGAACCGCCTCCATGATCCCGGGGATTTCCCGGTCCAGGAGCGGCAGCGTGACGTCCGGCGTCCGGTCGTCCGGGCTGAGGCCGGTGCCGCCGCTGGTGATCACGACGGCGGGGCGCTGGGTGAGGAGCGCGCGGATGGCAGCCCCCACGGGCTCACCGTCGGGCACCACCATGGCCGGGAACACGTCGAAGCCATGTTCGGTAAGCCAGTCCGCGATCACGGGGCCGGTTTCGTCGTCGTAAATGCCGGCGGCGGCGCGGGTCGAGGCGATGACGACGCCCGCCTTCCGCCCCTGAACGTCGCCGTGCACATGCGGTGCGGCCGCGCTGAAGGGTGAGGTCACAGTGCCCAGTCTCCGCTCTTTCCGCCGCTCTTGGACAGGACCTTGATGTCTGTCAGGACGGCATGCTTGTCCACTGCCTTGATCATGTCGTAGACGCTGAGGGCCGCCACGGAGGCGGCGGTCAGTGCTTCCATTTCCACTCCGGTGACTCCCCGGGTCTTGACGGTGGCGTGGATGGTGACGGCCTCCGTACCAAGGTCGAAGTCAACCGTCACCTTTGACAGCGGCAGCGGGTGGCAGAGCGGGACCAGCTCCGGGGTCTTCTTTGCGGCCATGATGCCGGCCACGCGTGCGACGGCCAGCGCGTCACCCTTGGGGAGCCCGCCGGTACCCAGGAGTTGCATCACCTCGACGGTGGTCCGGACGGTGGCGGTGGCTGTGGCCTCGCGGGTAGTTTCTGCCTTGGCGGAAACATCCACCATCTGGGCGCTGCCATCCTGGCGCAGGTGCGTCAGTGCTGGGGTCTGTTCTGCGTTCACAGCATCCATACTTCCACCTCGTCGCCGGCGGCGAGCTCCGTTACGCCGGCAGGGACGTGGACCAGGACGTTGGACCGCGCCAGGGCATGCATCAGGTGCGAGCCCTCGCCGCCCTCCAGCTTCACGGTCCCGTCGGGCTGCAGGCTTCCACGCCGGACCTGGTGCTTGTGTCCTGGAGATCCCAGGGGCTGGGCCAGGCGGGCGCGCAACGGCAGCCTGGGCGCAGGCGCCCCGAGCATCGCCGAGAGTGCGGGCCGGAGGAACATCTCGAAAGACACGAGGCAGCTGACCGGATTGCCGGGAAACCCAAGGAAGGGGACGCCGTCGAACGTCCCTATACCCTGGGGGCCGCCGGGCTGCATGGCGACGTGCAGGAAGTCGACGGGCTGGTCCGCCATGGCCTGGCGCACCACCTCATAGGCGCCCTTGCTGACCCCGCCGGTGGTCACGATCAGGTCCACGTCCTGGCCCTGATCGCGCAGCAGCGCCAGCAGTTCCGCGGGGTTGTCGGAGGAGACCCCGGCGCGCCGGACTACCAGCCCCGCCTGCTGCATGGCCGCTTCCAGGAGGGTCCCGTTGGAGTCGTAGATCTTGCCCTCCGGCAGTGGCCGGCCCGGTGCGACCACTTCGTCGCCGGTGGTGACCAGCAGGACGGCCACCGCCCGGTGCACCTCGACCTCGGCCATGCCAAAGGCGGCGAGCAGCCCCAGCTGCGCCGGCCCCAGGCAGGTCCCGGCGGCCAGGGCCCGCTCCCCCGCCGCAATATCGGTGCCGGCAGCGCGCACGAACGTTCCCCGGGCGGTGGCCGGCAGTGTCACCCGGCCATCCTGGCCAGGCTCCAGGAAGCGGTCCGGCACCGCCTTTTCAATGGGCACGACGGCGTCAGCCCCGGCCGGAATCATGGCACCGGTCATGATGGGGGCGGCGGTTCCCGCTGCAAGCGGCTGCGGGCTTGAGCCGGCGGGTACCGGCGGCATGACGCGCAAGTCCGCACCGCCGTCGGGAATGTCCACGGAACGGACGGCATAACCGTCCATCTGGGAATTGGCGAAAGGGGGAAGGCTGAGCGGTGCGGCGACATCGTGCGCCAGGCCGCGACCCAGGGCCCGGCTGAGCGGCAGGGTCTCGGTGCGCCCGGCCAGGCGGACCGACTGGAGGAGTTCTGCGACGGCGGCGGCATGGTCGGCGACCGGCCGCGCACGTTCGGCGTTGCCGTGGGGGTGGCTGGTCATGGGTACGCCTTTGGTCGCGGCCGTCAGGATGTCACGTCCACTCTAACGGTGTGGAATCCGGTGGCTCCGTCGGGTGCGGGTGGCCGCGCCGTTTCGTCCTGGGGCACACCCGTCAGGTCGGTGGCGCGGACCTGGACCTCATACTGCCCCGGGGTGAGGTCCACGGCCAGCTTCCACTGGTACCACGTGTCAACGGAGATGCCCGGGGCCAACTCTGCTTCCCGCCACGGTCCCCGGTTGATCCGCACTTCCACCTTCCCAACGCCGGTGTGCTGGGCCCAGGCAACGCCCGCCAGAACCACTGTTCCTGCGCTGACCGGGCGCCCGCTGCGTGGCACGTCGATGCGCGACGACGTCTTGATGGGCCCGCGCGCTGACCAGCCCCGCGGCGTCCAGTAGCCGGCGTCGTCAGCGAACCTGGTCACCTTGAGTTCGGTGACCCATTTCGTGGCCGAAACGTAGCCGTAAAGGCCGGGAACAACCAGGCGGACCGGGAACCCGTGCTCCAGCGGCAGCGGTTCCCCGTTCATGCCCACGGCAAGCAGGGCGTCCCTGCCGTCGGTAAGGACGTCCAGTGGCGTTCCGGCAGTCCAGCCATCGGTGCTTCGGGAGAGGACCATGTCCGCCCCCGGCTGGGGCACGGCAAGGGCCAGCAGTTCGCGCACCGGCCAGCCCAACCAGCGGGCATTGCCGATCAGGTCCCCGCCCACCCCGTTGGAAACGCAGGCGATGGTGATGTGGCGCTCGGTGAGGGGTTTCGCCAGGAGGTCGGCGAAGGAGAGCTGGACTTCCCGGGCCACCATTCCCGTGACTTTAATGAACCAGGTATCCGGGTTGACCGCCGGGACCGCGAGGGCTGTGTCGATCCGGTAGAAATCCGGGTTCGGAGTAACCAGCGGCGGCATGCCGGCCACGCCCGGGGCTGCGCCGGGCGGAATTGGCGGCGCCGGGGAAGCAGGCCCCGGAAGGACAAGGCGTGCCCTGGCTTCGCTGACCGCGACGGCGGCTCCGCGCCAGGCTCCCGCCAGCGCTCCGCCCACTGCAGTGGCTCCGGCGGCGACGCCAAGGGCCTGGAGGAAGCTGCGGCGGGAACCGGCAGCCGCGGCGCTTCCCGCCAGCACTCCGTCTTCGGGTCTTGCGTCTTCAGGCAGTACGGCTTTAGGCACTGCGTCTTCATGGCCTGCGTTTTCGGGTCTTGCGTCTTCCCATGCCTGCAGCCGCCTGGCCAGGAAACGCAACAGCACGACGGCGGCTGCCGCGGCCAGGAGCGGAAGCATGAGGGCCGCCGGGGTCACCTGGGACCGTGTCAGGACCGCTGCGACTCCGGCCAGGCCGAAGATGCCCATCACGGCAGCCCCGGAGAACCGCCGGCGGCGTTCAAGGACGCCGGCAAGTGCTGCCAGCACGGCAATGGCCAGCGCCATGCCCGCCAGGAGCGCAGCTTTGTCGGCCGTGCCAAAGAGGGAGATGGCCCAGTCCTTCACGCCGGGCGGGACGGCGTCGATGACAGCCCCGCCCACCGCGGTCAGCGGCGAAAGGGAGGGGCTGGCAAACCCCGCCAGCAGCTCACCGACCGCTACCCCGCCGGCCGCCGCAACGATCCCGGCAGCCGCAGCCCACCATGTCCCGGTGCGCCGGACTGCCTGGTGCCGGACGGGACTCTGCGCACGCTCCCCAAGGCCGGCGCCGGCGTCGTCCGCCCCGTGTTTTTGCCGGGAACTCCTCACAACTTCCAGCATAGATTCGCAGGCGGTTCCGGCGTGGAAGCTGTCAAGAAATCCTCTTCGGTGCTTCCGCGCCGGTCACAGGTGTGATGAGCGGCGCAACGTGGCGTAGCCTGAATTCATGAGTGTCCAGCTAGGCATGCCGCAGCCGCGGGAGGAAGCAGCATCGCCGCTGCCGGGTGTTCCCGCACGACGGCCCGCGGATGCCCCGGCGGGGCTGGCGGACCGGTATGGCCGCCGCGCCACGGACATGAGGCTGTCCCTGACGGACAAGTGCAATCTCCGCTGCACCTACTGCATGCCTGCCGAAGGACTGGAGTGGCTCGCCAAGCAGGCCGTGATGTCCGCGGCGGAAATCGTGCGGATCGTCAAGGTTGGCGTGGCGCAGCTGGGGGTCCGGGAACTGCGGCTGACCGGCGGCGAGCCGCTGGTCAGGCATGACCTCGTGGACATCATCGCGGCCCTGCGAACCAACCACCCGGACCTGCCCATCTCCATGACCACCAACGGGGTTGGCCTGGCCAAGAAGGCGGCCGCGCTCAAGGATGCCGGGCTGACCCGCATCAATGTGTCGCTGGATTCACTGCACGAGGAAACGTTCACCAAGCTGACCCGGCGCCCCTTCCTGGACCAGGTCCTGGCCGGGGTGGACGCCGCCTGGGCCGCGGGCCTGGGTCCGGTCAAGCTGAACGCTGTCCTGATGCGGGGCATCAACGACGCGGAGTCGCCGCAGCTGCTGGCCTGGGCGCTGGAGCGCGGGTACGAACTGCGGTTCATCGAACAGATGCCGCTCGACGCGGACCATGGCTGGACGCGCCGCAATATGATCACCGCGGCCGAGATCCGCGGACTGCTGTCCCGGGATTACGTCCTCACCCCCGATCCCCGGGCGCGTGACGGCGCGCCTGCGGAGCGTTTTGAAGTACGACGGCGGGCGGCCGGCTCTGCGGGTCCGGAAGGTCCCGTCCTGGGGACGGTAGGGATTATCGCCTCAGTTACCGAGCCATTTTGCTCAGACTGCCGGCGCACCAGGATCACCGCCGAGGGCCAGATCATGAGCTGCCTGTTTTCCCGCGAGGAGTTCGACCTGCTCGGCCTGCTGCGCGCGGGCGCCGGCGATGACGAGCTGGCGCAGCGGTGGCAGGACGCCATGTGGATCAAACCAAAGGCCCACGGCATGGACCACGTGGGACTGGACGCTCCGGACTTCGTCCAGCCGGACCGCAGCATGAGCGCCATCGGGGGCTGAAACGGATGCTGGTACGTTATTTCGCTGCCGCACGCGCCGCCGCGGGTTTCGAGGAAGAAAAGTTCCACCTGCCCGAGGGCGCCACTGTGGCGGACCTGCTGACAGCCGTCGCCGCCGTTCAGCGCGCCGAGCCCCCGGCCGGCACCCCGCCGCTGCCCCGGCTCCTTTCCCGGAGCAGCTTCCTGCTCAATGAGGTGGCCGTGCGGGACCAGGCAACGGTGCTGGGTCCCGACGACGTGGTGGACGTGCTGCCGCCTTTCGCCGGCGGTTGATGGTCAAGGGCCCTTGGGCGGCCCCGGCCTGATTGTCCGGCTTTGACTGTTCCGGCTGAGATTGTTCCGGCTGAAATTGTTTGGGCTTTGAATGTCAGACCCCCGTTGGATGATGTTTCCATGGGAATCGGCAGCGGGATGGGGGTGGCTTCGGAGGGCGTTCACGCCTGCGTTGCCGCCCCCGATGGTCTGAATGCCCTCGATGCCCTTAACGCACTGGATCGGGAGGACGCATTCCTGGCCGTCGGCGCCGGTGTAGGTCCCGGTGTTGATGTGCTGCAGCGACGGTATGAGATCCGGCTGGAACGGATGGAACTCCGGTCCCGGCTCACAGCGCAACTCGCGGCCGGACAGGCACAGGACGCCGCCGACGCCGCGGGGTTCCAGCAGGCCATGACTCCGCCGGACGCCTCCGTTCAGGACGGCACCTACGCCGAAATGTCAGTTGTCGAGGAGATCGCAGGGGTCCTAACCATCAGTTCCGCCGCAGCAGGCGCGTTCGTGGGCCAGTCCCGGCGGATCTGCTCCCTGCCGCCCGTGTTTGAGGCACTGTCGGCCGGGGCGGTGTCCTGGCAGCACGCCCGAATCGTGGCCGATGAGACCGAAGGCCTCACCGGTGAGGGTGCGGCGTCACTCGTGGCGCACTTCTTCGACCCCAACGCACCCCACCCCGCCCGCGGCGCCGCCCCCGGCGAGCTCGTCCCGTCCCGGTTCCGGGCCAAGGTCAGTGCCTGGAGGGAACGCCACCACCCCGACTCCATCGAGAAACGCCACGCCAAAGGCGTCGCGGACCGGCGGATGGAATACACCCCCGACCGGGATGGCATGGCCTGGGTTTCGCTCTACCTGCCAGGGGACACCGCCTGCGCCATTTGGAACCGGACCACCGCCACCGCCCGCGGCCTCCAAGGCCCCGACGAAGAGCGCACCCTCACCCAGCTCCGCCCCGACATCGCCGCCTCCCTGCTCCTGGGGGCCGGCATGAAGCCAGGAACCGGGGACACCGCCGCCCACCCCGAAGAAGACGGGCCCAGTCCCGGCCTTCAGGGCACACAGGCTGTCACCGGGATCGGGCACGTCCCTGCCCCGCGGGCCGATGTCCTGGTGATGGTGCCCGTATTCTCCTTCCTCGGCCTCACCGACGAACCCGCCACACTGGATGGTTTCGGACCCGTCCCGGCCTCCATGGCCAGGAAGTTGGTCGCGGACGGGGCCGAGTCGTTCTACCGGGTCCTGGTCGACCCGAGGGACGGGGCACCATTGGAGATCGGCCGCAATAACTACCGGCTCACCGAGGCCATCAAACGCTGGATCAGGATGCGGGATACCAAATGCACCTTCCCCGGCTGCAACAACAAGACCAGCGACAACGACACCGACCACCTCACCGCCTGGGAACACGGCGGCACCACCGGAACCAGCAACCTCGCACAGCTCTGCGCCAAACACCATTGACTCAAACACCACAGCAGATGGACACCCGACCCGGCCAACAAGAATGAACCACCCGGCTGGACCTCACCAACAGGACGCCACTACAACCCAGAGCACCCCGACCCCGAACCACCACTCTGGCCACCAGCGCTGGACCTTGTGGATGTGCTTCCGGATGCCGACGCCGCACTACTTGACATGGACCCGCATGGCAGCGAACCGGCCCCGGAAGAGTTCCTTGAGGCGGACGACATCCCGGTCGACGATCCCCTCTGGGAGGAGTTCTACTCGCGCCCGTTCGTGCTCCCGCCTGATCCGTTGAAGGACTGCTGGAACATGATGCAGTCCTGGCCATAGGGGGCGTCCGCCCCTACGCCCTCCCGCCACGGGTTCCCAACGCCATGGCCAGCAGTGACGCCCGGCTATGGACTCCGCAGCCTTGGAAGATCTGCTTGAACTGGTCCTGCACTGTGTAGGGGGTCACCCCTTGGACGTCCGCCATCGTTCCGGTGTCCACGCCGGCGGCGGCCAACAGCAGCAGCTCCCACTGACGGGGTGTCAGGCCAAACGATCTGGCAAACATGTCCAGCCGTTCCGACGGTGGGCAGCCCTGGACGGTTACAGCAAGCGGCGGCACGGAATCGCGCTGTCCCGGGTCCATCCGGGTTGCACGCAACAGGGCCCAGCGGCCTTGGCCGATATGAACCCTTGATTTCGCGTCGTGGGTATCCACGCCGGCTTCCCTTGCGAGCAGTTGGGCCGCAACATTCAACACCTCGGCAGGCACATGATGGTGGGGGGACGGCCCGGGCTGCAGCAACCGCAGCCATCCGGCGACCGATGCGGTCTGGCCGGCCACTGACAGATCTTCATCCAATGTCAGGACGGCCTGTTCCGGCAGTTCCGACTGGCCGGTTCCTGCCTGGAACTGCCGGGCGATGGAGCGCCGCAGTCCCGGAGTCAATTCCGCTGCCACCTGGGCAAGGTACGTGGTTTCGTCCCCGGTGAAGGGAGCCGCACGGCCCGTCCGCCACAGATCGAGCCATGCCCAGCACCCATGCTTGTCGGCAAAGACAACTGACAGCACGTCCCGGACATCGTAGTCCTTCATCACTCCCCTCCATGCCAGGTGGCGCGCGGGGTCGCCCTCGGTTGCATGCTGAAGGCTCTGTGCCGGGGACGACGAGCCCATCAACGCAGTCCACCGCGCGGGCCCGGAGAGGTATTTGAGCCGGATGAGTGCCGGCAACTCCCGGGGGCAGGGAATCCTGGCGCGGGGCGCCATTCCCACCGTGGTGCGGGGGTCGCAGAGCGGCCATACGAACGCATCGAAGGGCATCATCCTGGCCAGCTCTGCGAGCACGGTCCCCCGGAGGGCCTGGTGGTCCAGGCCGGAACCGGAAAGAACCCGCATGCGTTCCAGGCTGCGATCCACCGCCCCGGCCCTCTTCATGCCCCCAGTATGCACCGGCCTGCCGCAACGATACTGGTGGACGGGCCACCCAGAATTCTGGGATACCCGGTGGACGCGCGTCCGCCTACCTTGGGCAGTCTCATACATCTCGTCTTGGCTAACGGAAGAAGGGCTATTCCATGTACACACTGCAGATCGAACACTCCATCACCGACTTCCCCACCTGGAAATCGGCATTCGACCGGGATCCGGTGGGTCGGGCCGCCTCGGGCGTGCTGGCACACAGGATTGGCCAGCCAGTCGGAGACCCCCACTACATTGTGGTGGAGCTGGACTTCGCGGACCTGGACAAGGCAGAGCGGCTGCTGGCGAACCTCCATGAGCATGTCTGGCGCTCCCCTGCCAACGCCCCTGCCCTCGCTGGAGCACCCAGGACGCGCATCATCGAGGCTGCGCACTGAACCGCGCCTGCCCCGTGGAAGCGGCCCAGCCCAGGCGGAATAACTCAGACCAGGCGGAATAGCTCAGGCCCGCTGGAAGACTGAGCGCATGAACGGCCTGTAGGCCGCGCTTCGTCCGTCCGCAGCGGCGTTCCCACCTGCCGCGCCGCCGTCGTCGTCCTTGGCAACTGAACGCAACTCGGTGACGTGGGTCAGCACATCGTGGTCCACCACGAGGGAGTGGCGTGTCCAGCCGGCGTCGCTGTGGCGTTCGACGCGGAGGACGCCGTTGCGCCAGGTGCAGCGCGCGGCGGTGCCGGGCGGCACGCCGGTACTGTCCACGTAGTACCAGAGCACATCATGGTGGACCGGGTCCACCGTGAAGATGCCGTGGCCTTCAAAATGGCTGCCATCAGGTTCAACGTGTCGGTAGCTCTGCACCACGCCAAGTCCCCCGGCCACCCGGCTGTAGGTCACCTCCGCGTCAACGCTGCGTGCGGGCCCCCAAGGGCCTGCAGCGACCTGCGTCCGGCCCCGCCAGTGGCCCAGAAAGCCGGACAAGCCCGGATGTCCTTGCTCCATGCCTGAACCGCCCATCGCCACCCCTGCCGAAACAATCTCCTGAAACTCAGGATGGACTCTTAGGGGTGGCGGCGCCAGCTTCCGGCACCCCCAGCTTCCTGCACCGCCGGGTGTCCAGGAACGCCGGTTCGCTACAGTCCGAACGTCTCGGTCTCCTCGAACGGGCCAACCACCGTGACGGTCCGCGGGGCCGCGGCGAGTTCGGCAGCCAATTCCTGGACCTGTTCTGCCGTAACCGACTTGATGAGGCGCAGCGTCTCGTCAATGTCCTGGTATTCGCCGGACACCAGTTCGGCCCTGCCCAGCCGGGACATCCGGGAGCCCGTGTCTTCCAGGGCCAGGACGATGCCGCCGCCGAGCTGTCCCACGGCCTTGCGGAGCTCGTCGTCGGAGATTCCGTGTTCGGCGAGCTTGTCCAGCTCCACCGCCAGCAGGTCCAGCACCTGCCGGACCTTTGACGGCGTGCAGCCCGCATACATGCCGAAGTAGCCCGCGTCGGCATAGGACGAGGCAAAGGAGTAGGTGGAGTACACCAAGCCGCGCTTCTCGCGCACTTCCTGGAACAGCCTGGAGGACATGCCGCCGCCCAGCACCGCGTTCAGGACGCTCATGACGTAGCGGCGTTCGTCGGTGGCGACAATGGTGGGGCATCCCATGATGATGTTTGCCTGCTCCACCGCACGCTTGACCACGTGCAGGCCGGCGGTTCCCGTGATGAGGGCACGTTCGGTGGGACGCCGCTGTACCGGCGCCGCATCCGGCTCCAGCGACCACCCCGCGGCTTGGAGTGCATCCACCACAAGGCTGCAGACGACGTCGTGGTCCAGCCCGCCCGCGGCGGTGATGACCAGTTCCTCCGGCTTGTAGTACCGGCGGTAGTGCTCCCATACGGAGTCCCTGGCAACGGCTTTGATGGCCGCGGGGGTGCCGCCGATGGGGCGGCCAAGCGGGTGGCTGCCCAGGACCTTGGCCACGAAGTGCTCGTGGGCAACATCGGTGGGGTCATCGCTGTCCATGGCGATTTCCTCGAGGATGACATCCCGCTCCTGCTCCATTTCGGCAGGATCCAGCACAGCGCCGGTGATCATGTCAGCGATCACGTCGATGGCCATGGGCAGGTCCGAATCGAGGACCCGTGCGAAATAGCAGGTGCTTTCCTTCGCGGTGGCCGCGTTCGATTCACCGCCCACCTCGTCAAAGGCGGAGGCGATCTCCAGGGCCGTGCGGCGCTTGGTGCCTTTGAACAGCAGGTGTTCAAGGAAGTGGGTGGACCCGTGCTGGCCCGGAGCTTCGTCGCGGGAACCTACGCCCACCCAGAACCCGATGGTGGCTGACCGCTGGCCCGGCATCGCTTCAGTCAGTACCCGCACCCCTCCCGGCAGCACGGAACGCCGGACCTCGGACCCGCCGTCGGAGCCGTGGACCAGGGTGTCGCCGGCGTGGTTCTGCTCAAGCGGCAGGGGTACAACAGTCATTGATGCCTTTCAGGACGGGCAGCCGGATCTGGCTGCCATCGTAACAGCGGCGGGACCGGTGGATCATCCACCGGTCCCGCCGTTCCATGCTTGTGCCGGGAAGCCCGGGCTTGTTAGACCTCAGCGCCTTCAGCAGGCTCCGTGGCGTGGACGCGCTCGGAGTCGGCCGAAGCCTCTTCCTCGGCTACCACTGGGGAAAGCGAAAGCTTTCCGCGGTCATCGATCTTGGTGATCTCCACCTGGATCTTCTGGCCCACGGAAACGACGTCATCAACGTTGTCCACGCGCTTGCCGCCTGCGATCTTCCGCAGTTCCGAGATGTGCAGGAGGCCGTCCTTGCCCGGAGTCAGCGATACGAAGGCACCGAAGGTGGTGGTCTTGACGACCGTACCCAGGTAGCGCTCGCCGATTTCCGGAACCTGCGGGTTCGCGATGGCGTTGATGGCGGAACGTGCTGCGTCGGCAGACGGACCGTTGGTGGCGCCAATGTAGACGGTGCCGTCGTCCTCGATGGAGATGTCGGCGCCGGTGTCTTCCTGGATCTGGTTGATCATCTTGCCCTTGGGACCGATGACCTCGCCGATCTTGTCCACGGGGATCTTGACGGCGATGACGCGCGGCGCGAACTCGGAGAGCTCGTCCGGGGTGTCGATGGCCGAGTTGATGACCTCGAGGATGTGCAGGCGGGCCTCGCGGGCCTGCTTCAGCGCTGCGGCCAGGACTGAGGCCGGGATGCCGTCGAGCTTGGTGTCCAGCTGGATGGCCGTAACGAACTCGGAAGTACCGGCAACCTTGAAGTCCATGTCACCGAAGGCGTCTTCGGCACCGAGGATGTCGGTCAGGGCTGCGTAGCGGGTCTGGCCGTCCACCTGGTCGGAAACCAGGCCCATGGCGATGCCGGCGACGGCGGCCTTCAGGGGCACACCGGCGTTCAGCAGGGACAGGGTGGAGGCACAGACGGAACCCATCGACGTCGAACCGTTGGAACCGAGGGCTTCGGATACCTGGCGGATGGCGTAGGGGAATTCCTCGCGGGACGGCAGGACGGGCACGAGTGCACGTTCGGCCAGGGCACCGTGGCCGATTTCGCGGCGCTTGGGCGAGCCCACGCGGCCGGTTTCACCGGTGGAGTACGGCGGGAAGTTGTAGTTGTGCATGTAGCGCTTGCGCGTCACCGGCGACAGCGAATCGATCTGCTGTTCCATCTTGAGCATGTTCAGCGTAGTGACACCCATGATCTGGGTCTCGCCGCGTTCGAAGATGGCAGAACCGTGGACGCGGGGCAGGACCTCAACCTCGGCGGTGAGCTGGCGGATGTCCGTCAGTCCACGGCCGTCGATGCGGACCTGGTCCTTCAGGATGCGCTGGCGCACCACGTGCTTGGTGACCGAGCGGAATGCTGCGGACAGTTCCTTCTCGCGGCCTTCGAACTGGCCGGCGAGGCCGGCGAGGACCTCGTCCTTCAGTGCGTCGGAAGCGTTGTCGCGTTCCTGCTTGTCGGCGATCTGGAAGACGGCGGCGAGCTTGTCAGCGGCAGCGGATTCGACGGCGGCGTACGCGTCGCCCTCGTAGTCAAGGAAGACCGGGAACTCGACGGTGGGCTTGGCAGCACGTGCGGCCAGGTCAGCCTGGGCGTCGCAGAGTGCCTTGATGAACGGCTTGGCAGCCTCAAGGCCCTCGGCCACGACCTCTTCGGTGGGGGCGGTGGCGCCCTGTTCCTTGATGAGGTTCCAGGAGTTGTCCGTGGCTTCGGCCTCGACCATCATGATGGCGACGTCGTCACCGGCTACGCGGCCTGCGACCACCATGTTGAACACGGAGTTTTCCAGCTGGGAGTGCTTGGGGAAAGCAACCCACTGGGACCCGTTCTCGTCCGCAACCAGGGCAACGCGGACGCCGCCGATGGGGCCGGAGAACGGCAGGCCGGACAGCTGGGTGGACATGGAGGAGGCGTTGATGGCCACCACGTCGTAGAGCTCGTCCGGGTTAATGGCCAGGACGGTGACCACGATCTGGACCTCGTTGCGCAGGCCCTTGATGAAGGCCGGACGCAGCGGGCGGTCCATCAGGCGGCAGGCCAGGATGGCTTCGGTGGACGGACGGCCTTCGCGGCGGAAGAACGAGCCCGGGATGCGGCCGGCGGCGTACATGCGCTCTTCGACGTCGACCGTCAGCGGGAAGAAGTCGAAGCCTTCACGCGGGTGCTTGCCGGCGGTGGTTGCTGACAGCAGGGCGGTGTCTTCGTCGATGTACACCATTGCTGCGCCGGCCGCCTGCTTGGCAAGGCGGCCGGTTTCGAAGCGGATTACACGCTTGCCAAAGCGGCCATTGTCAATGACGGCTTCTGAGAACTGGATTTCGGGACCCTCCATAGAGAGTCACCTCCGTTTCTGGTTTACGGAAGTCCAGCCGCATCAACCCAGGCCAGCATCTGTCTACTGGCCCTGCACCCGGTCGTCAGTCGAGACCCACGGGCCGGGCTTCTGTCAACGAAGCCGTTCCCGGGGATCACTACCGAGGACCGCGAATGCGTGATGCGGTTGATCCTCCTGTTTAGTTTTTGGTTGTTACGGAGCAGCCCGGTCCAGGATGGCGCCGGGCTGCCCCAAAGCCAGACTAGCGGCGCAGGCCGAGGCGCTCGATGAGCGAACGGTAGCGGGCGATGTCAGTCTTCTTCAGGTAGCCAAGCATGCGCTTGCGGCGACCAACCATGCCCAGCAGACCGCGCTGGGTGTGGTAATCGTGCTTGTGCTCCTTCATGTGCTCAGTCAGATCCTTGATCCGCTGGGTCAGGACGGCAACCTGGACCTCGGGTGAACCGGTGTCGCCTTCGGCGGTTGCGTATTCCTTGATGATGGACTGCTTTACAGCGGCGTCAAGTGCCACAATAACTCCTTGGGATGTGCCGTGAGGGCCCAGGTCAGTAACTCACTGCCGGGTCTGCCGTGATCGTCCGCCCCGGTAATCCGGAAGGGGCCGCCACCAACAGGAACCAGCCGCCACGGACTGCAGCCGGATCCATCGTCCAGTTTACCGGGCCGGCCCTAACCTTGTCGAAACACGCGCGGCAGGATCACTGCGGGCGCTCAGCCTTGCAGCCTGTCCCGGATGGCGGCCATGCCGTGAAGCACTTCGGCGAAGCTGGTGCTCAGGGGTGACAGGCCCACCCGGATACCGTGCGGCGAGCGGAAGTCAGGGATGACGTCCCCGTCCCACAGGGCCTCGACGGTGGCCTTGGTGAAGTCCGCGTGGTCCACCGTGATGTGCCCGCCCCGCTCACCCGGGTTCCGTGGCGTGGCCAGTTCGGCTCCCAGGGGTGCCGGCCACGCGTCGAAGACCTCCACGGCGAAGGCGGTGAGGTCTTCGGACTTCGACCGGATCGCGGCCATGCCGGCTTCTTCGATGAGGTCCAGGGTGCCCTGCATGGCAATCATGCCGAAGATTGCGGGAGTGCCGCTGAGGAACCCGCGGATGCCCGTGGCCGGTTCGTAGCCGGCGGCCATCTCGAAAGCGTCTTTACGGCCCATCCAGCCCCAGATCGGCTGGTTCAGCGAGGGCAGGTGCCGGGCGTTGACGTAGGCGAACGCCGGGGAGCCGGGGCCTCCGTTGAGGTACTTGTAGGTGCAGCCCGCTGCGAAGTCCACGTCCGCGCCGTCCAGGTCGATCTCCACCGACCCGGCCGAATGGCAAAGATCCCACACCACCAGGGCCCCGGCGTCGTGCACTGCCGCGGTAATGCCCGGCAGGTCCGCAAGGTGGCCTGAGCGGTAGGCAATCTGGCTGAGGAGGACGACGGCGGTGCGCGGCCCGGTGGCCTGGCGCACCTGTTCAAGGGTCACCCCGCCGGCGGGATCCGGTTCGATCCAGCGGAGGGTCAGGCCTTCTTCGAGGGCGATGCCCTCCACCAGGTAGCGGTCCGTGGGAAAGTTCTCGGTGTCCAGCACCAGTTCGTTCCGGTCAGGGTCCGCCACGGCGGCGAGGGCAGCACGGATCAGCTTGTACAGCACCACGGTGGTGGAGTCGGCGATGATGGTCTGTCCCGGCGCTGCCCCCAGGACGGACCGGCCCAGCTGGTCCCCGATGGCCTGCGGCATGTTCAGCCACTGTTCGTCCCAGCCGCGGATCAGGCGGCCGCCCCACTGATCGCGGATGAAGGCGGCGACATCGTCCGCGGTCCGCTTCAGGGGCCTGCCCAGCGAATTGCCGTCCAGGTAGGACAGGGGCGTGTCCGTGCCGATGAAATGGTCCCGGTAGTGCGCCAGTGCATCCTTCCGGTCCAGCTCCCCGGCGCGCTGCCGGAGCGTTTCCGCTGTCACGCCGGTGGCGTTTTCCTGGTGGATGCTCATTGTCCGATCTCCGTCCTGACCGCGAATAGTTCCGGGAAGAAAGTCAGTTCCAGGGCCTTCTGCAGGAAGGTCACACCGCTGGATCCGCCGGTGCCGGTCTTCATGCCAATGGTCCGCTGGACGGTCCGCAGGTGCCGGAACCGCCAGAGCTGGAAATTGTCCTCCAGGTCCACCAGTTCCTCGCACGCCTCGTAGGCCGCCCAGTTATCGGAAGCGTTCTCGTAGATGTGCTTGAAGAGCGGGACCAGTTCCGGGGCGAACTCATGGGCCCGGGTGACGTCCCGGTCAAGGACGGAACGCGGCACATCGAACCCCTGCCGAAAGAGGTAGGCCAGGAACTCGTCGTAGATGCTGGGAGCAGCGAGCAGTTCCTCGAGCATGGCGTGGGCTTCAGGATCGGACTCGAAGACCGGCAGCATCTTGCGGTTCTTGTTCCCCAGGACGAATTCGACGGCCCGGTACTGCGCCGACTGGAAACCTGACGAGTTGCCCAGGAAGCCGCGGAACTGCGCGTACTCGGTGGGTGTCAGGGTGGCCAGCACGGACCACTGTTCCGTGAGGGTCTTCTGGATGTGCTTGACCCGGGCGATGCCCTTGAGCGCCGAGCCGAGATCGTCGCCGCGGAGCCAGGCGGATGCGCTGCGGAGTTCATGCAGGACCAGTTTCAACCACAGCTCCGTGGTCTGGTGCTGGATGATGAACAGCAGCTCATCATGGTGTTCGGGCTGGCTGACCGGCTGCTGTGCACTGAGCAGGGTGGGAAGCTGCAGGTAGGAGGCGTAGCTCATCCGCGAGCTGAAGTCGCGGACAATCCCCTCATCCAGCTTGCGGGTGTTCTTCTCGACGGACACGTCCTGCCTTTCGTTGTTGTCACCCGGTTGCTGCGAACCCGGCGGGCGCTGCAGTCAGCGGCCGCCCAGGAGCAAGTGGGCCTGGGCTACGTCCAGCCGCATTTGATCGACCAGGGCCTCAGGGCCACGGTAGGCCACCATGCCGCGAAGCCGTTCCACGAATTCGACGATCACCGTCTGGCCGTACAGATCGAAGTCCTCCACGGCTTCCTTGGGCCGGTCAATCACGTGGGCCTCGACCTGGCGGCTGACGCCGTCGAAGGTGGGGTTCGAGCCCACGGAGATGGCTGCCGGCCAGCGCTTGCCGGCCTGGTCCACCAGCCACCCGGCGTAAATGCCGTCGGCGGGGATCAACCCTGTCGCGTTGGAGGCGAGGTTTGCCGTCGGGAAGCCCAGTGCCCTGCCCCGGGCGGCGCCGTGGACCACCTCGCCGCGCATCCGGTGCGGCCGGCCCAGGACCGACGCTGCGGTGGTGACGTCTCCGGCCTGCAGGGCTTCGCGCACCCAGGTGGAGGAACAGCGGCGGTCCGTGCCGTCGTCGTCGTGGAGGGGGTAGCCTTCGGCCCCGAATTCGCTGATCACCTGCACATCGAAGCCGAATTTTTCACCCAGTGCCTTCATGGTGTCCAGGTCGCCGGAATTGCCCCGTCCAAAGCGGGCATCATGGCCGATGACCACATGGCTGGCGTGCAGGCAGTCCACGAGGTACTGCTCCACGAACTCTTCGGCCGTGAGGCTGGCGAGGTCCAGCGAGTACTTGACCACCAGGATGGCGTCCAGGCCCAGCTCCCCCAGGGCCTCCAGCTTGTCGTCCAGGCCCATGATGAGCTCCGGCGCGGCCTCCGGCCGGTGGATGACTGCCGGGTGGGGGTCGAACGTGACGGCCACAGCCTTGGCATGGGCCAGGCGGGCCGACCGGATCAGCTGGGACAGCACCTGCTGGTGTCCGCGGTGAACGCCGTCGAAGTTGCCGAAAGTGACAACAGATGGGCCGAAGTCCGCCGGGACATCGGACGGATCGTTCCAGATGTAAACCATCACCCTCGCCTTAAGCTGCCTGAAAGCATCAACGTTCCGGGACCCTTCCGGCCGCGGAACTCTTCAAGGTTACCCGGATTCACTGTGCAGCTTATTCACTGCGCAGCGTTGCCCGTTGCTGCATGGCGTCGCCCGTCACTGCGCAGCTTTTGCCTGCGATGGCCGGCGCCGGTAGAGCCACACCAACCCCAGGATGGGCAGCAGCAGGGGGATGAAGCCGTAGCCGCGGCCGAACAGCGACCAGACGGTCTCGTGCGGGAACTGCACGGAGTCCAGGATGCTCAGGGTCCCCACTACCAGGACGCCGGCCAGTTCAACCAGTACGGCCGCAACCGAGACTTTGAACCACGTGGTTCCGGCCTTGGCCAGTGACACCGTGGCCAGGATGTACACGAGGGCGGCGAAGGCGGACAGCAGGTAGGCCAGGGGCGCCTCGGAGAACTTGGTGAGGATCTGGTAGCCGGCACGGGCAGTGGCCGAGATGGCGAACACGCCGTACACCGCGATCAGGAGGCGGCCGGGTCCGGTGTTGCGGGTGTTGCGGACGGGTGTTCTTCCGGTGGCCGCCTGGGCCTGCTGGTCTTTCATTTCTGCTGCTTCTTCCACTTCAGTACCAGATCTGGTTCATTCGGGCAGCCATCACCAGCGCCGTGACGCCGACGGCGGCCAGGACAAAGTTGCTCCATCGCGTGCGCTCCAGGATGGCCCAGTAAATGGCCGCGGGCGGCAGGAGCATGGCGGTGGCCATGTAGCCCCAAAACTCCCAGGCCTCCCCGGCGATCGGTTCGCCGGCGATCACGCGGACGATCGAACCCACCAGGTAGACCACCAGGGCCACCTCAACGGCCACGACCGACAGGATGGTGACGTCATTCGGTGCCTTCTTCAGGATTCCCGTGCCCAGGCACACCACCGTGGACACCAGGCCGACCACCAGGATGATCCAAAAATATGCGTCCATGCCTACGCCTCCGCGGGTGCGGTTGCGGCACCGTTGCCCGGCGTGAAGACGAGGACCGGCTTGGCGTAACTGCCCGCGTCGGCCAGCAGGGCCACCAGGCTGCCATCGGGCGCGAAGGCCGCGGCAGGGTGCTCGGCGGTGGCGGCACCGGGAGTGCCGGCTGCCGCGCCTGCTGCGATCCGCCGGCCGAAGGAGATTTCGGTGGTTTCTTCGGCGGTGAGCTCGCGGTTGGGCATCAGTGCCCTGGCAGCGAGGGACATGTCCAGGACGTCGAGCTCGTCGGCGAGCTGTTCGAGGGTGCGCGCCTGGTCAAGTGAGTAGGGGCCCACCTGGGTCCGCCGGAGCGCTGTGAGGTGGCCGCCCACGCCAAGGGCATTGCCCAGGTCCCGGGCCAGGGCGCGGATGTACGTCCCGGAAGAACATTCCACCGTCACGTCCAGGTCCACCACGCCTGCCGCTGCGTCCCTGTGGACGCCGTGCACGTCGAACCGGTGGATGGTGACGGGGCGCGCGGCGAGCTTGACGTCCTCGCCGGACCGCACACGGGCATAGGCGCGTTCGCCGTTCACCTTGATCGCGCTGACGCTGCTGGGCACCTGCTGGATATCGCCGGTCAACGCCGCGACGCCGTCGTAAATCTCCTGCTCGGTGGTGCCGGCCGCGCTGGCGGTGGCCGTGACCTCGCCCTCCGCGTCATCGGTCACCGTGGACTGGCCCAGGCGGATGGTGGCGGTGTAGGTCTTGGAGGTGCCCACGATGTAGGTCAGCAGCCGGGTGGCCTTGTTGATGCCAAGCACCAGGACTCCGGTGGCCATGGGATCAAGGGTTCCTGCGTGCCCCACTTTCCGGGTCCCTGCGAGGCGCCGCATCCGGCCAACCACATCATGGCTGGTCCATCCCTGCGGCTTGTCCACTATCACCAGTCCAGAAAGCACGCCTCCCAGTATATCGGCGCAGGTTGGGGCCCCTGTCCAGGCATGGAGCCGGGCGTGGACGACGGCGGCGGCCCACCACGGCGGCCACGTCACCGGGCGGGGCGGAGGCAGGGCAGGGGACGGCTAGGATGGCTGGCATGCCTGAGCTTGCCGCCCATGTCCGCGACGTGCCCGTCAACCAGATCCGCGAGATTACCGAGGCCGCCTGGCGAACTCCCGGCGCCGTGGTGCTCAGCATCGGGGAGCCCGGCTTTCCCCTCCCCCGCCACGTCCTGGACGCGGGCATCGCGTGCCTGGACCGGGACGAGACCAACTACACGCCCAACGCCGGGATCCCGGCCCTGCGGGAAGCGTTCGCCGCAAGGTTCCGGGAGGAGCAGGGCGTGGACGTCGGCGCGGAGCGGGTGTATGTGGTGTCCGGCGCCCAGCAGGGCCTGCACTTCGCCATGAGCCTGCTGCTCTCCCCCGGTGACGAGATCCTGATCCCGAACCCGGGCTACCCCACCTTTGCCATGACCAGCCGGCTGCTGAATGCCGTTCCGGTAGGTTATCCGCTGCACCCGGACCATGGCTTCCAGCCCAGGGTTGCCGACGTCGAGGCCCTCATCACCAGCCGCACCCGGGTGCTGGTTCTTAACTCCCCGTCCAACCCGCTCGGCGCTGTGCTGAGCAAGGACCTGGTCCGGGAGCTGGTGGACCTGGCCCGGCGGCACGACATCTGGGTGATCTCGGACGAATGCTATGAGGCGTTTACCTACGATGTGCCCCACGTCAGTCCGGCAAGGTTCGATGGCGGCACCGCAGAGGATGCCCGCGTCTTCACGTCGCTGACGCTGTCCAAGACCTACGGGCTGACGGGGCTGCGGATCGGGGCACTCGTCTGCCCGCCGGGGCTTGAGCAGAAGATGGACAACGTCATGGAATCGATCGTTTCCTGCGTTGCGTCTGCCCCGCAGTATGCGGCGCTCGCGGCCCTCACCGGCCCGCAGGATTACGTGCGGCACGCGCACCAGCACTACCGGGAGAACCGGGATGCCGCCTCCGCGGTCCTGGCTTCGAAGGGGATCCGCTACCTGCCGGCGCAGGGCGCGTTCTACCTGTGGGCGGACATGTCCCACGTGGCCGGCGGCGATGTCCGGAGCTGGGTCCGGCGGTTCCTTGCCGACTCCGGCGTGGCGCTGGCCCCCGGAACCGCCTTCGGATCCATCGGCGAGGGGTGGGTCCGGATCGCGCTGTGCGGCCGGAAGCAGGACCTGCTGGACGGGCTGTCCCGGCTTCCTGCCGCCCGGTAAAACCGGCGGCGGCCAGGGTCAGCTGCGTGCGCCGGCCAGTGCCCGGTCCAGCCACGTGCGGAGGGCCTCCGCCGGGGCGGCGCCGGCCTGGCGTGCCGCGACCTTCCCGTCCACGAGCACCATCAGCGTGGGGATGGCCTGCACGTCAAACCGCCGCGACAGGCCGGGCGACTTGTCCACGTCCACTTTCACCAGCTTGATCTTCCCTGGCCGCTCCCGGGCCAGCTTGTCGAGGACCGGGCTGACCATCCGGCAGGGTCCGCACCACGCTGCCCAGAAATCCACCAGCACCGGAACTGACGACTGCTCCGCCACCGCAGCGAAGTCAGCGTCGCCTGCGGACACTATCCACGGCAGGTCCGCCTTGCAGTTGCCACAGCGGGGGTGGCCCGCAGCCTGCGCCGGCACCCGGTTGGTCTTCCCGCACGCGGGGCAGCTGAGGAGTGTAGGTTCCATGGCTAGTATTCCTTCCTGCTGTCAAAGGCGCGCCACGCCTGGAAGGGGACGTCCGACGTCGGGATGTCACCCCTGGTGACCGGCATCAGCTCCGGCGCGGCGCCGCTGAAGTAGTCGTAGAAGAGCGCGTCATCAAAGCCTGCAGCTGCGGCCCCGTGCCGGTCCGCGGCGAAGTAGACGTGGCCGATCCTGGCCCACAGTGCGGAGGCCAGGCACATGGGGCACGGCTCGCAGCTTGCGTACAGGACAGAGCCGGTGAGGTCGAAGTCCGCTGTTGCCGCCGCCGCTGCCCGGATGGCCACCACCTCGGCGTGGGCGGTGGGGTCGTTGTCCCGGGTCACCCTGTTAACGCCGGCATGGACGCGCCCGTCAGGCGTTACCACCACTGCGCCGAAGGGGCCGCCGCCCTCGCCGACGTTCTGCGTGGCAAGGTCCACGGCCTGTTCAAGGTATCGGCTCAACTCAGGGTGGTCAGGCGGGCTGATACTGGCATCCTCGGAACTCATAGCACGATCCTAGCCACGGGAGCCCCATGGGGGGATGGAAAGGGGGCCAAAAAGGGGGATGCCCGTAACCACTACCAGCCGGTAGGGGCCTACGCTTGCGCCCGGGGATGTATTTCGCCTCTACCGAGGCTTCCATATCCAGCCCGCAAGGGCCCCGCACCCCGGAGTACCCCATGAAGAAAAGACTCGCACTCTTAGCCTGTATGGCGGCCTCGGCCGCTGCCATAGCGTCCGCAGGCCCTGCCGCAGCTTCCTCGAAGACGCCGGACTATGACGTTCTGGCGGGTGGTTTCGTCTCGCCGCTGCACGTCACGGCCGGACACGGAAAATCGGTCCAGGTGTCCCAGGATTTCGCCGGGAAGCTCACCCGCATCGCCCGCGACGGAACCACCGAAGACCTTTCCAGCGGTACCTCCCAGGGCTGGGAGGTAGCAGGCGCTGACACCCGCGGGAACACGACGTACTTCCTGGAGAGCGTGGGGGCCGGCCAGGGCGACCCCGCCGGGCTGCACGGATACCTGAAGTCCATCGACGCCGGGGGTGATGTGGACACCATCGCCGACTTTGCCGGTTACGAGCGGCGCCACAACCCCGACGGAGACCAGCACTACGGATTTGGCGACGATGTCAGCGCCCGGTGCCTCGCGGCGTGGCCGAAGTTCCCTCCCGCCACCTACAAGGGCATCGTGGATTCCCATCCGTATGCACTGGCGGTACGTGGCAACACAGCCTATGTTGCGGATGCAGGCATGAACGCCGTGCTCAAGGTGAACCTGAAGAACGGTGACATCGACACCGTCGCGGTCCTGCCCCCGCGGCCGGCCGTGGTTCCGGCAGGCCTGCGGATTCCGACGGACATGATGGGAAACACGGTGGAGGTGCCCGCGTGCGTGGTTGGCCATGAGTATGCCTTTGAACCGGTTCCCACGGATGTGGGGATCGGACCTGACGGGATGCTGTACGTGACGTCCCTGCCGGGTGGCCCGGAAGGACCTGAGCTCGGGGCCCGCGGTGCCATTTTCAGGATCAATCCGTGGAACGGCGACACCGACCTCTGGGCAGAGGACATCCTCAGCCCGACGGGCCTGGCGATTGCGGGCAACGGCGATGTCTATGTGGCGTCGCTGTTCGGCGGCGAAATCCTGAAGTTCACCTGTAACGGGGACCGCTCCCGGTTCCTGACGGTGAACATGCCGGCGGATGTGGACATCAGCGACCATACCCTCTACGCGACCATCGACGCCCTGGGTGACCCGTCCCAGCCGCCCGCGGGCAAGGTGATCAAGGCGGACCTCCGGTAGCGCCAGGCCAAGCAGGAGTCAGGAGCCATAGGAGCAACAGGAATTAAATGCCAAGGGCCCGGGACTGGCTCCCGGGCCCTTGTTTGCGTCTTTACTTGTTGCCGTCCTCGTCGAGGTCCTCGTCGTCGGTGAGGTCCAGGTCCTCTTCGTCGAAGTCGTCTTCGTCGATATCCACCTCACCGGATGCATCGGTCTTGTACGGGTCGGCGTCGCCGGCGTGTTGCGCGTTGGCTGCCAGGGCGGCAACCTCTGCGTCCCGCTTGCGGGCCTCCCGGAGCAGCTCCTCCAGGTTGGAGGCGTTGACCGGAATCTGGTCGGCCACGAACTCGAGGGTGGGGGTAAGGCGAACGGTGATGTTCCGGCCCACCTCCTGCCGAAGCACACCCTTGGCCTTCTCAAGCCCCTTGGCGGCATCAGCCTGGACGGTCTGGTCGCCCAGGACGGTGTAGTAAACAGTGGCATGCTGCAGATCATTGGTCACGCGGGCATCGGTGACAGTAATGCCCTCCAGCCGCGGATCCTTGACCTTCCGGCCCAGAGCCTCAGCAACAACAACCTTAATCCGCTGCGCCAACTTGGCAGCACGTGCCGGATCAGCCATGAACAACTCCTATAAGAAGAAAAAAATTAGGGACCTACGACGACGGCGCAGCAAATTGGGCGGATAAGGTCGCCTAAGGTGCTGCTCGCCGTGGTGAGCCAAGGAAGATGCCGGAGAGTTTTGGGGGCGCCCGGGAGTGGCATCGGGCCTACCGGAGCTGGGCGGCAAAGGATCGCAAGATCCTTTGCCGCCCAGCGTAGGGGCGGGGCGCCCCCAAAACTCGGAGGCGCCCAGCCACTGGTTTGAGAACCAGCTTAGACGCGCGGCTTCTCGCGCATCTCGAAGGTCTCGATGATGTCGCCTTCGGTGATGTCGTTGTACGACCCAAGACCGATACCACATTCGAAGTCCGTGCGGACCTCAGTGGCGTCGTCCTTGAACCGCTTGAGCGTCTCAACGGTGAGGTTGTCACCGATGATCTTGCCGTCGCGGCTGATGCGGGCCTTGGCGTTGCGGCGGATGATGCCCGAGCGGACGATCGAGCCGGCGATGTTTCCGAACTTGGAGGAGCGGAAGACTTCGCGGACCTCGGCGGTGCCGAGCTGGACTTCTTCGTATTCCGGCTTGAGCATGCCCTTGAGTGCCATCTCGATGTCATCAATTGCTGCGTAGATGACGGAGTAGAAGCGCATGTCCACGCCTTCGCGGTCTGCCAGTTCGGCAACCCGCTCGGCGGGCTTGACGTTGAAGCCGATGATGACGGCGGAGTCGACCGTTGCCAGGTTGACGTCGTTCTGCGTGATGGCACCAACACCGCGGTGGATGACGCGCAGCTGCACGCCTTCGCCAACGTCGATCTTGAGCAGTGCGTCTTCGAGGGCTTCCACGGCACCGGACACGTCACCCTTGAGGATGAGGTTGAGGGTGTCGATCTTGCCTTCGGCGACGGCCTGGTCGAAGTCTTCCAGGCTGATGCGCTTGCGGCGCTTGGCCAGGGCGGCGTTGCGGTCGGCAGCTTCACGCTTCTCCGCGATCTGGCGGGCGGTGCGCTCGTCAGCGGTCACGAAGAAGGTGTCGCCGGCGCGCGGCACGTTGGACAGACCCAGCACCTGGACGGGGCGGGACGGGCCGGCCTCGGTCAGGGCGCTGCCGTCGTCGTCGAACATCGCACGGACGCGGCCGTGGGCCGTGCCTGCCACGATGGTGTCGCCGACGCGCAGGGTACCGGACTGGACCAGGACGGTGGCAACAGCACCGCGGCCCTTGTCCAGGTTGGCTTCGATCGCGATGCCGCGGGCGTCCTTGTTCGGGTTGGCGCGCATATCCAGGGCAGCGTCCGCGGTGAGCAGGACGGCCTCGAGCAGCTCGTCGATGTTGAGGTTCTGGCGGGCAGAGACCTCTACGAACATGGTGTCGCCACCGTATTCTTCGGGAACCAGGCCGTACTCGGTCAGCTGGCCGCGGACCTTGTCCGGGTTGGCGCCTTCCTTGTCGATCTTGTTCACGGCCACGACGATCGGCACGTTGGCTGCCTGGGCGTGGTTGAGGGCCTCAACGGTCTGCGGCATGACGCCGTCGTCCGCTGCGACCACCAGGATGGCGATGTCGGTGACCTTGGCACCACGGGCACGCATGGCGGTGAACGCCTCGTGGCCCGGGGTATCGATGAAGGTGATCTTGCGGTCATTACCCTCATGGTTGTGAGTGACCTGGTAGGCACCGATGTGCTGGGTGATGCCGCCGTGTTCGCCGGCCATGACGTCGGACTTGCGGATGGCATCGAGCAGTCGGGTCTTACCGTGGTCGACGTGGCCCATGACGGTGACTACCGGAGGACGTGCCTCAAGGTCTTCGTCGCCTTCGGCTTCGAGCTCAGCGTCGAAGTCGATGTCGAAGCCGGAGAGCAGCTCGCGCTCCTCGTCCTCCGGCGAGACAACCTGGAGCTTGTAGCCCAGTTCCTCGCCCAGCAGGGCGAAGGTCTCTTCGTCCAGCGACTGGGTGGCCGTGGCCATTTCACCAAGGTGGAACAGCACGGTGACCAGTGCGGCGGGGTTTGCCTCGATCTTGTCGGCGAAGTCCGTGATGGACGAGCCACGGCGAAGCCGGATGACAGTGTTGCCGTCGCCGCGGGGTACGCTCACGCCACCCAGCGACGGGGCACTCATCTGCTCAAGTTCCTGGCGCTTGGCACGCTTCGACTTGCGCTGCTTGCCACGGCCTGCGCCGCCCTTACCGAAAGCACCCTGCGTGCCACCGCGTCCGCGGCCACCCTTGCCGAAGCCGCCGCCGGCGGGAGCACCGCCACCGGCACCGGGACCACCGGTACCGGGAGCGCCACCGGGGCGTCCGGGACCGCGTCCGCCACCTGGGCGGCCAGCACCTGCGGGTGCGGGACGCTCAGTGCGGTTGGGCATCATGCCGGGAGTGGGACGGGGACCGCCGGGACGCGGTGCGCCGGGACGGGGTCCGCCTGCGCCTGCTGCGGGGCGGGGTCCACCGGCGCCGGCTGCGGGACGGGGCCCACCGGGACGCGGCCCACCGGCACCGGCTGCGGGACGGGGACCGCCTGGACGGTCACCGTCGCGGCCGCCACCCGGACGGGGCATGCCCTGGGACGTGGCGAACGGGTTGTTGCCAGGACGCGGAGCGCGCTCACCGTCTCCGCCGCGGCCACGGGGCATGCCCTGTGAGGTGGCGAAGGGGTTGTTGCCCGGGCGGGGGCCGCCGGGACGGGGGCCGGAACCACCGGGCGTTGAACCACCCGGACGGGCGGAGGGAGCAGGGGTCTCGGCCTTGGGAGCCGGGCGTGCACCGGGCTTGGCACCCGTGGACGGGGCACCCGCAGACGGAGCAGCCGCAGACGGAGCCGCGGGGGCGGCAGGGGCTGCGGGGGCCGGAGCTGCTGCCTTGGCAGCGGGCTCGGCGGGGGCAGCCGGAGCCGGCGCCTCTGCCTTGGGGGCCGGAGCCTTGGGGGCAGCAGGGCCGGGAGCCGGGGCTGAAGTACGGGTACCTGCTGCGGGAGCGGGTGCCTTCGGGGCAGCGGCGGGCGCTGCGGCCGGTGCCGCCGACTTCGCGGCAGCGTCGGGGAAGGCGTTGCGCAGTTTCCGCACAACGGGGGCCTCGATGGTTGACGAGGCGGAGCGAACGAATTCGCCCAGTTCCTGCAGTTTGGTTACTGCATCTTTGGAAGTTATACCGAGCTCTTTGGCGAGCTCATGTACGCGGACCTTGGCCACATTTCTCCTGTCTCGGTCCGCACCGAGCCAGGCACGAACCGTCTACTTCTTACTGCGGACCCCAGCCGCTGTTGATGCGAAGGGGCCCATTGCAGAGCGCAACAAAGTTGTCATCGTTACGCACTCATCGCTGGGAACTCATCGGGTTTCCATCAGATTTCTGACCCGCTTTCAGGTTGGACGGTTGGTGTTGCAGCCACCGGGGCGGCGTCAACATTTCGGGCCTGACGTGATCCGGTGTTCGACGGCGGCGGTCCCGGTCGCGCCCTGAAGGGCACGTCCGAAGGCTCGCCGCTTGATCGCCAGAGCCAGGCACGATGTGCTGGGGTGCAGCCATGCACCCCGGCCAGCCATCCGGCGTCGTTCATCCACCAGGACAGCGGTTGACCCGCTGCCTTCGGCGACGAGCCGGAGC
The DNA here is from genome assembly GCF_059414985.1 of Arthrobacter sp. SAFR-044. Lineage (NCBI taxonomy): Bacteria > Bacillati > Actinomycetota > Actinomycetes > Micrococcales > Micrococcaceae > Arthrobacter > Arthrobacter sp. SAFR-044. Next base: position 529,043 of record NZ_JBPFDN010000001.1, on the reverse strand, counting down.
AACTGCGACCGCGGGCCTTTCTTCCGGCATCCGATGCAGGTACGTTGGGGCTGATTCCCGGTGGAAAGCACTTCTGCCACGGTCATCGTCCTGACGTTCTTTCTGCTGGCCGCAGGTTTACCGCCTCCGCAGTCACGGAAACGAGCACGCCCAAGGCACACGGCTACCGGCCGTTAGGCGCGGTCTTATCTATTCTAGCCCCTCCGGGCCGTTCTGCCCGAAACCGGGTGGCCGCCGCAGCGCGCCAGCCACCCTGCCGGGTCCTTACTTATCGCGGTTGCCCGCGGCGTCGGAGACGATGTCGATGCGCCACCCGGTGAGCTTTGCCGCCAGGCGGGCGTTCTGGCCTTCCTTGCCGATGGCCAGGGACAGCTGGTAGTCGGGAACCACAACCCGGGCGGAGCGCGTGGCTTCGTCCGTGATGGTGACCGAATTCACGCGTGACGGTGAGAGGGCGCTGGCAATGAAGGTAGCGGGGTTTTCGCTGAAGTCGACGATGTCGATCTTTTCGTCGTTCAACTCTGTCATGACGGCGCGGACGCGGGAGCCCATTTCACCAATGCACGCACCCTTGGCATTGATCCCCGGGGTGTTCGCCTTGACGGCGATCTTGGTGCGGTGCCCGGCTTCGCGGGCCAGCGCCACGATTTCCACGGAGTGGTCGGCGATCTCGGGTACTTCGAGTTCGAAGAGCTTCCGGACCAGGCCGGGGTGCGACCGGGACAGCGTGACGGACGGGCCCTTGGTGCCGCGGTGCACATCGATGACCAGGGCGCGCAGCCGGTTGCCGTGGATGTACTTCTCACCTGGAACCTGCTCGGGCGGCGGCAGGAGAGCCTCGATCGAGCCGAGGTTGACCTGGATCATGTGCGGGTTGTTGCCCTGCTGGATGGTGCCGGACACCAGTTCGCCTTCGCGGCCCTTGAATTCGCCCAGGACGTTGTCGTCCTCAACGTCGCGGAGCCGCTGCAGGATGATCTGCCGGGCGGTGCTGGCTGCGATGCGGCCGAACCCCTCGGGCGTGTGCTCGAATTCACCGATGGGGGCGCCGTCGTCGTCAATTTCGACAGCCCAGATGGTAACGTGTCCGCTCTTGCGGTCCAGTTCGGCGCGCGCTTTTTCGAAGGCGCCGGGTGACTTGTGGTAGGCCACCAGGAGCGCCTGCTCGATGGTGGGGATCAGGAGGTCCAGCGGGATTTCACGCTCACGCTCCAAAAGTCTCAGTGCGCTCATGTCAATATCCATCAGGCCTCCTCGGAAGGTCCATTGTGTTCAGGTTCCAGACCGTCCTCCGGGAGGTGGCTGAATTCGATCTCGACTTTTCCGTTGCGGATCCTGTCGAAAGGAAGTTTTACTGGCTCACCCTGCCGGGGCTTCATGCCCTTCTTGACGGGCACCTCGGGGATCAGTGTCACTCCCCCGTCGTCCACGGCGTGGATGCGGCCGGTGACGTTTTCGCCCTGGATGACGTTGACCTTGACCATCCGGCCGCGGGCGCGGTGCCAGTGCCGGCTTTCGGTCAGGGGACGCCCGACGCCAGGTGAGGACACTTCGAGGTCGTAGGGACGGCCGTCGTCTTTGGGGTCGTTGTCCAGCACGTCAGAGAGCACCCTGGAGATGTCGGCGATGACGTCCAGGCTGACCCCGCCGGTTTCCTCCTGTGGCAGGTCCACCACAACGTGGACAACCCGGTGGGAGCCGGGAATGATGGCCACGTCCTCGAGGTACAGGCGGTTGGCCTGGACTGCGGGTTCCAGGAGGGCCCGGAGCCGGGCAGCTTCGGGATTGTGGGCCGGCGCGGTTCCGCTTCCCGAGCCGGTGTGGTCTGGTGAAGCCGTAGCTTCTGCGTTGCTCACGATGCCGGCCGCCTCCCTATAGATGATGTTGTGTTTACTAGCGTAGCCATTTTACCGGCCCAGCGGTGCACCCGGGTGCCCCCTCAGCGTGACACCATGGTCTGTTGTGAAAGACCCCCGCCAGGACACCAACCCCCGCATGCGCACCCTCCGATATGCCGTCCTTGCCCTTGCTGCCCTGGTGGTCCTGAGCCTCGGTTTCGCCCTGATTCCCGCGGAAGAGCCTGCTCCTGCCGAGCCCCCGTTTTCGGAGCAGGCCCGGGCAGCAGCGCTCGGCGCGGCCCTCGATCTGCGGGCCGCCGGACTGGGGCTCGCATCCGCCGGCACCGCGGATTCCAACGCGTTGGACCCTGTTGTGACCTTGCTGACCATCCAGGCCAGGGCGCTGGTGTCCCCTGGGTCCGACTCCGCGTCCGGGCCTGCGAACGCGTCAGCGCAGACATCGCCGCCGGCTTCTGCGCCGCCAGCTTCCGCAGCCGCTCCGCAAAGCACCGCGGAGCTGATCCAGGCCCTGGCCAACAGCGGGACAGCCCGGCTCAAGGACGCTGAAACGGCCGACGGCGGCATGGCACGGCTTCTCGCGGGCACCGGCACCGCGCAGCTCATCGCGGCCCGGCGTCTTGCCGTCGCCGCCGGGATCCCCGTGCCGCAGGGAACGGCAGGACCTGGTGCCGAGGTGCCCGGGGCGGCAGCAGCCGCTTCTCCGTGCGCGTCCACTACAGGCCCGGCTGCTTCAGCCCCGGCTGCTTCAGCCCCGGCCGCGCAGGAAAGCACGTTGGCCACCGCTCCCCCAAGCACGCGCCAGGCCCTCGCCGCCGCCATTTCCGCCGAGCAGCAGGCCGTCTACGGCTACCAGGCAGCACTCCCCCGCCTCGCTCCCGCTGAGGCGGCCCCGGCGTCGGACTTCCTGGGCGTGCACAAGGGACTGGCTGCGGCCGCAGCGGAACGCCTTAGGTCGGCCTGCGGCGGCTCCGTGCCGCAACAGCCCGGGTACGTCCTTGGCCCCGGCTTCCTGGCTGCGCCGGCGGCGGCCCTGGGCAAGCTCGAGGCGGCTACGCTGGCGTCCTACGGCGACGTGGTGGCGGTATCCCAGGGCCAGGACCGGAAGTGGGCCCTGGCTGCCCTTCAGTCCGCCGCAGGACGTGCCCTGCAGTGGGGCGTAGATCCCGGGCCTGTTCCGGGCCTCACCCTGGACGCCGGCCAACTGCCTGCCCTTCCCGCTGGGACCGGCCTTCCCGCCGGGGCCAGCGTGGCGCCGTCGCCCGCCGCATCCTGAACCCCGTGGCTAACAGCCGGCCTTCCCGTGCTGGATCCCTGCCGGCAGGGAGGCCTTGTCCGGGGGTGGCATTGGACCGGCGGGGGTGGTTTGCTGAAGGAATGAACGCGGACGAACCGGCCAACGCTCCGGGAGCCGGTGCGGCCGGCCCGGACCTGAACCGCCATCTTGAGACGGAACCGCACGGCGACGACACCGCGCACCGGCTGAACTGGCTGCGCGCCGGTGTCCTCGGCGCCAACGACGGCATCGTCTCGGTTGCCGCGATCGTCGTGGGCGTGGCCGGGGCCACCGCCGAGGCGGGCCCCATCCTCACGGCAGGCGTAGCCGGCGTGGTGGGCGGTGCGGTCTCCATGGCGCTGGGAGAATACGTTTCGGTCAGCAGCCAGAGCGACAGCCAGCGGGCGCTGATCGAGAAGGAACGCCGCGAACTCGAGGAGGATCCGGAAGCGGAACTGGCCGAGCTGACCGCCATTTACCAGGCCAAGGGCCTCACCCCTGAAACGGCGGCCAAGGTCGCCAAGGAGCTGACGGCCCACGACGTCCTGGCAGCGCACCTGTCCGCCGAGCTCAACATCGACGAAGCGGACATCGTCAGCCCCTGGCATGCGGCCTTCGCCTCGGCCATTGCCTTCACCATTGGGGCCATCCTGCCCATGCTGGCCATCCTGCTTCCGCCGCCAGGGCTCCGGGTGCCGCTGACCTTCATATCGGTCCTGGTGGCCCTGGCGTTGACGGGTACACTCGGTGCCTGGATTGGCGGCGGGTCGAAAACCCGGGCAGCTGTCCGTGTGGTGGTGGGCGGGGCCCTGGCACTCGCGGCAACGTTCGTCATCGGCAACCTGCTCGGCGCCTCCGGTGTTGTCTGATCCCGTGGTGCCCGGCATCTTGCCACCGGGTCCCGTATCTGCTCCCGGGTCACCTGCCGTTCCCATTCCCCCGGACCTCGCTGCCCGGTACGCACGCAGCAGTGCGGGACGGGCCTGGCTGGCCCGTCTTCCGGGCCTGCTGGCGGACCGCCTCGAGCAGTGGCATCTGGAAGTTGACCTGCCACCGCGCAGCTTCCCCTGGAGCGGCCACGGCGCCCTCGTGGTCCCTGTCCGGCAGGACGATGGCTCGCCGGCAGCCCTCAAAATCGCTTTCCCCCACGACGAGGCCAAGGTGGAGCGGCATGCGCTGGCACTCTGGGACGGCCGCGGCGCCGTTGTCCTGCTGGCCTGGGACAGCGGATCGTGCGCCATGCTCCTGGAGCGCCTCGCCGCCGACCGGTCACTGGCGCACCTGCCGCTGGACGACGCAGCGCAGGTGTGGGGCGGATTGGTGCGTCAGCTGGGACTCGTCCCGGACCCGCGGCCGGAATGGCAGGAGTTCACCCACATCGCCGCCCGGGCCGAACAATGGAGCGACGACCTGCCCGCGGACTGGGAACAGCTGGGCCGGCCGTTTCCCCGGTGGCTGTTGGAGGCGGCCCTGGAGGTGTGCCAGACGCGGGGCGCGGTGGGACGCCGGTCCGCCCGCGACGTCCTGGTCCACACCGACCTGCATTTCCTGAACATCCTGGCGCGGCCCGGGACGGCGGGGGCAACACCGGCCGGCTATGCAGCGATCGACCCCCAGCCCATGATCGGCGAGCCCGAGTTCGCGGTTGCACCGCTGCTGTGGAACCGCCTCGGAGACCTGCCGGCGGACCGGCCCGGTCCTGCGCTCCTCAGCCGCTGCCACGACTTCAGCACCGCCGCCGGCCTGGACCCGGAGGTGGCCCGGGAATGGGCGATCGCCAGGGAAGTGGAAAATGCGCTGTGGTACGCCGGGCAGGGCCACCGGGGTGACCTGGCCCGGTCGCTGTGGGTGGCCAGCACCCTCGCCGGGAACACCCTGGACGGCCTGCCGCATCCGCATTCGCTGCCGAAACCTGGACAGGGGGAACCTGGATAGGGCGGCTAGGGCCGGGGGCGCCAACCGGACGCGGCCACAGGACTGCGTGCTCCAGCGCGGAAAAGGGTCAGGAGTTCCGCACCGCGGCCAGGGCGGACCGGACAGCGTCAACTGCCGTGGCCACATCTTCCCCCGCCGTGTGCCAGTTGCTCACCGATACCCGGAGGATGTCCCGGTCCCGCCAGTGCGAACCGGACATCCACACCTTTCCCTCCTCGATGATGCGGGCGGTGACAGCGCGGGTAGTGTCGTCGTCCCCAAAAGCCAGGCACACCTGCGTGTAGCCAACGTCGTTGAGGACCTCCACCCCGTCCAAGGCTGCCAGCCCCTCCGCGATGGCCGTTGCCGCCGCGGCCAGGCCACCTACTTGCGCGGCCACGCCGTCGCGGCCCAGGCTTTTCAGGGCCGCCCATACCGGCACACCCCGTGCGCGCCGGGACAGCTCGGGGACCTTTTCGAAGGGGTCGCCCGGGCCTTCGGCGTCGTGCACCAGATAGCTCGCATGCAGGCCCATAGCAGCCCGCAGTGCCGACGCATCCCGGACGATGGCGATGCCGCAGTCGTAAGGCACGTTCAGGGTTTTATGCGCGTCCGTGCCCCAGGAGTCCGCCTCCTCAAACCCGCGGGTGAGGTGCCGCAGTTCCGGCGCCGCGGCAGCCCACAGGCCGAAGGCACCATCGATGTGGACCCACGCGCCGTGTTTGCGTGCGACGGCGATGGCTTCGGTGAAGGGGTCGAAGGCACCGGAGTGCAGGTTGCCGGCCTGGAGGCACACCAAAGCGGGGCCCGTGCCGTCTGCAAGGGCCGCGTCGAGTGCTGCGGGGACAAGGCGGCCCTGGCCGTCAGCGTCAACCTGCACCGGCTTCCCAAGGCCCAGGTAGCGCAGCCCAAGGTCCACGGTGTCATGCCGCTCCCGCCCCACGAAGCAACGGATCCGGGGTGCGCCGGACAGACCGTCGCGGTCCAGGTCCCACCCTGCGTCGGTGAGCAACCGCCAGCGGGCCGCGGCCATTCCGGTGAAGTTCGCCATGGTGGCGCCGGTGACGAATCCGACGTCGGCTGTGGGAGGCAGGCCCAGCAGATCGAGCACCCACTGTCCTGCGGCTTCCTCGATGGCACCGGTGGCCGGGGTTGCGTACCGGAGGCCCGCGTTCTGGTCCCAGGCGCTGACCAGCCAGTCGGAGGCCAGGGCGGCGGGAAGGGTGCCGCCAATGACCCAGCCGAAAAACCTGCCCGAAGGCATGGCCATGAGGCCGGGCTCTGCCTGTTTGGCCAGGAAGTCGATGACGTCGACGGCTGGCATTCCTGATTCCGGCAACGGTCCGCCGAAGACTTTGGCGAGTTCGCGGGCGTTCCGGGCCGGTCCTACAGGGCGGTCCGGGAGGCTGTCCAGCCACGCCTGCGAGTACCCCGCTGCGGCCGCCAATGCCGCGGCAAACCCTTCATCGCCGTGTGCCATACCTGCATGCTACGCCGGGCGGGCCCGGGTCACGAGGACCAGCTCAGGCGAAGTTTTCCTGCCAGACGTCATAGCCGAGTTTGACGATCAGGGCTGTGACAACCACCAGGAACACCACCCGGACGAACTTGCTGCCCTGCTGCACGGCGGTCCGGGCGCCAAGATACCCTCCGGCCATGTTCGCCGCCCCAAGCACCAGGCCGATGCCCCACAAAATGGACCCGTGCGGCAGGAAGAACAGCAGGGCCCCGGCGTTGGTGGCCATGTTGACGATCTTGGCCTTGGCGCTCGCTTCCAGGAACGCATAGCCCATGGCGGACACCAGGGCGATGACCAGGAAGGATCCCGTCCCAGGACCGATGAGCCCGTCGTAGAAGCCGATCACCGCACCGATAAGGCACGCGACGACGTAGTGCCGGTGGCCTTCGTGCCGCAGCGCCGTCAGTTCACCGACACTGGGCTTGAGTGCCGTGAAAAGCGCGACGGCGACCAGCGCCACCACGATGATGGGCTTGAAGACCCCTGCCGGCAGGGTGGCCGCCAGGCTCGCCCCGCCGAAACTGCCAGCCAGGGCTATGACGGCCATGGGGACGGCAGTCCGGAGGTCCGGGCCCACCCTCCGGTAGTAGGTGGCGGCGCTGGTGGCGGTCCCGAAGATGGAGCCCATCTTGTTGGTGGCCAGCGCCTGGACGGGCGCGATGCCGGGAACCAGCAGCAGTGCGGGAAGCTGGAGAAGGCCTCCGCCGCCCACCACTGCGTCAACCCAGCCGGCTGCGAATCCAGCCACCACGATCAGGATGATGGTGGTGAGCTGGATCGACTCGAAGCCGGAGATCACTGGTTGCGGACGGCGTTGACCACGTAGTCGACGGCCTTGTCCACCTCGATGTTCTCGGCTTCACCGCTGCGGCGGTCCTTGATCTCCACCACGCCGTCCACCAGCCCGCGGCCCACTGCCAGGATGGTGGGGACGCCCACCAGTTCCGCGTCGCCGAACTTCACACCGGGAGAGACCTTGGGGCGGTCGTCATAAATGACTGACAGTCCTGCCGCTTCGAGGTCTGCCGAGAGTTTCTCCGCTGCCTGGAAAATCTCTTCGCCGCGGCCCACGGCCACGACGTGCACGTCTGCAGGGGCCACGGTGCGGGGCCAAACAAGGCCGCGGTCGTCATGGTTGGCCTCTGCCAGCGCCGCCACGGCCCGGGTAACCCCCACGCCGTAGGAGCCCATGGTGACCACCACCTGCTTGCCGTTCTGGTCCAGCACCTTGAGGTCCAGGGCTTCGGCGTACTTGCGGCCGAGCTGGAAGATGTGGCCCATCTCGATCCCGCGCGCGGTTTCCAGGGGTCCGGAGCCGTCCGGGGAGGGATCGCCGGCGCGGACCTCAGTGCACTCGATCACGCCGTCCCAGCCAAAGTCGCGCCCGGCGACCAGGCCGAAAACGTGCTTGCCGGCTTCATTGGCGCCGGTGATCCAGGCGGTTCCGCTGACAACGCGGGGGTCCACCAGGTACAGCAGCTTGGTGGCGCTTTCGGCGCCGAGGAGGGCCTGGTCCAGGGAGAGGCCCGGGCCCAGGTAGCCCTTGACGATCAGCGGCTGCTTCTTGAGGTCCTCCTCGCCGGCCTGCTCGAGTCCGATCTCCCCCGCCATGGGCAGGAAGGCGCCAATGTTCGCTTCGACGCGCTTGAGGTCCACCGCGCGGTCACCGGGAAGGCCGATGACCACAAGCTGCCGCTCACCCGTGGGCAGCGTGACGGCGAGGACCACGTTCTTCAGCGTGTCAGCGGCAGTCCAGGCGCCGCCGTCGGCCTCTGCCCGCGGGGCAATCTGGTTGGACGCAGCAACAAGGGTCTCGATGGTGGGTGTGTCCGGGGTGTCCAGGACTTCCGCGGCCGGGGCATTGGTGAAGTCAACCGGATCGGGGACCACCGTGGTGACAGCCTCCACGTTGGCCGCGTAGCCGCCTGCGGAGCGGACGAAGGTGTCCTCGCCGATCTCGGTGGGGAACAGGAATTCCTCGCTCCTTGACCCGCCCATGGCACCGGCGGTGGCCGCCACCGGCACAACCTCGAGGCCCAGGCGTTCGAAGATCTTCAGGTAGGCGGCGCGGTGCGCGGCGTAGCTGGCATCCAGGCCGGCGTCGTCCACGTCGAAGGAGTAGGAATCCTTCATGATGAACTCACGGCCGCGGAGGAGTCCCGCGCGGGGACGGGCCTCGTCACGGTACTTGTTCTGGATCTGGTACAGGCTCAGCGGCAGGTCCTTGTAGGACGAGTACAGGTCCTTGACCAGGAGGGTGAACATTTCCTCGTGCGTGGGGGCCAGCAGGTAGTCGGCGCCCTTGCGGTCCTGGAGCCGGAACAGGCCCTCGCCATACTCGGTCCAGCGGTTGGTGGCCTCGTAAGGCTCGCGGGGCAGGAGGGCTGGGAAATGGACTTCCTGGGCGCCGATGGCAGTCATTTCCTGGCGGATGATTTCCTCGACCTTGCGCAGGACGCTCAGCCCCAGCGGCAGCCAGGTGTAGATGCCCGGGGCGGCGCGGCGGATGTAGCCGGCGCGGACCAGGAGTTTGTGGCTGGCGACCTCGGCATCGACGGGGTCTTCGCGCAGCGTGCGCAGGAAAAGCTGGGACAGTCGTAGGACCACGGGTGGTATCCGTTTCTGGGGAAGTGCTGGGTCAGCAGGGCCGGACAATTCGTCTGGGTACTAATCTACCGGCACCCAACCGGCGGCACTGACTGGCCGCGGCGGGAGACGCCCGGGAGCACCCCCGGAACACAGTGGCCGGACACAGTCCGGACACAGTAGAGCCACGCCCGGGAATACAAAGCCCCTGGCCCCCCAATAGGGCTGGTCATCGCATCCGGGCGTGGCTCAACGCCGTTATCGCCTTAGTACTGGTGAGGACTGGTGAGACCGCCCACCCCACTTCCAGCGCAGCTAGATCGAACTTATGTGATCGTGCGCACGTTTGACAAGTGTTTTTATTTTCGGGAATCCGTTTGCCTGCATTTGCCCGCGGTTGTTGCTTCAAGCCGGGATGGTTACTTCAGCAGCCGGTTGCTACTTCACCAGGGCGGCAGCGGAGTCAAGGAGCGCACCTGCCCGCCGGACGGCGTCAGCCTCGCTTTCCCCGCCTATGGCAACCGCCGTCATGAGCACGCCCTGATGGACCGCCTGGGCCTTGATTGTCGAGTGCACCTTCCCATCCGGCGACTTGGTATCTGTCCGGTAGGCAACCGTCTTCGGGACGCTGCCGGCGCCTTCAACAGGGGTCAAAGTCACTGCATACTCCATACCGGCCGCGGTCATCGTCACGTGGGCGCACGCGTCCAGCCGGTCCAGCTGGCTTGCGATCGTGGCCAGGACGGATTCGTCCAGGCCAGCTGCCAAAGTCATGATCGACATTGAACCGGACGCCGTGTCGATGCTCTGCCCTGCCGCCATCGCGGCGCCCTCAAAGGCTGAGACATTGCTGGAAGCAGCCATGTCCTGGCACTCTGCCGGGGCAACATGCATCGATGCGATTGCCGCCTTGGCCTGCTCCAGGGAGCTTGCCAAATCGGCGCTGGGCAGGACGGACAGCCTCCGGTCGGCCGAGTCCCGCACCTGGCCCACGATGGCGGCAAGTTGGTCGGCGGTGTAGGCCTTGGCGCTCGGCGTGGCGCTGGGTGTGGCAGCCGGTGTGGGGGTCGGCGTGGCGGCGGCGGAAACAGTTGTTGCGGAGCCCGCGGACGCAGGAGGTGTGGAGTCCGCGGCTTGTGGCCCGGATGCTCCCCCACAGGCAGAAACTGCTACGGCCATAAGGGCGCAAGCCCCGAAAGTTCCCAGCACGGACGTCTTCAATTTTCCCCCAATATTCTGCTTGCTGCCGGCAACCGCCGGCTAGAAGAGAACTGTAGCGAAGGTGCCAACCTGGCGGAAGCCTACGCGTTCATAGGTGGACCTGGCCCTGGTGTTGAATCCGTTGACGTAGAGGCTGGTCACCGGTGCAATCTGCCGGGCCTTTTCCACTACTGCCGACATATAGCCGGCGCTCAACCCCTGGCCCCGGAAGAGCGGGTTCATCCAGACACCCTGGACCTGGGTGACGTCGTCCGTGACCGCTCCAAGCTCAGCCTTGAACACCACCTCCCCTGCGTCGTTGAGGTGGACCATGGAGTGTCCCTGCCTGATGAGGCCCTCAACGCGGCGGCTGTAGAACTCCCTGCCGCCAAGATAGGGCGAGTACCCTACCTCCTCCTCGAACATGGCGGCGCAGGCGGGCAGGATGCGGTCGAAGTCAGCGAGGTTTCCCAGGGCCAGGCCGGGGTTGGGTTGCACCAGGGGCGGTCCGTCGATGACCATCAGGGGCTGGTCCGCCCGGACCTCGTGGGCCCGGTGGCCCAGCTCCGCGAGTTCGGCATTGAGCGCCAGCACGGGGTCCGCCGGACCGAAAGCGGACGCGTACCGGCGCCCGGAGCTGTTTGCGACCGCTGCTACCAAGGGTGCCAGGGCCGGATCGAGCTGGACCGGAACCAGGTTGGCTCCGGCCCAGCACGCACCGGCAAGGATGCCGTCGTCGAAAACCCCGATGACGCCGGCCCCACCGCTGGTGGGCGCCGCCGTCCCCGTGGCACGAAGGTGCGCCAGGATGAACACGTTGGTTACGGGGTCCTGCTGGGCCAGTAATCTCAGCGCGGGGGTGTCCTGGCCGTCGAGGGTACGGACAGAAAGCCCCGCAGGATCGGCGGCGTCCTTACGAGACGCTAACCACGGGGCTACCCTTGACAGCATCTTCGCCATCGGCCTCCCCCATCTCTTCCGCGATACGCATAGCCTCTTCGATCAGTGTCTCAACAATTGCGCTCTCGGGAACAGTCTTGATGACCTCGCCCTTAACGAAGATCTGGCCCTTGCCGTTGCCCGAGGCGACGCCGAGGTCCGCCTCGCGTGCCTCGCCTGGACCGTTCACCACGCAGCCCATGACGGCCACGCGCAGCGGGATCTCCATCCCTTCCAGCCCGGCCGTGACCTGTTCTGCCAGAGTGTACACGTCCACCTGGGCGCGGCCGCAGGAAGGGCACGAAACGATTTCCAGCTTGCGGGGCCGCAGGTTCAGCGACTGGAGGATCTGGTTGCCCACCTTGATCTCCTCCACCGGCGGCGCGGAGAGGGACACGCGGATGGTGTCGCCGATGCCACGGGACAGGAGTGCCCCGAAAGCCGTCGCGGACTTGATGGTGCCCTGGAAGGCAGGCCCGGCTTCGGTGACGCCCAGGTGCAGGGGCCAGTCACCCTTTTCGGCGAGCATTTCATAGGCGGCCACCATGACCACGGGGTCATTGTGCTTCACCGAGATCTTGAAGTCATGGAAACCGTGCTCCTCAAAGAGGGACGCTTCCCAGACGGCTGATTCGACCAGCGCTTCAGGGGTGGCCTTGCCGTACTTCTTGAGGATGCCCGGTTCCAGGGAGCCGGCGTTGACCCCGATGCGGATGGAGGTGCCGTGGTCCTTGGCGGCGGCGGCGATCTCCTTGACCTGGTCATCGAACTTGCGGATGTTTCCGGGGTTCACCCGCACTGCCGCACAGCCTGCCTCGATGGCCGCGAAGACGTACTTCGGCTGGAAGTGGATGTCCGCGATGACCGGAATCTGGGATTTCCGGGCGATGATGGGCAGCGCCTCGGCATCGTCAGCGGACGGGCAGGCCACGCGGACAATGTCGCAGCCCGACGCCGTGAGTTCCGCGATTTGCTGCAGCGTGGCGTTGATGTCCGTGGTGGGCGTGGTGGTCATGGACTGCACGCTGATGGGGAAATCAGATCCTACGCCTACCGAGCCGACTTTGATCTGGCGCGTCTTGCGGCGGGGGGCAAGGACGGGCGGTGGTGCTGACGGCATTCCCAGGCTGACCGAGGTCACGTGGACTCCTTGAGTTGAAAGGGTAAAAAGCGGCTACGCGGCAATCCCGGCCAGCATGCCGGTTACCGGAGACCATTCCGTGATGCGGGTTCCGGCGATCACGCCGGCTTCGGCGAAAGGATCCTGCTTGAGGATCGAATTGAGGGCGCCTTCATCGGACGCCTTGAAGATCAGCAGGGCACCCGCGCCGTCGCCGTAAGGGCCGCTGGCCACGATGACACTGTCCTGTGCCAGGCCGCCCGTCCATTCCCGGTGCGCGGGGCGGACCTCATTGCGGGTTTCGGTGGAGTTGGCGGCATAAACGTACTCAACGGCAAAAACTGTCATACCGCTACCCTATCGCCATGGCCGGCCAGGTACTGTCTTCATCCCCCATCCGGGGAGAAGAGCCGGGCGAATTGGACGCGGCGCAGGAAAGGGTCCCGGCGCACACCGCATGGTGCACGGGCGGATGGTGCACGGGCACAGGGGGAAGGTTCGGTTCAGCGCAGGAAAAGGACTTTGACGGCGGCAGCGGTTCCGGCTGCCCAAAGCATGGAGGTAAGGGTCCCGATGATGAAACGTTCGGCGGCAACAGGCGTCTCCTTCAACTCGGCGAACCTGCCCAGGCCTTTGATGGCCACGATGTAGGCAATGGCGACGGGTTGGCCGGTAAGGATGGCAAGGCACACTCCCAGCCGCTCCAGCACGCCGATGATGGCCCCGCCGCGCAGGATGCGCTGGCTTGGCAGTGCAGGTCCGGCCGCGGACCCGTTCGACGCCGGCCGGCCGGGAGGGGCGGTCAACTCACCGTCCACCGCTTGGTTGCCTGCGACGCCGGCAGCGTCAGGATCCGGGTCAGCTGCCGCCGGCGGGACCATTGCCCCGTCCGGTCCCGGCAATCCTGCGGAAGGGTTGTCCACAGTGACGTCAGCCGCCGGGTCCTCCTCCCCCCTGAGCGCTTCCTCTGCAGCCTTGGCGGCATCCGCCCTGTCATCGATGGTCCGGGCAAGCTTGAAGACCAGCGCAGTGACCGGCCAGCCGGCAAAGCCGGCCACCACCAAAGCCACTGCCACCCAAAGTGCGGTCACGCGTCTCCTTCATTCCGGTCCGCAGGCTTAATGCGGCCCACAGGCTCCCCCTGGGCCGCGGCATCCTGCTGGGCAGGGACATTCTTTTGCGCGGGGACATCTTGCTGGGCAGGGACATTCTTTTGCGCGGGGACATCTTGGCGCGCACTGACATCCTTTTCCGCTTGGCCAACCCTGGAGTCTGCAAAACCCAGGAGCATGGAAGCAGCCGGCCTGGCTGCCCATTCTTCCTGCCACCCGGAGCGAAGCACGGTACGGCTCACCGACTGCTCCGAAATTCCGAGTTCAAGCGCCACGTGCTTCTGGCTTCCATGCCGGCCCTGGCCCTGGCCACGCGCACCCGTGCGGCGCAGGGCATCCACCACCCGCCACTGGGCTTCCGTGCGGTCCTGGACAAGCCGGCCGAGCAGCCTGAGTACCGCCTCCGCATTGGCACATGCCTGCACCCCCTCTCCGGCAGCGGCACCCCCGGCCGCTTCCCCTGCCATGATGCCGGGCACCACTGACAACGGCACCTGGGAACCTGCGCCCTTGGCAAGCTCCACGGCCTTTCGGGCGGCAACAAAGGCGGTGCCGGTGCCTTCCCGGGGGCTGGCATCCGGCGGCAGGGAGACGGTTCCGACGCCGATCCCGACGTACCAGCGTCCGCCGCGGAGCGCATGCAGGGCAATCTCCACCACGGCGGAAGCGTCCTGCACGACTCCCTGGATTTCATCCCCTACGGAGCGTTCGAACAGAGGCTGGTCCGTTCCAGGAAGTTCAAGGCCCGCAAGGTCTTCGAGCAGTACCGGTACCAGGTCCCGGCTGCCAGTGCTCCCGCGCTGGTCGATGGTCATGACGAACATACCTCAACCATAGATGGCTGATTGCATGCAATCAATCAGATCTGGCTGATTTTTTAAAGTCAACCATTACGGGACGAGCAGGCAGGAATGCGGTTAGCCAAAGAGGTTGACGGGCTTAACAATGTCCGCGTAGATCAACAACGCGCTCATGCCCATCAACAGCGCCGCCACCACGTAGGTGACGGGAAGCAGTTTGGCGATGTCGAAGGCGCCGGGATCCGGCCGTCCGCGCAGTTTTGCCACCCTCCGCCGTGCGCCCTCATACAGGGCGCCTGCAACGTGGCCGCCGTCCAGCGGCAGGAGCGGGACCAGGTTGAACACGGCAAGTGCGAAGTTCAGGCCGGCCAGCAGGCCAACGAGGGTTGCCACCCGGGACTGCAGCGGTATGGCCTCCATGGCTGCCACTTCACCTGCGACCCTGCCCACGCCCACCACACTGATGGGGCCGTTGGGGTCGCGTGGCTCTTCGCTGAATGCGGCCTTGGCCACCCCCACCACGCGGGCAGGCAGGTTCAAGACAACGCCGGCCACCTGGCGGATGTTCTCCCCCGCCATGGGCAGGACGGACGGCGCCGGCTGCGGCACCAGCGCCGTCTGGGCGCCGATGCCAAGGAATCCGACGTCCTGGTACTGCAGGTTGCCGGCGGCGTCGGTTGCCTGCCGTCCGTCGGCTCCCATGACCGGCCGGGCCGACAGGACGGGGGTCACGGTGGTGGACACGGGGTTGCCGTCCCGCTGCACAGTAATGGCGACTTGCTTGCCGGCGGACGCGCGGATCCATTCGGTCAACTGGTCCCAGCGGGTGACGGGTTTGCCGTCGAAGGAGGTGATGGTGTCATTGGGCTTCAGCCCGGCAGCGGCGGCAGGCGTCAGCTGGCAGTCGGCGGAATCGGGATCGACCGTTTGTCCCGCGGCCACCTGGCACTTGGACACGTCGGAAATGGTGGTGGTGGCCGTGGCAACGCCGAAACCCATCAGCAGTACGGCGGTGAGCAGGACGCCCAGGATCATGTTCATGGCCGGGCCACCCAGCATCACGATGACCTTTTTCCAGACCGGCAGCCGGTAGAAGACCCGGTTTTCGTCGCCGGGCCCTACTTCCTCGTGCGCCATGGAGCGCGCCTCGGTGGCCAGCGTCTGGAACATGCCGGTGCTGGAAGGCCGGACCGAGCCGTCCTCCTTGTTGGGCGGGTACATGCCGATCATGGAGACGTAGCCGCCCAGCGGGACGGCCTTCACGCCGTATTCGGTTTCGCCCTTCCGGCGTGACCACAGCGTCGGCCCGAACCCGATCATGTACTTGGTCACGCGGACCTTGAACAGCTTGGCCGGCACCAGGTGGCCCACCTCGTGGAGCGCAATGGACACGGCGATGCCCAGGGCGACGAAGACGACGCCGAGGATGAAAAGTAGGACAGGGGTCATGGAGGTGCTGCTGCTTCCTAGAGACTGCTGACTGCTAAACGTTCGTGGGCGCGGGCGCGTGCCCAGCTTTCAGCATCCAGCACCGATTCCACCGTCAGCCCGGAGGAACCTGAGTGTTCGCTGAGCACGCTGTCCACAGTATCGACGATATCGGTGAACCGGATGCGGCCGGCATGGAACGCCGTCACCGCTTCCTCGTTGGCCGCATTGAAGACAGCGGGGAAGGTGCTCCCCTGCTTCGCGGCGTCCTTGGCCAGCCCGACGGCGGGGAAGGCGTCCGTATCCAGCGGCTCGAAGGTCCATGTGGCGGCCTGCGTCCAGTCGCACGGGCTGGCGGCGTTGGGGACACGGGCCGGCCAGCCGAGCCCCAGGGCGATGGGCAGGCGCATGTCCGGCGGGGAGGCCTGGGCGATGGTGGAGCCGTCCACGAACTGGACCATGGAATGGACCACGGACTGGGGGTGCACCACGACGTCGATCCGATCCAGGGGAATGTCGAACAGCAGGTGCGCCTCGATGACCTCCAGGCCCTTGTTCACCAGGGTGGCCGAGTTGGTGGTGACCATCACGCCCATGTCCCAGGTGGGGTGGGCCAGGGCTTCCCGGGGGGTGACGGCATGGAGTTCCTCCCGGCTCCTGCCCCTGAAGGGTCCCCCTGAAGCAGTGAGGATGAGCTTGTCCACCTCGCGGGGAGTGCCGGAGCGAAGGCACTGGGCAATGGCCGAGTGCTCCGAATCGACGGGGACGATCTGGCCCTCGCGGGCAGCGGCCTTGACCAGGCTGCCGCCCACGATCAGGGACTCCTTGTTGGCAAGGGCCAGGGTGGCGCCGGACTTGAGGGCCGCGAGCGTGGGCGCCAACCCTATGGATCCGGTAATGCCGTTGAGCACCACATCCGCCTCAACCGCGGCGATGCGGGCGGAGGCGTCCGGGCCCGCCACGATCTCCGGCCGGTACCCCGGGCGGCCCGCCGCAGCAGCAGCGTCATCGATCAGCGCAGCCAGCCGGGCAGGATCGCCGCCGGCAATCCCCACCGCAGCGGCGCCGGTGTGGACCGCCTGCCGGGCCAGGAGTTCCAGGTTGCCGCCCCCGGCGGACAGTGCCACTACCTCGAACAGGTGAGGGGCGCCGTCGACGACGTCAATCGCCTGGGTGCCGATGGAACCGGTGGATCCGAGGAGGACGATTCTGCGTGGCTGCATGGGTTAAGTATCCCGCACCCTCCAGGGCGTCCGTGCGCGCCCGGCCGGCTGGGCCGTCGTCGCACCCGCCCAGTCCTGGCCTGCTGTTGGACCCTTGACCGGCGGGTGGCCGGGCGTAACGTGGAACGCGTGGACTGGCTCACGTGGTTTGATGCGCCGGAGTACGAGTTCGCCCGGCAGGTGCTGCAGCGGGGCGTGGCGGCACTGTATTTTGTCGCGTTCCTGTCCACGCTGAACCAGTTTCCCGCCCTTCTCGGCGAACACGGCCTCCTCCCGGTGCCCGGGTTCCTTGCTGCGTTCTCCCGTTTCCGCCGGCCCACCCTGTTCCGCTGGCGGTACTCAGACAGGCTGCTGCGCGCCGTCTGCGCCGTTGGCCTGGTGGTGGCGGCGCTGCTCGTGGCAGGGATTCCGCAGCTGGGTCCGCCCTGGGTTCCCCTGCTTGCGTTCCTGGCCCTGTGGCTGCTGTACATGTCCATTGTGAATGTGGGCCAGACGTTTTACGGGTTTGGCTGGGAAATGCTGCTCCTGGAGGCGGGCTTCACCGTAGGCTTCCTGGGCTCAAACCAGACGGAGCCGCCCCGGACCATCCTGATCCTGGTTGTGTGGCTGGTGTTCCGGCTGGAGTTCGGGGCGGGAATGATCAAGATCCGCGGCGGCCGGGAGTGGCGCGACCTGACGGCGCTGTACTACCACCACGAAACACAGCCCATGCCAGGGCCGCTGAGCCGGCAGGCGCACCTGCTGCCCAAGCCGCTGCACCGCATCGAGGTGGTGGGCAACCACATCGCCCAGCTGGTAGTGCCGTTCCTGCTGTTCGCACCGCAGCCGGTGGCAAGCGCCGCGGCAGGGGTGGTGGTGGTGACCCAGTTGTGGCTGGTGGCCAGCGGCAACTTCGCCTGGCTGAACTGGATGGCGATCGTGCTGGCGTTCGCGGCGGTCAGCGACCCCGTAGCGCATGCCGTGATTCCCGCCATCCCCGCGGACTGGAATGCCGCCACAGGCGCCCGGCAGGAAACCCCGCTGTGGTGGCTCGCCATCACGCTGGCGGCGTCCCTCCTGCTGCTGGTGCTGAGCTACTGGCCGCTCCGGAACCTGTTCTCCCGCCGCCAGCTGATGAACGCCAGCTTCAACCGGTGGCAGCTGGTCAACGCCTACGGTGCGTTCGGCACCGTGACCAAGCAGCGCATCGAGATCGTGGTGGAGGGCACGCTGGATGAGGACCCCGACGGCAGTTCGAACTGGCGCGAGTACGGCTTCAAGGGCAAACCGGGGGACGTGCGCCGGATTCCGCGGCAGTGGGCGCCGTACCACCTGCGGCTGGACTGGCTGATGTGGTTCCTGCCGCTGCGGACCGTGCACGAGGAATGGTTCTATGCGTTCCTGGGCAAGCTGCTGGCGGCCGACCGGCAGATGCTGCGGCTGCTCCGGAAGGACCCGTTCGACGGCGCCGCGCCACGCTGGGTGCGCGTGCGCAGCTTCCATTACCGCTTCGCAAGCCGGAAGGAGTTCCGGGAGACAGGGAACCGCTGGGTGCGGACACTGCTGTCGGAGCCGATCCCGGCCACATCACTCCGGCGGCCGAAGGGGCGGCAGCGGTAGTTATGCCTCCACGGCGGCGCGGCGGACGATCTCCTGGGCGTGCTTGAGGATGGGGCCGTCGATCATTTTTCCCTGGTATTTGAAGACCCCGGACCCGGCCGAGGCTGCAGCATCCAGCAGGGCTGTGGCTGCGGCCACCTCGTCGGCCGAGGGCGCATAGGCCTTCCGGACCACGGCTGCCTGGCTGGGATGGATGCACGCCTTGGAGCTGAAGCCTGTGGCCACGGCGTCGGCTGCTTCGGCCGCCAGCCCGTCGAGGTCGGGGATGTGGGTGTACACGGCGTCCACCGCTTCCTTGCCGTGCGCCCGCGCTGCCAGCAGCACTGACGAACGGGCGTGCAGCGCAACTGCCCGGTAGCCGCCGTCGTCTTTCCGGCTGGACGTACCGCCCAGGCTGGCCAGCAGGTCCTCGGCCCCCCACATCAGGCCCACCACGTTGGGGGCGGCGGCGATGGCCGGCGCGTTGAGCACGCCCAGGGCTGTTTCGCACAGCGCGATCACCTGGTAGCCCTCCAGCGCCTTGAGCTGGTCGGCCGATTCCGCCTTGGCCAGCATCACGGTGCGGTAGGGGGTATGGGCCAGGCAGTGCAGGTCTTTTTCGAAGTCCTCCGTGCCCGCGGGGTTGACCCTGACTATGGTGCAGCTGGGTTCAAGCTCCGGTTCAACGCCGGTGGTTCCCAACTGGGCCAGGATGGCGCCGCGGGCCCGCTGCTTGTCCCCGGGCGCCACCGCGTCTTCGAGGTCCAGGATGACGGCATCCGCCCGTGCGGCGGCCTTCTGGTAGCGTTCGGGACGGTCGGCGGGGCAGAAGAGCAGGGCAGGGCCCATCACAAAGGTCATAACGCTATTCTCCGATCTTTTGGCCGCTCTGCGCTTCCATATGCGCCTCCCGGGTCCACATCAGGCAGCTGCGGGTGGCCCGTGCCACCACGGTGCCTGCCTGGTTGCGGCCGGTGTGCTCCATGGTGACGATGCCCTGGCCCGGGCGCGAGGCCGAAAGCCTCCTGCCGGTGATGACCGTCTCCGTGTACAGCGTGTCCCCGTGGTACAGCGGATGCGGGAAGGAAACATCCGTCAGGCCCAGCTGGGCGATGATGGTCCCCTGGGTCAGCTGGGTGACGGACTGGCCCACCATGGTGGCCAGGGTGAACATGGAGTTCATCAGCCGCTGCCCAAAAGGCTGCCCGGCGCTCCAGGCCGCGTCCAGGTGCAGCGCCTGGGTGTTCATGGTCAGGGTGCTGAACAGGACGTTGTCCGTTTCCGTCACCGTCCTGCCGGGACGGTGCGCATACACCAGGCCCTCCTCCAGCTCGTCGAAGTACAGCCCGCGCTGCTCGGCGACGCGCCGGCCGCCGTCGTCCTTGGGGTTGCTGTCCGTGGGGTTGCCGCCGGTCATACGGTGAGTTCCCGGTCTTCCTCGAACAGGTCCGCGCCGGTGGCGGCCACCACGTCCTCCACGGAGACGTTGGGGGCCAGTTCGCTCAGGACCAGCCGAGAGGTGCCGCCATCCTTGACGACGTCGATGACGGCCAGGTCGGTGATGATCCGGTCCACGCAGCCCTTTCCGGTCAGCGGGAGCGTGCATTCCTGGACAATCTTGGGGTTGCCGTTGCGGTCGACGTGCTCCATCATCACGATCACCCGCTTGGCCCCGAACACCAGGTCCATGGCCCCGCCCATTCCCTTGACCATCTTTCCCGGGATCATCCAGTTGGCCAGGTCCCCGTTGGCGGCCACCTCCATGGCGCCCAGGACGGCCACGTCCACGTGGCCGCCGCGGATCATGCCGAAGGACGTTGCCGAGTCGAAGAAGGCTGCTCCCCTGTTGACGGTCACCGTCTCCTTGCCGGCGTTGATCAGGTCCGGATCGATGGCGTCCTCTGCCGGGTAGGGCCCGACGCCGAGGATCCCGTTTTCCGAGTGCAGCACAACTTCCACGCCTGCCGGAATGTAGTTGGGGATCAGGGTGGGCATCCCGATGCCCAGGTTCACGTACTGGCCGTTGCGGAGTTCTTTGGCCACGCGGGCGGCGAGCTCGTTGCGCGTCCAGCCCTTGGTGTCCGCCGCAGATGTGGAGTCGCCGGGTCCGGCATGCCGCTGGGAAGCGGACCGCCGGTATTCCGGGCGCACGGCTTCAGGCCGGGGCGCTTCGGGGCTGTTGGGATCCATGGTCATGCTCCTGCCTGGTTGAGTGCCACCGTCCGCTTTTCGATCCGTTTCTCGCCGTTCTGCGCCAGGACCACCCGCTGGACGAAGATGCCGGGGGTATGGATGTGTTCGGGGTCCAGTTCGCCGGGCTCCACGAGTTCCTCCACCTCAGCGATGGTGATCCGACCCGCCATGGCGCACAGCGGGTTGAAGTTCATGGCCGTGGCGTGGAAGACCAGGTTGCCGTGCCGGTCGCCCTTCCACGCGTGCACCAGCCCAAAGTCCGGCGTGAGCGACTCTTCCAGGACGTAGTCCACTCCCCCGAAGGAGCGCACCTCCTTCGGGGCGGAGGCAACCGCGATCCCGCCGTTGGCGTCGTACTTCTGCGGCAGGCCGCCGTCGGACACCTGCGTGCCAACCCCTGCCTTGGTGTAGAACGCCGGGATCCCTGCTCCGCCTGCCCGCAGCTTCTCAGCCAGCGTGCCCTGCGGGGTGAGCACCACCTCAAGTTCACCGGCAAGGTACTGGCGGGCGAACTCCTTGTTTTCTCCCACGTAGGAGCTGATGGTCCGCCGGATGCGCCCGGCCCGGAGCAGGATGCCAAGGCCCCAGTCGTCCACGCCGCAGTTGTTGCTGACGGTCTCCAGCCCTGACGTGCCGGCCCTGTGCAAAGCGTCGATCAGGGCCACCGGAATCCCGCAGAGCCCGAACCCACCAACCGCCAGCGAGGCGCCGTCGGGGATGTCCGCGACGGCTTGGTCCGCACTGGCAACAACCTTGTCAATCATCATTGATCCTTTCGGGCCGGCTAAAGTCCCAGTTCGCGGGCGATCAGCATCAGCTGGACCTCCGTGGTGCCCTCCCCCACTTCAAGGATCTTGGAGTCGCGGTAGTGGCGTGCCACGGTGAACTCGTTGATGAAGCCATAGCCGCCGAATACCTGGGTGGCATCCCGCGCATTGTCCATGGCCGCCTCGCCTGCGACCATCTTAGCGATGGCCGCCTGGGTCTTGAACGGCTTGCCGGCAAGCATCCGGCCGGCCGCGTCGTAGTAGGCCAGGCGGGCCGTGTGGGCGCGCGCTTCCATCCGGGCGATCTTGAAGGAAATGGCCTGGTACTTGCCGATTTCGTGCCCGAACGCCCGGCGCTCGCGGGCGTATTTGACGGACAGGTCAACGCAGCCCTGCGCGGCACCGGTGGCCAGGGCGGCAATCGCAATCCGGCCCTCGTCCAGGATGGACAGGAAGTTCGCGTAGCCACGCCCTTCGGCCCCCAGCAGGTTTTCCTCCGGCACCCGGACGTCCTTCAGGGTCAGCGGGTGGGTGTCCGAGGCGTTCCATCCCACCTTGTTGTAGGGCTTTTCCGCCTTGAATCCCGGGGTGTCGGTGGGCACCAGGATGGTGGAGATCTCTTTTTGGAGGCTTCCGTCCGCGCGCTCCTTTTGCCCGGTAACCGCTGTGACGGTGACCAGCCGGGTGATGTCGGTTCCGGAGTTGGTGATGAACTCCTTGTTGCCGTTGATCACCCAGTGGCCGTCCTCGCGCCGGGCATGGGTCTTGGTGCCGCCGGCGTCCGATCCTGCCTCGGGTTCGGTGAGCCCGAACCCGGCGAGCGCCTGGCCGGACGCCAGCATGGGCAGCCATTCCTGCTTCTGCGCGTCCGTGCCGAACCGGTACACGGGCATGGCCCCCAGGGACACACCGGCCTCCAGGGTGATGGCGACGGACTGGTCCACCCGGCCCAGCTGCTCCAGCGCGAGCGCAAGGGCGAAGTAGTCCCCGCCCATGCCGCCGTATTCCTCAGGGAACGGCAGACCGAACAGGCCCATCTCCGCCATCTGCTTCACCACCTCATAGGGGAAGCTGTGCTCTTCGTCATGCTTGGCGGAGACCGGGGCCACCACGTTGTCCGCGAAGTCGCGCACGGTGTCGCTGAGGTCCTGGTATTCCTCGGTGAGTTCAAAACCGGTCATGGTCAGGCTCCTTCGCCTTGTTCTGCAACTGCGTCTGTGTCGGTGTTGGCGTCTGCGTCTGTGCCGGTGTCCGTGGAAGCGGGTTCCGTGCCTGTTGGATGGGGGTGGATGGTGGCCAGGATTTGGTCCGCCTTCACAAGGTCACCGGTGCGGGCAGTCAGGTGGACCGTTCCCGCCAGGGGGGCCACCAGGTGGTGCTCCATCTTCATGGCCTCCACGGATACCAGGACTTCCCCGGCCTGGACCGCATCGCCATCGCTGACCGGGACAGCCACCACGGTTCCGGGCATCGGCGAGCGCACTTCGGGGTCGGCCACACCTTCCTGGCGCTGCACGGCCGCCAGCACCCGTTCCAGCCGTGCTTCCCGGGCCAGGAGTTCCAGCCGGCAGGACCAGCCGTCGTTGCCGAGGAAGAACTGGAGCGGCAGCCCCGGCGCTGCAGCCACCTGGTACTCCCGTTCCGTGCCGCCAAGGGTAAGGACTGCGCCGCCACCACCTTCCAAGCGCAGTGCGGCAGTCTGCCGGGGGCCGCCGTCGACAGCAACGGTTGCGGTGTCTCCGCCGGTGGGACTTCCGCTGACCTGCACTGTTGCCACCCCGCCGTCGGACGTTCCCAGGCTGATCCGGCGCGGCGCGGGCGCACCAAGGCGCCACCCGCTGCGTGCCTGCCAGGGTCCGCCGGCGGGCGTGGGGTTGTCCTGCGCCTCCAGGCTGAGGGCGTACAGCGCGGCGGCTACCAGTTCTGAGTCGCCAACGCGCCGGAATTCCAGGGCCGGCAGCTTCCGTTCGATCAACCCGGTGTCCAGGTGCCCGGCCTGGACATCTGAATCGCTGAGCAGGAGCCGCAGGTACTCCACGTTGGTCTCGATGCCCAGCGCTGTGTAGCCTGCCAGCGCCGCGTCCAGGGATTTAAGGGCTCCCCCACGGTCCTCGCCCCAGGCGATAACCTTCGAAATCATGGGATCGTAGTTGGCGGAGAGCTCCAGCCCTTCCAGCAGGGAGGAATCCACCCGGACCGGGCCGTGCGTCCCCATTGGCAGCTCCTCCAGCTGGAGCACCGTCCCGGTGGAGGGGAGGAAGTTCTTCTCGGGCACCTCGGCGTAAACCCGCGCCTCCACGGCGTGGCCGGACAGTTCGACGTCGGCCTGCCGGAGCGTCAGTTCGGCACCGGCGGCGATCCGCACCTGCCATTCCACCAGGTCGATGCCGGTGACCATTTCCGTGACCGGGTGCTCCACCTGCAGCCGGGTGTTCATCTCCATGAAGAAAAACTCATCCGGGGCATCGTCTGAGACCAGGAACTCCACGGTTCCGGCCCCCGTGTAGTTCACGCTGCGGGCGGCGTTGCAGGCGGCCTCGCCGATCCGGGCCCGGACTTCCGGACCGTTGGGCAGGCTCTCCAGCAGGGGTGACGGGGCTTCCTCGATGACTTTTTGGTGCCGCCGCTGCAGGGAGCATTCACGCTCGCCGAGGTGGATGACGTTGCCGTGGGCGTCCGCCAGGACCTGGACTTCAATGTGCCGGGGGGTGGTGACCAGGCGCTCCAGGAACAGGGTGTCGTCGCCGAACGCGGCTGCGGCGACGCGCCGGGCCGTGGCCAGGGCGGCGGGCAGGTCCGCCTGCTTTTCGACCACGTGCATCCCTTTGCCGCCGCCGCCGGCGGAGGGCTTGATCAAGAGGGGATAGCCGACGGCGGCAGCAGCCTCCACGAGTTCACTGTCCGTCATGCCGGGCCTGGCAATGCCGGGGACCACCGGCACTCCGTACCCCGCCACATGGTTCTTGGCGCGGATCTTGTCGCCCATGACGTTCAGCGCTTCCACGCCGGGACCAATGAACGCAATGCCGGCTTCTTCAAGGGCTCGGGCGAAGTCCGCATTTTCGCTCAGGAAGCCGTAGCCGGGGTGGACAGCTTCCGCGCCGGACTGCCGGCATGCCGTGAGGATGGCGTCAATGCTGAGGTAGCTTTCGGCTGCCGCGGCGGGGCCGATGCGGACGGAACTGTCGGCTTCGCGCACGTGGCGGGCGCCGGCGTCGGCATCGCTGTAGACGGCGACCGAACGGATTCCCAGGAGGCGCAGCGTGCGGATGACGCGGCAGGCGATTTCGCCGCGGTTGGCCACCAGGACGGTGCTGAAAAGGGAGCCACCGCCGGTTTTGGCCCTGCCGGCCTCTTTGGTGGTGGCGCCGGCGGCACTTTGCTGCATGGCGGTGTTGGTCTGCATGGTCATTGCTGGCTCACATCCGGAAGAGGCCGAAGGAGGTCTCCGGCAAAGGGGTGCGGGAGACAACGTCGAGGGCCAGGCCCAGGACGGTGCGGGTGTCTGCGGGGTCGATGACGCCGTCATCCCACAGCCGTGCCGTTGAGTAGTAGGGGCTGCCCTGGTCCTCGTACTGCCGGCGGATGGGCGCTTTGAAGGCTTCCTCGTCGTCGGCGGCCCATTCCTCCCCCGCTGCCTCGTACTGGTCCCGCTTCACGGTGGCCAGCACGCTGGCAGCCTGGTTGCCGCCCATCACCGAGATCCTGGCCGCGGGCCACATCCACAGGAACCTGGGCGAATAGGCCCGGCCGCACATGGAGTAGTTTCCGGCGCCAAAGGAACCGCCGATGACCACGGTCAGCTTGGGGACGCGGACCGTGGCAACGGCGGTCACCATCTTGGCCCCGTTCTTGGCGATGCCACCCTGTTCGGCGTCCCTGCCCACCATGAAGCCGGAGATATTCTGCAGGAAGAGCAGCGGGATGCCGCGCTGGTCGCACAGCTCAATGAAGTGCGCACCCTTGAGCGAGGACTCGCTGAACAGCACGCCGTTGTTGGCCACGATGCCTACGGGGTGTCCCTCGATCCGGGCGAATCCTGTGACCAGGGTGGTGCCGTAGTCCTTCTTGAACTCGTGGAACCTGCTGCCGTCCACCAGGCGGCCGATGACCTCATGGACGTCGTAGGGTGCGTTGACGTCCGTGGGCACGGCGCCGTAGAGCCCTTCCGGGTCCACGGCCGGTTCGACGGCGGGTTCCACCTGCCAGGCCGGCGCGGCCGGAGGCGGCAGGGTGGCAACGATGTCCCTGATGATCTGGAGGGCATGTTCGTCGTTTTCGGCAAGGTGGTCCGTCACCCCCGACACCCGGGAGTGCACCTCTCCGCCGCCCAGTTCCTCGGCGGTGACGATTTCCCCAATGGCTGCCTTTACCAGCGGCGGGCCGCCCAAGAAGATGGTGCCCTGGTTCCGGACAATGACGGTCTCGTCGCTCATGGCGGGGACGTAGGCTCCGCCGGCGGTGCAGGAGCCCATGACGGCGGCGATCTGGGGAATCTTGGCTGCCGACAGGCGTGCCTGGTTGTAGAAGATCCGGCCGAAGTGCTCCTTGTCGGGGAACACCTCGTCCTGTTTGGGCAGGAAAGCGCCGCCCGAGTCCACCAGGTAGATGCAGGGCAGCCGGTTTTCCAGGGCGACCTCCTGGGCGCGGAGGTGCTTCTTCACCGTCATGGGGTAATAGGTGCCGCCCTTGACGGTGGCGTCGTTGGAGATGACCAGGACCTGCCGGCCGTGGACCAGGCCGATCCCCGCGATGACTCCTGCGCCGGGGGCGTCGTCACCGTACATCCCGTTGGCCGCGAGGGGCGCGATTTCCAGGAAGGGGCTGCCGTCGTCCAGCAGCTGGTCAATCCGGTCCCGCGGGAGCAGCTTGGCCCGGGCGACATGGCGGTCCCGCGACTTCTGGGGCCCGCCCAGTGCGGCATCCGCGAGCTTCTTCCGCAGCTCGCCGGCGAGCGACAACTGCTCGTTCCGGTTGGCGCGGAAGGACTCGCTTGCCGGGTCGAGCCGGGTGGCCAGGGTCTCCATCGACGTTCCGTCCTTGTGTGGTTGCGCGCGGCCGCCAGGCCAACTCGGTTAGTGACTAATAACTGAAATTCAGGTTAGTCTCGATTAACTGTGATGTCCAACACATCACCGCCTTGTTAGACTCTGGGCTGGCCCAAGGAGGAAAAGTGTCCAGCAATACAGTGCAGCCGGCCCCTGCCGCCGAGGCCCCCACAACCGCAACCCAGGCGCCTACAACCCAGGCCCCCACAACCCAGCGCGGCAAAGCCAAGGAGAACCGGCGGCAGGCCTTGCTGTCCGCTGCCGCCTCCCTCTTCGCGGCCAACGGCTTCAACCGGGTTTCGCTGGAGGACCTTGGTGCGGCAGCAGGCGTCAGCGGACCTGCGGTGTACCGCCACTTTCCCGGCAAGCAGGCCGTGCTGGCGGACCTTTTGGTCACCGTGAGCCAGGAACTGCTCGACGGCGGCCGCCAGGTTGTGGAGCGCACTGCCGACCCCCACGCCGCGCTGCGGCAGCTGGTGGAGTTCCAGGTGGATTTCGCGCTCGGCAAGCCGGACGTGATCCGGGTACAGGACCGGGACTTCACCAACCTTTCGGAGCAGGACCAGTTGGCCGTGCGGACACTCCAGCGCAGCTACGTGGAGGTGTGGGTGGACATCCTGGCCAAGGTCCACCCAGAAACCGACGCCGCTGAGCTGCGGATGCGCGCCCACGCCACGTTCGGCCTCATCAATTCCACGCCGCACTCAGTCCGCAGCCATGGCAGGCGCATGGCGGCCGGCGTCGCCCGCCCCCTGCTGGAACGGATGGCGCTGGCCGCCCTCATGGTGGACGACAGCCCGGCTCCCTGACCCTGGCATGCCAGGAGCTAAACCATCGTGAGCACCATGCCGGGCTCGGCCAGGATGGCCCCAATGTCCGCAAGGAACCGGGAACCCTGCTCCCCATCCACCAGGCGGTGGTCGAAGGACAGGCTCAGCGTGAGCACCTGGCGCAGCGCCACCTCGCCCCGGTATTCCCAGGGCATGGTCCGGACAGCCCCAAGGCCAAGGATCGCCGCCTCCCCCGGGTTGAGGATGGGAGTCCCTGCGTCAATGCCGAAGACGCCGATGTTGGTGATGGAGATGGTGCCGCCGGAAAGGTCCGCCGGCGTGGTCTTGCCCGCCCGCGCGGTTTCGGCGAGTGCCGTGAGCGCCTGGGCCAGCTGCGGGAGCGGCAGGGCGTCGGCATCCTTGATGTTCGGAACCGTGAGTCCCCGCGGCGTCGCGGCGGCGATGCCCAGGTTTACGTAATTGAAGGTGACGATCTCCTGGTTTTCTTCGTCCCAGCGGGAGTTAAGTGCCGGGTTGCGGCGCACGGCGATGAGGAGGGCTTTGGCGGCGAGCGTCAACGGGGTGAGCTTAACTCCGGCAAAGGTCCTGCTGTCCTTGAGCTTGGCCAGCAGCTCAAGGCTCGGCGTGACATCCACGGTCAGGAATTCGGTGGCATGGGGCGCGGTGAAGGCGCTCTGGACCATGGCCGCCGCAGTGTGCTTGCGGACGCCCTTGATGGGGGTGCGCGTCTCCCGCTCCCCCGCTGTGGGCCCGCCTGAGGACGCGGACCCCTGCACGTGAGTGGCAGGTTCCACCGCATGCCCCGAAAACTCCAGGACGTCCTCCCGGGTAATCAGGCCGCCGGGACCGGTACCCGGAACCTGGACGAGGTCCAGCCCCAGGTCCTTGGCCAGCTTTCGGACCGGAGGCGTGGACCGGGGACGTTCGGCGGGCTTGGTTTCGGTGGCCTTGGTTTCGGTGGCCTTGGTTTCAACCGGGCTGGTTTCCGCGGGCACGGCTTCCACAGGTGCGGCTTCGGCAGCCGCTCCCCCGGCCGGCTGAACCACTGGTGCGGCCTGCCCCTGGGCAAAGTTCCGCGGCCGCCGAACCGGCCGGCCGGAGCCTTCAACGACGGCGCCATACCCCACCAGGTTCGGTTCCCGTTTGGGCGTTTCCACTGGTTGCCCGCCCAGCCCCTCCGAAAGGCCGGCCGCCTCTGCAGGTGACCCGCCGGCGTCGTCCGCTACCTCGAAGGAGACGATCGGCTTGCCCACCTCCACCACGGAACCGGGCTGTTCGTGCAGCTCCTTGATGACCCCGGCGAACGGCGAGGGAAGCTCCACCACGGCCTTGGCGGTCTCCACTTCGGCGATGACCTGGTTCAGGCTTACGGTGTCGCCAACATCGACTTTCCAGCTGAGGATTTCAGACTCGGTGAGCCCCTCGCCCAGGTCCGGGAGCCGGAATTCCTTGATCATGGTGGCGCTCATCCTTCCAGTCCGCTCAGGGAATTGGGGCGGCCAAGGGCCCGGTCCACGCCGTCCAGGATGCGGTCCAGGCCCGGCAGGTGGTGCATTTCCAGCTTGGAGTACGGATAGGGGATGTCGAACCCGGTTACCCGGACCGGCGCGGCCTCGAGGTGGTAGAAGCACCGCTCCGTGATGCTGGCCGCGACTTCCGCTCCCAGGCCGCCGGACTGTGCAGCCTCGTGCGTGATCACCAGGCGTCCGGTCTTTCGCACGGATGCCACCACCGGTTCATAGTCCACGGGGGCCAGCGAGCGCAGGTCGATGACTTCGATGGAGATGCCCTCGTCCGCTGCGGCGGAGGCGGCGTCCAGTGCGGTCTTGACCAGGGGCCCGTAGGCCACCAGGGTGACATCGCCGCCGTCGGTCAGCACCCGCGCCTTGTCCATGGGCAGGGCCGAGTCCGGTTCCAGGGACTCGTCCACCTCGCCTTTGTCGTGGTAGCGGCGCTTGGGCTCGAAGTAGAGGACTGGATCGTCACAAGCGATGGCCTGCTGGATGACTGTATACGCGTCCTGCGGATTGGCAACGGTCACCACCCGCAGTCCCGATGTATGGGTGAAGTAGGCTTCCGGGGACTCGGAGTGGTGCTCCGGCGAGCCGATGCCGCCGCCGAACGGAACCCGGATGGTGATGGGCATCTTGACGGCCCCGCGGGTTCGGTAGTGCAGCTTGGCCACCTGGCTGACGATCTGGTCGAAGGCCGGATAGATGAATCCATCGAACTGGATTTCCACGACGGGCCGGTAGCCGCGGTAGGCCAGGCCCACGGCAGTTCCCACGATGGCGGACTCCGCCAGCGGGGTGTCCACCACTCGGTGGGTGCCGAAATCCTTTTGCAGGCCGTCCGTCACCCGGAAGACGCCGCCTAAGGCGCCGATGTCCTCGCCCAGGAGAACCACTTTGGGGTCGCTCTCCAGCGACTTCCGCAGCCCGGCATTGATGGCGCGGGCAAAGGTCAACTGGGTCATCAGCGTGCACCTTCCTCTGAAACGGCACCTGCGGGATCACCGAAGGAGGCCAAATACCTTGCGTAGTGGTCCTGCTGGCGTTCCAGCCAGGAGTTGGGGGTGCTGTAGACGTGCTTGAAGACATCCATGGGCTGCGGCTCCGGCATGGTGGTGCAGCCGCGGCGCATCTGCACTGCCACGGTGTCGGCCTTGTCCTTGACCTGCTGCTGCAGCTCCGCGGTCAGCAGTCCCTTCCGTTCCAGGAGGCCGGCCAGCCGGGAAATGGGATCCTTCGCGGCCCAGTCCTCCAGCTCGTTGGCGTCCCGGTAGCGGGTGGGGTCGTCCGCGGTGGTGTGCGGCCCCATGCGGTAACTGACGGCCTCAATGAACGTGGGTCCGCCCCCGCGCCGTGCCCGGTCCAGGGCCAGCCGGGTGGCAGCCATGACTGCCAGGACATCGTTGCCGTCCACGCGGAGGCTGGGGATGCCGAAACCGGTGGCGCGGTCCGCGAGCTGGATGTGGGACTGCAGGCGGACGGGCTCCGAGATGGCCCAGTGGTTGTTGGTGCAGAAGAACACCACCGGGACCTGGAAGCTTGCGGCGAACACCATTGCCTCGTTGACGTCGCCTTCGCTGGTGGCTCCGTCGCCGAAGTAGGTGACGGCCACCGCATCGGAGCCGTCATTCTGGATACCCATGGCGTAGCCCGTGGCGTGCAGGGTCTGGGCACCGATGATGATCTGCGGGGTGGCCATGTTGATGCTGTACGGATCCCAGCCGCCGGATGCGTTGCCGCGCCAGACCCGGAGGAGATCCGTCAGGTCCACGCCGCGGCAGTAGGCCACGCCGTTCTCGCGGTAGCTCGAGAACACAAAGTCGTCGGCGCGCAGTGACCGTCCGGAGCCTATCTGGGCTGCCTCCTGGCCCAGGAGCGGGGGCCAGAGGGCCAGTTCACCCTGCCGCTGCAGGGCGGTGGCCTCAACATCGATCCGCCGGATGACGGTCATGTCCTCAAAGAGGGAGCACAACTGGTCATCGGTAATGTCCCGCACCCAGAAATCGAACTCCGGGTGGCTGATCCGTTCACCGGACGGGGTGATCAACTGGAGGAATTCCGGCCCGGTTGCATCAGGTTTTCCTGCGCTGCCGGGGATAATTGCGCCGCTATGGCCCGTCTGGTCTGTAGACACGATTGCCGCAACCTTCGAACGTCGTTGACCAGTGGTTTCGGGGCTTTTGGCCCCTGCCGCCACCGGCCTTCCGGGCGTCATTGCCCCAGATACTGTGACCCTACTCACAATGGCCAGGGGGTACAACCACTGCAGCAGTTTCTGAGCAATGTGCCCTGTCGGGGGCCTCAACACCGTGCTAGCGTTGCGCATTATGCGAGCTTTGGATGGCACTGACACCCGCCTGCTGTCGGCCTTGGCGCAGGACCCGCGCCGGACCGTGGTGGCGCTCGCGCAGAAGCTGGGCCTGTCCCGCAATACTGTCCAGGCGCGCATGGCGCAGCTGGAAAAGAAGCACGTCTTCCTGTCCTTCGAGAGGCGCCTCAATCCGGCGGCCCTGGGCTATCCGCTCATGGCGTTCATCTCGGTCCATGTCCAGCAGCAGAAACTTGGGCGGCTGGCTGAGGAAATTGCCGCCATCCCGGAGGTCCTCGAGGGCTTCGGGCTGACCGGGTCCGCGGACCTGCTGCTCCGGGTGGTGGCCAGGGATGCCGAAGATCTGTTCCGCATTAACGGCAAGATCCTTGCGTGCGACGGTGTTGAGCGGGCCGACACGGCGCTGGCCATGGGTGAGTTGATCCCCTTCCGGGTGCAGCCCCTGCTGGACCGGGGCTCCGAAGGCAGCTAGCAGCAGCGCGAAACGTCCCGGGTGGTGATTCAAGGACGACGGCGGCAGGCAGGATATAGGCTTGTTCCCGTCATGTTCCGGGCCGGGAAGGTCTGGGCCAGTCCGCCGGCGCCAGAGCGCCTGTTCGACGAAAGGCTCCCCTTGAGCAGTCCCCAGGATCCGTACCGGCAGGGCCAGGCGGGCTCGACGCCACCGCAGTTTCCCCAGCTGCCCGGGCAGCCTGCGCCGTTCGGCCTCCCCGGGGAACCACCGCGGCAGCGAAGCCGGCGGAAGCTGTGGATCATCCTCGGCAGTATTGGCGGGGTGCTGATCCTGGTGATCCTCGGCGTCGTGATCCTGGTGAATGTGGTGGGCAGCGCCACGAACCAGGCCAGGGGCCTCGCCGATGATTTCACCAAGAGGGTGATCGCCGGCGATTCTTCCGGCGCCTACGACCAATATCTTGATCCGGCCCTCAAGAAGCAGCTTTCCAAGGAGGCGTTCATCTCGGGCGTGCAGAGCCTGGAGATGGACAGCTCCTGCCAGCCCGCCTACAACAACCTCAAGGTTGCCACGGACAACGGCGTGAAATCGGCCGAGGTGGTGGGACAAATCAGCTGCAGCGGCAAGAAGGTGGACCTTGCCTACCGCTTCGAGGGTACGGACCAACTGCTGATGACCAACATCAAGCTGCGGCCGGCAGCCTAGCCAGGACCACGTTGACGGGAAAGTGGAAAGGGTACTGATCTTTTACCCATCCTCCCCCGGCAATGATCCGAATTGCTTCCGAGGGCCCCGCCAAGGGGCCCCACACCAGGCGGGACAATCACCCGCCCCAACGGAAGGATTCGGCCATGCGAAACTCACCCAACCGCCTCGTCGCCACCATTTTCGGAGCCGTCTACCTGCTGGTGGGCCTCCTGGGCTTCGCCGTCACGTCCGGCGTCGGTTTCGTCGCCACCGAGGGCGCGAACCTGATCATCTTCGAAGTCAACCCGCTGCACAACGTCATCCACCTCGCCATCGGCGCCGCACTGCTCTTCGCCGGGCTTCGCGGGACGGACAGCGCACGCACCGTGAACTCGGCCGTCGGCGCTGTCTACCTCCTGGTGGGCATCGTGGGGCTGTTCCTGCTGAACTCGCCGCTGAACATCATCGCCCTGAACGGTGCCGACAACGTCCTCCACCTCGCCAGCGCCGTACTCCTCCTCGGCGTAGGCCTGTCCCTGGACAAGTCCCCGGCCGCGGCCCGCGCGTAGCATGCCAAGGACCGGCATGACCCCGCTCCGGCCCTCACCGCTGGGCGACCAGCCAGTGTTGCCGCAGGACACGGTGTACCAGGCGAACCCCCCGGTCCGCCTGCTCATCGGGTTCGCCGGCTTTGGTGCAGGCTCAGTCAACCTGGCGATCTGTTCCAGTTACTTCGCCGCTGGTGCCAAGGATCCCGCGATGTTCCTTGCGGGTGTGGCGGCAGGCCTCTGGGGTGCCGCGCTGCTGGCCGGTGCCGTGGTGGTCCTGGCGAAGGACCGCCTGGCAGGTGGCCGGTGGGCGCGGTATGCGCTGGCTGCCGCAGCGGCTGCACACCTGGCCGCCATCGCGTACCCCAGGTCCACGGCCGCGTCCACGGCCGCCCCGCTCAGCATGACGCAGCTTTCTGCGCTCCTGCTGACATTGATGATCATCGCCTCGCTCGGGTGGCTCGGGCGGCACGGTGCGGGGCAAAAAACGGCGGGGCAAGGCACCGCAGGGGCCGGCATGCGCCCGGGGAAGCTGCTGCTGGCAGCGTTTGCCGGCGCCGTGCTGGTGGCAGGAATCACGACGCCGGGACTCGCCGCGTCGACCGCCGGCCAGTACGCGGTGCCGCATGGTGGACACGGGAATGTAGCCCCGGGGGGCCACCACCAGCGCTGACGGCCTGCAGCAAAAGACGCCGGGTCCGTTCCCAACGAAAGAGCCTCCGTGCCGCGGTTTGCGGCAGGAGGCTCTTCACGTTGCGCCGGAAGAGTCCGGCGCGGGATGGTC
Source organism: Arthrobacter sp. SAFR-044 (assembly GCF_059414985.1). Lineage (NCBI taxonomy): Bacteria > Bacillati > Actinomycetota > Actinomycetes > Micrococcales > Micrococcaceae > Arthrobacter > Arthrobacter sp. SAFR-044. Next base: position 495,380 of record NZ_JBPFDN010000001.1, on the reverse strand, counting down.
TGTCCCTGTTTTGGGCTCCCTGCCTAGTGGTCCACCGCCTTTTCGGCACCGATGCCGGTCAGGGAGCGGACCTCCATCTCGGCCTGCTTGGCAGGATCCTCCCGCCTCTTGTCCAGGGTGGTGCCCAGCCAGCCCAGGAAGAAGGCCAGCGGGATGGATACGATGCCCGGGTTGCTGAGCGGGAACAGTGCGAAGTTGGCGCCGGGGATCATGGAGGTCTTCAACCCTGAGACCACCGGGGAAAACACGATGAGCACGATCGCAGAGCCCAGGCCGCCGTACATGCTCCACACTGCGCCCTGGGTTGTGAACTTCCGCCAGAACAGCGAGTAGATGATGGTGGGCAGGTTGGCCGACGCGGCGACGGCGAAGGCCAGTGCCACCAGGAAGGCCACGTTCTGGCCGTTGGCGAAGATGCCGCCCAGGATGGCCAGGATGCCGATGACCACAACGGTGCGCCGGGCTACCCGGACTTCAGTGGCGGCGTCGGCTTTGCCCTTGGCGATGACGTTGGCGTAGATGTCATGTGCGAAGGATGCTGCGGCCGTGATGGTCAGGCCTGCCACCACTGCCAGGATGGTGGCGAACGCCACCGCGGAGATGAAGCCCAGCAGCAGCGGGCCGCCCAGGTGGAAGGCCAGCAGCGGGGCGGCAGCGTTGACACCGCCGGGTGCGGACTTGATGGTGTCCGCCCCCACCAGTGCGGCTGCGCCGTAGCCCAGCACCAGGGTGAACAGGTAGAACAGGCCGATCAGCCAGATGGACCAGACCACGGACTTGCGTGCTTCCTTGGCCGTCGGAACGGTGTAGAAGCGCATCAGCACGTGCGGCAGGGCCGCCGTGCCCAGGACCAGGGCCAGGCCCAGGGACATGAAGTCCAGCTTGGAGGTCTCAGTCTTGCCGTACTGCAGCCCGGGGTTGAGGACGGCCGGGTTGTTGGCAGTTTCCACGGCGCCGCCCAGCAGGGCCGAGAGGTTGAAGCCGTAGATGGCCAGGACCCAGAGGGTCATCACGGCGGCGCCTGCGATCAGCAGCATGGCCTTGATGATCTGGACCCAGGTGGTGCCCTTCATGCCGCCGATCAGGACGTACATGATCATGAGGGCGCCGACGACGATGATCACCAGGGCCTGTCCGGTCCAGTCGCTGATTCCCAGCAGGAGGGAGATCAGGCTTCCTGCGCCGGCCATTTGGGCCAGCAGGTAGAAGAAGCAGACGGCGAGGGTGGAGATGGCGGCCGCGATCCGGACCGGGCGCTGCTTCAGCCGGAAGCTCAGCACGTCCGCCATGGTGAACTTGCCGGTGTTGCGCAGCAGTTCAGCCACCAGCAGCAGTGCCACGAGCCAGGCCACCAGGAATCCGATGGAGTACATGAACCCGTCATAGCCGTTGATGGCGATGGCTCCGGTGATGCCCAGGAAGGATGCTGCCGACAGGTAGTCGCCGGCGATGGCAGTACCGTTTTGCGAGCCGGTGAACGACCGGCCTGCGGCATAGTAGTCGGCGGCGGTCTTGTTGTTCCGGCTGGCGCGGAACACGATCACCATGGTGACGGCCACGAACAGGCCGAAGATGCCCATGTTCAAAAGGGTGGTGTCCTTGAGGGCGGCGACATCCACCGCGGCGGGAATTGCGATCATTTGTTGGCTCCGCCCACTCGGTTTCCATGCTTGTCGAATTCGTGCCCCTCGATCTCGTGCCGGATCTCGGTTGCAATGGGATCCAGCCGCTTGTTGGAATAGTGCACGTACCAGCCGGTGATGGCGAAGGTCGACACGAACTGGAGCAGGCCCAGGATCAGGCCGATGTTGATGTTGCCCCAGACCTTGGTGGACATGAATCCCACCGCGTAGTCGGCGAGCAGGACGTAGGCGAAGTACCACAGCAGGAAGGCCACTGCCATGGGGAAGACAAAGCTGCGGTGACGCTTGCGCAATTCCTGGAACTGCCCGGTCGACTGGACTTGTTCAAAGTCCACGGACGCCGCTGCGTCCGGAGTATGGGCATCGTTACCCATCGTTCCTCCTCATTGAGTTGCCGGAACACACCGGGCGGAGGGCCCCGAACTGCTGGACAGGGAGCCTGGCCGGCAGCACCACGCAGGGGCACCGCAGATGTGACAACAATCACTTTGCCGCCCGCACGCCGCCGTGTTCCAGCACTTCGCGGCCCGCTGTCGCTCAACGGTCGCGATGCTGCGGCAAGCGGCACCCGCCGCTACGCTGGGCACCATGCCGGACTCCCCCCTCCTCACCGCCGCGGCCGTTGCGGTGATCGCCATGGCCATTGCCGTCGTCGTCGGCGTGGGGCTGAAGGTGCTCCGCTCCTTCCGGGAGCTGGGCACGGACGCTGAGCGCGCCACGTACCACACCCTCCATGCTGCTTCCCAGGCCGGGCAGCACCTGCGGCGTGGCCTGAACCCCGCCGGCGCCGCGAAAGCCAGCCGCCAGCTGCGGGCCCTGCTGGCCTGCGATGCCCTGGCCATCACGGATACCAACGGTGTCCTGGCCTGGGACGGCGGTGCCGAGGACATCAGGCCGCGCCTGATGGAACTCGCAGCGGATGTTCTCGCGTCCGGCCGGACAGCAGTTCTCTCCGCCGGTGCAGACGGAACCGGCAGCCACCTTGCCGGAGTCATCGCCCCGGTGCGGGCCGGCACCCGGGTGGTGGGGGCCGTGGCAGCCTTCGCCCCGTCCGCGGGGGCGGGCCTGGTCAGGGCCACGGGCGAAGTGGCGGACTGGGTGGCTGTCCAGGTGGAACTTGCCGAGCTGGACGCGTCCCGCACGCTGCTGATGGAAGCGGAAGTCCGCGCGCTGCGCGCCCAGATCAGCCCGCATTTCATCTACAACTCGCTCAACGCCATCGCGTCCTTCATCAACACCGATCCGGAGCGGGCCAGGGAGCTGGTGGTCGAGTTCGCGGACTTCACCCGCTACTCATTCCGGCGGCACGGGGACTTCACCACCCTTGCCGAGGAGCTCCGCTGCATTGACCGCTACCTGCTCCTGGAGCGTGCCCGGTTCGGCGAGCGCGTCCAGGTCAGCCTGCGGATCGCCCCGGAGGTGCTGGGCACCGTCATCCCCTTCCTCAGCCTGCAGCCGCTGGTGGAGAATGCCGTCCGGCACGGGCTCGAGGCCAAGGCGGGTCCCGGGCACATCAGCATCACGGCGGAGGATGCCGGGGCCTTCGCCGAGGTCACCATTGAGGACGACGGCGTGGGGATGGACCCGGAGCATCTCCGGTCCGTGCTGGCGGGCCATACCGACGGGGACCATGTGGGGCTGCGGAATGTGGATGCGCGCCTCCGCCAGGTCTACGGCAACGATCACGGCCTGGTGGTGGAAACGGCGCCGGGCGAGGGAACGCTGATCACCATGCGGGTGCCGAAGTCCCAGCCCGGGCATGATGCGTGAGGAGCGCAGTTCCGCTGGAAGTACCCTAGGAGAATGATTAACGTCCTCGTCGTTGATGATGAGCTGCCTGCTGTTGAGGAGCTGGCTTTCCTGCTGGGCAGGGACGAGCGCATCGGGAAGGTGCTGCGTGCCACGTCCGGCGCTGAAGCGCTGACGGCCCTGTCGGCCGGCAGCATTGACGCCGTCTTTTTGGACATCCACATGCCCGCGGTGTCGGGCCTGGACATCGCCGGCGCCATTGCCCGCAGCAGCAATCCGCCGGCCGTTGTTTTTGTCACTGCCGATGAGGACCATGCCTTGGCTGCGTTCGAACTCGCTGCCGTGGACTACCTGCTCAAGCCGGTGCGCGCGGAGCGCCTTGCCCGTTCCGTGGGGCGGATCAGTGAACTGCGCGACGGCGGGGCGGCACCGGAGATGATCACGGTGGACCAGGGTGGCACCACGCGGATGATCCGGCGCGACGACGTCACCTACGTCCAGGCTCAGGGGGACTACGCCCGGCTGCATACCGCCGACGCCAGCTACCTCATCCGGGTGCCGTTGGCGGACCTTGAACAGCAATGGGCGGACGCCGGTTTCATCCGGACGCACCGCTCCTACCTGGTGGCGCTGAAGCACGTGTCCTCAATGAAACTGGCGGCCGACGGGCCGCGCGTCACCGTGGCCGGTGCCGGCCTGCCCATCAGCCGGCGGCACCTGCCCATCGTGCGGGAGAAACTGGAGGCAACCAGGATCAGGCCGCACGCATGACCCGGGTCAGGGTCACGGCCCCGCGCGCATCTGCCCGCACTGCGGTGCGCGGCGCGCCCCGCCCGCTGGAGTCGCGGGAAGCCGCGCAGGATTCCGAGGTAGGGCAGGTGTTTGTCCGGTCGCTGATCAGGTCCCAGTTGCGGCTGGCCCTGGTGGTGGCGGGAGGCTTCCTGCTGATCCTGGCGGCGTTCCCGCTGACCCTGGTGGTGGTTCCCGGCCTGGCCGATACCCGGATCGCCGGCATCCCGTTCGGCTGGCTCCTCCTGGGCGCCGGCATCTATCCGGTGATCGGATTGAGCGCCTGGCTGTACGTCAGGACGGCGGCTCGCAATGAGGCGCGGTACCGGGACCTGGCAGGGGAACAGTGATGCCCAGGTGAATGCCGGCGTCGCCATCACAGCGGTCGCGGTGGTGTCCCTCGCCACCGCCATCATCGGGTTTTACGGACTGCGGATCTCACGCACCACCGGCGATTTCTACGTTGCATCGCGGACGGTGCGGCCTTGGTGGAACGCGTCGGCGATTGGCGGGGAGTACCTGTCCGCAGCCAGTTTCCTGGGCGTGGCCGGCCTCATCCTGCTGTCCGGAACCGACGCCCTCTGGTTCCCGGTGGGATATACCGCCGGCTACCTGATGCTGTTGCTCTTCGTTGCCGCCCCGCTGCGCCGCTCGGGCGCCTACACCATTCCGGATTTCACCGAGTCCAGGCTCGCGTCCCGGACGGTCCGGCGGGTCACCAGCCTGGTGGTGGTGACGGTGGGGTGGCTGTACATCGTGCCGCAGCTGCATGGGGCGGCGCTGACCATCCATATCGCCACCGGCCTGCCGTCCTGGGTGGGTTCCGTTGCCGTCGTGGTGGTGGTGTGCCTCACAGTGGTGGCGGGCGGGATGCGGTCCATCACGTTTGTCCAGGCGTTCCAGTACTGGCTCAAGCTGACGGCCCTGGCCGTGCCCTTCCTGTTCATCATCTTCGTGCTGGCCGGCCACGGGGCCGAGCCCCAGTCACCGCCCGTGGTCAACCCCACGGGCCTGGCACCGGCAGGGCTGTACCAGAACGTGTCCCTGCTGGTGGCGCTGCTGTTTGGCACCCTGGGACTGCCGCACGTGCTGGTGCGTTTCTACACCAACCCGGACGGGCACTCGGCCCGGCGGACAACGCTGATCGTCCTGGGCCTGCTCTCCGTCTTCTACCTCTTCCCCACGGCGTACGGCCTGGTGGCGCGGATGTTCGCCCCGGATCTGGCCCGCTCCGGGCAGCCGGACGCCATGGTCCTGCGACTGCCTGGTGAACTCGTGGGCGGGGTGCCGGGCGACCTGCTTTCCGCGCTGGTGGTGGCCGGCGCGTTCGCGGCGTTCCTGTCCACCACCTCCGGCCTGGTGGTCTCCCTGGCAGGCGTGATCAGCCAGGACGTCCTGGGCGGAAGCGTGCGCGGGTTCCGGCTCGCCGCCGTCGTCTCCGCCCTGGTCCCTCTTGGCTTTGCCTTCATGACCGGCTCCCTGGCACTCGCCGGCAGCGTGGGCCTGGTCTTCGCGTTCACCGCCTCCACGGTCTGCCCCGTCCTGCTGCTCGGCATCTGGTGGCGTGGCCTGACCGACGCCGGCGCCATCGCCGGCATGGTGACCGGCGGGATCCTGTGCGGCGGGGCAATGATCGCGGGCGCAGTATCGGGTTCGGGCCTGACGCCGCCCTGGCTCGCGCAGCCGGCGGCCTGGAGCGTGCCGGCGGCGTTTGCCGTGACGGTCATCGTTTCCCGGGCCACTTCCCATCGGATCCCGGGCACCATGCCGCGGATCATGACCCGCCTGCACACCCCGGAGCGGCCGCTGGCAACCGAACGCTGATCGGGAGGACAATAACGCCATGCCCATCGAGGACGGCGGTACGCCGCACCAGCAGGATCCGGTTCCGGCGTCCGTGCGGGCCCAGCTGCTTGCCACGGAACACTGGGGCCTGCTGGCATCCCGCAGTACCGCCCAGGGCGAGGTGCTGACCCGGATCAGCATGTTCCTCACCTTCACGTCGGCAAGCCTGGTCAGCGTGGCGCTGGTGGGGCAGGCTACAGGGTTTTCGGATGCTTTTGTCCTGCTGGCCGTGGTCGTCCTTTTCATCGACGCGGCAATCGGGTTCCTGACCCAGCTCCGGGTGATGAACGTGGCCTACGAGGACCTCATGTACGTCACCGCCATGAACAGGTTACGGGCCGCCTACGTGGACCTGGACCCGGGCGTGGCACCGTACCTGATGGCAGCCCATCATGACGACGAGGCCGGGTCCAGGCAGACCTACTACTTCTTCAGCGCCAGGGGGAGCTTGAGCCAAGTGGCTGCCAGCAGCATGATCTTCATGACGACGGCGAACGCAGCCTTGATTGCCATCCTGGCGGGCCTGGTGTTGACGCTGGCGGGCGCCGGTACGGCAGCGGCCACAGTGACAGGCAGCGTCTGCGGAGCCGGGTTTCTTGCTGTGTCCGTCGCACGTGGGGGCCAGCGCTACCGCGATGTGTGGCGCCGCCATACGCCGCTTTCCCCCACCCCGCGGGCGGACGGGAAATAGACCGCCCGGCGGCGGTGGCACGTCAGTCGATGGCCGCCATCAGCTCGACGACGCGGTCCAGGAAGGCGTCCACCTGTGATTCCTCGTAGCCGTCACGGCCAACGGCCGGACGGAAGACTGCGCGGCGCACGCTGTCCACGCTCAACGGCTTGTCCTGTTCAAGGTAGGCAACGAGTTCCCGGCAAAGCCGGTCGACGTCGTCCGTGTTGTAGCTTCGGGCCTTTTGTTTGGTGGGCCGGCGGAAGCGGTCGCCGTCGGGCCGGTGCAGGCGTCCCCGGAGGATGCCGGAGAGGCTTCCGATTTCACGCAGCCACGCTTCCTCGCCGCGGGCCGCGATCAGTTCATCCCGCTCCCTGCGGGCGAAGGCGTCCTCGAGCCGGTCCAGCGCGGCGTCCACGACAGCCGCGGAGTACCCGCCCTTGACGGGGTCGAACGACACTGCCCTCACGTCGGCGCTGTTGACGGGCTCCGTGGCGGCCTGGGGCGTTTCCAGGGAGATCCGGGCCCGCTGCAGGAACTGGTCAACCTGCTTGGCGTTGTACCCGTACTCGCTGCGCTGGACGCGCTCAAAGGACGCAGGGATCTGCCGGTGAATGTCCAATGCCACTTCGTTTCCTTCAATGCTCTTCAGCGGTAGTGTTTCCGCACCAGTTTAGGGGGACGTGATTGGTGCGGCCGCCCGGGACCATGTTTGTGTCGGTGCCCGGGGGCGCCGGGCTGGAGGGGTTAGGCGCCGGCCACCAGGCCGTACAGGATGAACGCCACCGGCGAGGCGAAGACGATGGAATCCAGCCGGTCCATCACTCCCCCGTGCCCGGGGAGGATGCTGCTCATGTCCTTGACGCCCAGCTCACGCTTGACCATGGACTCGGCAAGGTCGCCGGCAGTGGACGCTGCCACTGTACCGACCGCGAGCACGGCGCCCACCCACCACGGTTTGTCCAGCACGAAGAGGGCCGCCAGGACGCCGATCAGCATGGCGCCTGCTACCGACCCTGCGAAGCCCTCCCAGGACTTCTTGGGGCTGATCTTCGGTGCCATGGGGTGCTTTCCCAACGACGCGCCCACCAGGTAGCCGAAGGTGTCGTTGGAGACCACCAGCAGCAGCATGACGGCAATCTCCCATGCTCCGAGGGGCGCCATGCCGTCCGGCCAAAGTCCCAGCGGGGTGGTGCCTGCGGCGTGCAGCGGCAGCGCGGCGAAGCTGATGAAGAAGGGGACCCAACCCAGCGTGAAGACACCGGCGAAGATGCTGTTGGCGGAGCCGGCGGCACTCTCGATCGACCGCCACAGGAGCACGGCCACGGCGCTGAGGAGCAGGGCAAACAGCTGGCTCTCGATGCCGCCGAAGTAGGCAGCGAAAGGCATGGCAAGCGTGCCGGTCATGACCGGCACGATGGGCATCCTGGTGCCGTTGGCCTCCAGCGCCCGGTAGATTTCCCATACGCCAAACACGGCGAAGGCCGTAACGATGGCTACGAACGCCAGCGGGAGGAACAGCAGGCCGCCCAGTACAGCGATAAGCATGGCCAGGCCCACCACGACGGCGGCGGGCAGGTTCCGCCCGGCCTTTGGCGTGGGATTGCTCCTGGGCTGCTTCCCCCGTGTGCGCGCCCGTGGTGCGGGGGCCTGTTCTGCCTGGCCCATCAGACTTCGAGCAGCTCTGCTTCCTTGCGCTTGAGCAGCTCGTCGATGCCGTCCACGTGGGCCTTGGTGAGGCTGTCCAGTTCCTTTTCGGCGCGGTTGCCGTCGTCCTCGCCCGCTTCGCCGTCCTTGACCAGGCGGTCAAGGGTCTCCTTGGCCTTGCGGCGGATGTTGCGGATGGAGATCTTGGCGTCCTCGCCCTTGGTCTTGACGATCTTCACGTATTCCTTGCGGCGTTCCTTGGTCAGTTCAGGAATGGTGATCCTGATGACGTTGCCGTCGTTGGACGGGTTGGCTCCGACCTCGGAGTCGCTCAGGGCGCGTTCGATGTCCCGCATGGCGGTCTTGTCGAACGGGGTGATGAGAATAGTGCGGGCGTCCGGGATGGCGAAGGAGGCCAGCTGCTGCAGCGGGGTGGGCGAGCCGTAGTAGTCCACCAGGACCTTGTTGTAGAGGCCGGGGTTGGCGCGGCCGGTGCGGACGGCGGCGAAGTCTTCCTTGGCTACCTCTACCGCCTTGTCCATCTTTTCTTCGGCTTCGAGCAAGGTTTCTTCGATCACGGTCTCTCCTGACGGTTCTGGTGCGGTCCGGGGCACCGGTTCCTGCACTCACGTGGTTCTTTGTTGCTGTTTCCGTCCCCGCCCGGAGGGACGGGGACGGAACTGTCCTGAAATCATCCTAGCCGCAGCTAGGCGGTGACCAGGGTGCCCAGCTTTTCGCCGAGGATGGCGCGGGTGACGTTGCCTTCACCCTCCATGCCGAAAACGACCATGGAGAGGTCGTTGTCCTTGCACATGGTCATGGCCGTCTGGTCCATGACGCGAATGTCCCGGCGCAGGGCATCGTCGTAGCTGAGGGTTTCCAGCCGCTCCGCGTTGGGGTCCTTCTTGGGGTCCGCGGTGTACACGGCGTCCACCCCGCTCTTGGCCATGAGGACCACGTCGGCGTGGACTTCCAGGGCACGCTGGGCCGCCACAGTGTCCGTGGAGAAGTAGGGCAGGCCTGCGCCGGCGCCGAAGATGACCACGCGGCCCTTTTCCATGTGGCGGATGGCGCGGCGGGGAATGTAGGCCTCGGCCACCTGGCCCATGGTGATGGCGCTCTGGACGCGGGTTTCCACGCCCGCCTGCTCCAGGAAGTCCTGCAGCGCCAGGCAGTTCATGACCGTTCCCAGCATGCCCATGTAGTCGGCGCGGGAACGGTCCATGCCGCTCTGGGACAGTTCGGCGCCGCGGAAGAAGTTTCCGCCGCCCACCACAATGGCCACTTCCACCTCGGGGACGGCTGCGGCGATCTGCTTGGCGACGTTGCGGACGGTCTCGGGATCTACGCCGAGCTTCCCGCCGCCGAAGACCTCGCCGGAGAGCTTCAGGAGGACCCGCCGCCGGCTCTTCTCCGAATGCGTGACAGTGTTGACGGCTTCCATGATGCCTTCCCGTTGGTGACTCTGAAAAAAGGGTATCCTGCCGGATCCGGTGGTCGGAACCGGCAGTGGTCCAAGTGGACTGGGCTGCCAGCCGTTTGGGCGCATGCAAAAGGGGCGGCCACCGAAGTGGCCACCCCCTGCAGTTTCGACTAGGAGCCGACGCGGAAACGCGTGAAGGCGGTTCCCTTGACACCGGCCTCTTCGAGGACCTGTGCCACGGACTTCTTGGCGTCCTTGGCGAATGCCTGGTCAACCAGGACCTCGCCCTTGTAGAAGCCGGTTACGCGGCCTTCCACAATCTTGGTGAGGGCGGCTTCAGGCTTGCCCTCGGCCTTGGCGGTCTCTTCGGCGATGCGGCGCTCGGACTCAACGAGCTCGGCCGGAACGTCCTCGCGGGTGAGGTAGTTCGGGGCCATGGCGGCGATGTGCACGGCGACGTCGTGGGCGGCGGCGGTGGCGGCTTCGCCTTCACCGTCGACAGCGAACAGGACGCCGACCTGGGCCGGGAGGTCCTTGGAGGTCTTGTGCAGGTAGGCGTCAACCGTTGCACCCTCAACGCGGGAGATGCGGCGGACAACAACCTTCTCGCCCAGGATGGCGCCTTCTTCGACGACGACCTCGGAGAGCGGCTTGCCGTCAACGTCGGTTGCCAGCAGGGTCTCGAGGTCGGCAGCGCCGGACTCGACGGCCACGGCCAGGACCTTGTCGGCCAGCTGGATGAACTTGTCAGCCTTGGCAACGAAGTCGGTCTCGCAGTTGACCTCGATCATGACGCCGACGCCGTTGCTGACCTTGGCGGCCACGAGGCCTTCAGCGGTGGAGCGGCCTTCGCGCTTGGTAGCGCCCTTGAGGCCCTTGATGCGGATGATCTCGATGGCCTTCTCGGCGTCACCGTTGGCTTCGTCAAGAGCCTTCTTGACGTCCATCATGCCGGCGCCGGTGCGCTCGCGCAGGGCCTTGATGTCCGCGGCAGTGTAGTTCGCCATGTGAACCCCTCTGTCTAGAAATGTGTGGTGGTGTACGGACTGACAGGACGGCAGCCCACGGGGCGGGCCGCCATCCTGTCAGCAGCTCCGGCTGCGGACAGCGCGGAGAATCCGGATTTTGCGTGTCTTACTTGGCGTCTTCAGCGGGAGCCTCGGCAGCGGCCGGGGCTTCCTCGGCGGCCGGAGCTTCAGCGTTCTCAGCCGGAGCTGCGGCCGCTTCTGCCTTGCTGCCTTCGAGGAGCTCGCGCTCCCACTCGGCCAGCGGCTCTTCCGGAGCTTCAGTGGCGCCCGTGCCGCGGTTGTTGCGGGCGATCAGGCCCTCGGCAACGGCGTCGGCAACAACGCGGGTCAGGAGGTTCACGGAGCGGATGGCGTCGTCGTTGCCCGGGATCGGGAAGTCGACTTCGTCCGGATCGCAGTTGGTGTCCAGGATGGCCACAACCGGGATGTTCAGCTTCTTGGCCTCGTCAACGGCGAGGTGTTCCTTCTTGGTGTCAACAACCCACAGCAGGGACGGAGCCTTGGTCAGGTTGCGGATACCGCCCAGGTTGGACTCCAGCTTGGTGAGCTCGCGCTTGAGGAGCAGGAGTTCCTTCTTGGTGTAAGCGGAACCGGCGACGTCGTCGAAGTCGATCTCTTCGAGTTCCTTCATGCGTTGGATACGCTTGGCAACCGTCTGGAAGTTGGTCAGCATACCGCCGAGCCAACGCTGGTTGACGTAGGGCTGGCCGACGCGGGTTGCTTGCTCGGCAATTGCTTCCTGGGCCTGCTTCTTGGTGCCGACGAAGAGCACGGTGCCGCCGTGGGCAACAGTGGCCTTGACGAACTCGTACGCGCGGTCGATGTAGGACAGCGACTGCTGGAGGTCGATGATGTAGATGCCGTTGCGCTCGGTGAAGATGAAGCGCTTCATCTTCGGGTTCCAACGGCGGGTCTGGTGTCCAAAGTGGACGCCGCTGTCAAGCAGCTGGCGCATGGTTACGACGGGCATTCCGGCGCTCCTTATTTTCCGGCAGGTCATTCATGAGAAAACCCGGAGGCTTCTTACCCTGCCAATAGTTGACGGTTGGTCAGCGTGGCCCGGACGGGCCGTGCTCCTGGCATCCACCGCCCTTCCCATCAGGACTAAGCCTGACCGCAGGAAGCGCGATCCTCCATGGACGACGCCTGGGCGTCGGCTGCCGGAGGGCTGGATGCGCGTAGTCAGCCGCCGCTCCCCCACACTCCTGAATGAGATGTGCCGACGCGATCCGGACAGGGGGATGCACCGCGGGGGTGAACCACTGGGGCGGAAAGCGTTGAGGGCGCAGCAAACTGCTCCATCTAGTGTACTACAGGCGCCCCCGCCCGCCCGACAGGTTGCAGCCGCCTGGGCTGTTGTCCACATAGCCTGATCCGGCCCTGCCGGCGCCCCGTGCAGCCGGGCAAGCTGGTCGCATGAAGACATCAGTCCTGCTGGCCGCATTCCTGCTGCTGCCGGCGTCGATTGCCACGCCCGGCGCAGCCCTTCCCAATGCAGCCCTCCCCTACAGCGCAGCCATTCCGAACAGCACAGCCTTTCAGAACAGCGCCGCCGGCTTCGGCCCCACGGCGGCCGCCAGTCAGCAGGGAAGTACGACGACGGCCGCCCAGGCGGGTGCCGCCCCTTCCTGGCAGTGGCCCCTGGCACCGCGCCCGCCGGTGCTGCGCCCTTTCGATCCTCCGCCCAAGCCATGGCTGAGCGGGCACCGGGGCGTCGACCTTGAATTCACTGCAGGCACGCAGGTCCTGTCACCCGCGGCCGGAACGGTGAGTTTCGCGGGTGTGGTGGTGGACCGTCCCGTCATCACCATCGACCATGGCGGCGGCCTGCGCAGCAGTTTCGAGCCAGTGGAAAGCACGTTGGCCGTGGGCGCCACCGTAGCCCGAGGTGAGGTCATCGGCACTGTGCTGCCGGGGCACTGCCCGGCGGCGCAGTGCCTGCACTGGGGTGTGCGGGAAGGAGAGGACTACGTCAATCCCCTGCAGTTCGTCCTGGACCTCCGCCCGTCCATCCTGCTGCCGCTGTCCGGTGGCCCATAGCCACGGAGACCGCAGGGATGGCCCCGAGCATCAGTCAGTCAGACAACTGCCTGCGTGGGCGTCCCGCCTAGACGATGGCCGAGATGCCGGTGATGGCCCGCCCTGTCACCAGGGTGTTGATTTCGGCCGTGCCCTCGTAGGAGTAGATGGCCTCGGCGTCGGCGAAGATTTTGGCCATGCCGTAGTCGGTCACGATGCCGTTGCCGCCCAGGATGCTGCGGCCCAGCGCCACGCTCTCCCTCATGCGGTCGGTGGCGAAGGCCTTGGCCAGTGCCGATTGTTCGTCTTTGGCTTCCCCGGCGTCCTCCAACTGGGAGAGCCGGACCATCATGCCCATGGAACTGACCGTGTTGCCCAGGATCCGGACCAGTTGGTCCTGGATGAGCTGGAAGGAAGCCAGGGGGCGGCCGAACTGCTGGCGCTCCACGGCATAGCGGCGGGCAACATCGAAGGCGGCCATCTGGAGGCCCACGGCCTGCCAGGCAACTGACAGGCGGGTGACTTTGAGCACCTTGTTGACGTCGCGGAAGCTGTTGGCGTGGGCGAGCTTGAAGTGGTCCGGTACCACGACGTCCGTCAGGACGATGTCAGCATTCTGGACTGTCCGCAGGGAAATCTTGTTCTCAATCTTTGTTGCGCTGTATCCGGCCAGCGTGGTGTCCACCATGAAGCCCTTGACCTGGTTGTCCGCCACGTCGCGCGCATACACCACAACCCAGTCGGAGAACGTGGCATTGCCGATCCACCGCTTCGCGCCGTTGAGGATCCAGTTCTCTCCGTCCCTGCGCGCCGTGGTGCGCGTCCCGCCGGCCACGTCACTGCCGCCCAGCGGCTCGGTCAGGCCAAAAGCGCCAATCTTCTTCAGTGCGTAGATGTCCGGGAGCCACTCGTCCTTTTGCTCCTGGGATGCCAGCAACTCGATGGAGCCGGTAAACAGCCCGTCGTGCACGCCCAGGAAAGTGGCGATGGAGGCGTCGGCCCGGGTGGCTTCGGCGTGCAGCATGCCGGCAAAGAGGTTGGAGTACCCCTGGCGGCGGACCGGGCTGACCAGGTCCAGTCCGGCAAGCTTTGGAATCAAGTCCATGGGGAACTCTCCGCGGTTCCAGCAGTCCACTGCAATAGGCGTGACCTCACGGGCCAGGAAGCCGCGGACTTCGGCCAGCCGGTCCTGCTCCTTGCCGGAAAGAAGCTGCTCAAAGGCGAAGAAGTCGCCGTCGGCGTAGGGAAGCTCTGGGAAATCGGCTGCGGAGGTGGCCATGGTTACCTTCTTTGGTGATCAGCGCTGACCATGCCGCGGAACGAAGCACGGTATGTTACTGATCAGTAACATACCGCAGGGTGCGGGGTTAACCAAGAAAACCGCGGCCAACGAGAACTCGTCGGCCGCGGTTGCAGGTAGGGCTACTCGGACTTGAACCGAGGACCTTAGGATTATGAGTCCCGCGCTCTAACCAGCTGAGCTATAGCCCCCCAAGCCCCGGGAGCAGGTGGTCGAACACCACGCTCCGGCAGGGCAAAAACACTCTAGCAAACCCTGGAAAGGGTTCAGACCACTTTGTCCTCGTAGGAGGCGCCGCGGTAGAGGTCCTCGAAGGTCTGCAGTGTCCCCTGGATGCTGTGGGGCTCCACCATCTGCCGGCTGGCCCGGCCCATTGCCTGCCGTTCGTCCTTGGGCAGTTCCAGCACCTGCGTGATCTTCTTGGCGAGGTCGTCGCTGTCGTTGGGGGTGAAGAGGTACCCGTTTTCGCCGTCACGGACCAGGTGGGGCAATGCCATGGCGTCCGCCAGGACCACGGGGGTGGAGGCGGACATGGCTTCCAGGGTGACCAGAGACTGCAGTTCGGCGGTTCCGGGCATGCAGAAAAGGTCCGCCCGGATGTAGGCGGTGCGCAGTTCATCATCGCTGGCGAGGCCCAGGAACTTGACCCGGCTGGTGAGTCCGAGCCGCCGCACCAGGTCCTCCAGCGCGGACCGCACTTCGCCGCCGCCCACAATCTCCAGGTGTACGTTCAGCTCAGGCGGCGTCTTGCCGATGGCCTCGATGAGCACGTCGACGTGCTTTTCCTCTGCGAGGCGGCCGGCGAACAGGACCGTGGGGTGGGCGTGCGGCTCAATGTGCTCGCCGGGCTGCAGTTCGTAGGCGGCGGAGTCGATGCCGTTGGACAACGGGAGCACCTTCCGCAGGAAAGCGTGCTCGTGCATGGCCCGGGCGGCAAGCGGCGTGGGCGTTGTCACCACATCCGCCTGGCCCATGACCTTGCCCATGTCCTTCCATGAGACCCGTCCGATGATGTCCTTGAACCACTGCGGGAACGGCAGGAAGGGGTTGAGGTTTTCCGGCATGAAGTGGTTGGTGGCGACAATCCGGACGCCGCGCTTCACGGCCTCGTAAAGCACGTGCTCGCCGATCATGTAGTGGCTCTGGATGTGCACCACGTCGGGCTTCACCCGGTCGAAGAGAATGCTGATTTCCTTCTTGATTTCCCACGGGAAGCAGAGGCGGAAGCTCTCATGGGTGAACGCCTTGTGCGAGCGGAGCCGGTGCACGGTTGCTTCCTCGCGGAACTCGGTGAAGCTCTTTCCCTTGCTGTCGCGGGAGGCCAGGACATGCACGTTGTGGCCCCTGGCAGTCATGCCCTTGGCCAGCCGGTATCCAAACTGGGCAGCGCCGTTGACGTCCGGCGGATACGTATCCGCGGCGATCAGGATGGTCAGGGGGCGCTGGTCGGCTGGCGTGGTCATGGGGAGTGCTCCTGATGGTCACGGTGCGGACAGCGTTGGAACTGACAGCACGGTTGGCCGCTGGCGCAGGGCGCCGGGCTTCGTGGAATTGCTGGTTACGGGCGGGAACGGACTAGTGGGATGGCCTTCCGGAAGCCTTCCGCGCGTCCTTCTTGCGCTTGGTGACTTCCGGGTGGTGCCGGGAAAGGGCGATAACCCCAACGATAGCAAGGGAGGCGGCCGTTCCCATCGCAATGGCCATGACGGCATGGACGTCGGGCCGAAGTTCACCCAGGATGATGATGCCGATGGCAATGCCCACCATGGGGTCCACAACGGTAAGTCCGGCGATCACCAGGTCCGGCGGGCCTGAGGAGTACGCGCTCTGCACGAACCAGGACCCCAGGCCGCCGGCTGCGATGATGGCCACCACGGAATACCACTGGACGTTCAGCAGGAAGAGTCCGTTGGGATCCAGGAGGTGCTTGCCGATGATCCGGGTGAGGACTGCCACGAAGCCGAACAGTATGCCGGCACCGAGGATGTAGATGAACGCGTTCATTCGGTGCTTGAACATCACCGCCAGTGTGCCGAACAGCCCCACTGCCAGGGCCAGGAGCAGCACGATGGTGAGCTCGTCCTCCGGGCTGACATGGTGGTTCTCCTGCGTGACGTTGACCGCCAGGAGGACGAAGAGCGCGGATCCGGTGACGCACGCGGCGATGGACACCGCCGTGGCGCGGTTGATGGTCAGGTCCTGGTCCCGGGCGTTGACCACCGTGGTGATCACCAGGGCAATGGCGCCGATCGGCTGGATCACGGTAAGCGGTGCGGAGACCAGGGCGATGGCGTTCATGCCCATGCCGGTGCACAGCAGCAGGAGTCCGAACATCCACCGGGGATTGCGCAGCAGGCGCAGGAAACCGTTGGAACTCAGGGCCAGGCCCCCCGTGTCGGCCTTGACGGCACTGCCCTGCCGCTGGGCACCCAGGGCGAGGCAGAAGGCGCCAAGCACCGCCAGGCCGACGGCGACCCACACCATCAACTGTTCCCGCCGTCGTGCTGTTTCTGTTCCCGGCCTTTGCGCAGCATGGCCCAGAAATAGTTGTAGGCAGCAATCCAGTGGCCAACCAGGCCCAGGCCCAGCACCACCCAGGCGGCGGCGAAAAGCTGGCCGGAGAACCCGGTATCCAGGCGGGAAAGGACCAGCAGCGGCGTGCCCAGGAGCAGCAGCCCGGTCCGCACCTTGCCTACCACGCTGACCGGGAGGTCCGGGTGGCCGTGGAAGAGGGAGAGCGTCAATACCAGCAGGACGGCGTCGGGGATTACCAGCGCAGCCAGGTACAGCCAATGCACGACGCCCGCAATCACCAGGGTGAAGGCCACCGCCAGCAGCGCAAGACGGTCGGCGATGGGGTCGAGGACCCTGCCCAGCTTGGAGGCTTGGTCGAACCGGCGGGCGATGTAGCCGTCGATCCAGTCCGTCCCGGCCATGACAGCCAGGACCACTACGCCGGCCCCGTATTCCTTTTGGGCCAGGACAAGCCAGATGAAGAGCGGAACACCCATGAACCGCACCACGGTGAGCAGGTTCGGAAGGGTGGCCACGCGGTCATGGTCCACCTGGGGACGGCCGGGGCGGGCGCCTGCACCAATGAACTTCACCCGTCCCCCTCTCCTTCCTGCTGCGCCGAGGCGCGGTCTGTCGGTTGTGCCTTTGGAGCCGGGACGGCGTCCGCCGGCATGTTGCGTGGCGGAACAGGGACCTAGTTGGAGCGCAGGAGCCTGCGCAGGAGGACCACCAGGACCGTGCCGGCAGCCACGAAGGCCGCCAGCGGCTTCCAGCGCCTGGAAAGATCAGCGGAGCCCGACAAGGCCGCAAGCCGCTGCCCCGCCGCGTCCACGCCGTGCTGCGCCAGCACCTGGCCTTCGCGCGCCTTGACCTGGGCGGCGGCGAGCAGGTATCTGGCCTGGGTCTTGACGTCCAGTTCCGTGCCAAGTTCGTCGCGGACCTCGGTGAGGTGGTGGCGGCGCTGGCTCAGCCGGCGCACCAGCTCGGGCTCGGATGCGTGCGGGAACTCCTGGTCGTGCTTGGCGGCCTTGGCTTCCTTCTCGGCCTTTGCCTTGGCAGCCGCCTCCGCCTTGGCGGCCTTCGCAGCCTTGGCTTCCGGGCTCTCCGGATCCAGGATGGCCGGGTTGAAGGCCGAACCTTCCCGAGCAACGCCGATGTCGTGCCGGATGCCGCGGATGGTTTCTTCAGGCACCAGGGGCATGGCCTTCTTGAACCTGGCGAGGCCCACCAGTCCGCCGATGAGGGCGATGATCAGGAACGCAGCGGAGACCAGGAGGGCCGCCAGCCAGGCCGGCATGATGGTGGCCAGTCCCATGATGGCCGCGACGATCAGGCCGACCACCAGCAGCGCAAGGAAGAGCAGTGCCACGGCGAAGAAGGCCGCGGCCACTCCCACCTGGATTCCCTTGCGCTTGAGTTCGATCTTGGCGAAGGCGATCTCGTCGTTGAGCTGGCGGGGGGCCAACCGGAAAAGGAGTCTTGCCGTCCCGGGCAGCGCAGTGATACGCAATCCCGGGCTGGTACGCCCGCTGTGACGTCCGCTCATCGGTTCCGCCTTACTGGTTCATGGGTCGATACTGCATGCGTTCAACGCGGAAATGTGCAGCCGCACAGTCCACGCCACCAAAACTACCATTCAGGTTCAGGGCGAACTTGGGGGCTGGCCGGACGGCGCGGCCTACAACGCTGCAAAAACCGCCATGACCGGGCCTAGGATTGTTCTCCGTGACCAATCCCCCCAATCCGGGCGACCTGCTGAGCCGCCGCCGGAAGCTCCTGTACATCCTCCTCCTGGGCGCCCTGACGGCCCTCGGGCCGTTCACCATCGACCTTTACCTGCCCGCCTTTCCGGCGCTGGAGGCAAGCCTGGGGGTTACCGAGGCCCAGGTCCAGCTCACCCTGGCGGGCACCACGGTCGGTTTCGCGTTCGGGCAGCTGGTTGTGGGGCCGTTCAGCGACAAGTTCGGCCGGCGGATTCCCCTGATCCTGGCCACGGCCGTGCACATCGCAGCGTCCCTGGGCGCCGCCTTGTCCACGGACATCACCACGCTGGGAATCTTCCGCGTGCTGATGGGCGTGGGTGCGGCCGGCGGCGGCGTGGTGGCAATGGCGATGGTGCGTGACTTGTTCTCCGGCTACGCCATGGTGCGGATGTTCTCCCGCATGTCTTTGGTCAATGGGCTGGCCCCAATCCTTGCCCCCGTCATCGGTTCACAGCTGCTCCTGGTGATGCCGTGGCCGGGCATCTTCGTGTTCCTTGCCGCGTACGGGACGTTGGTGATCGTGGCCGCCCTGCTCCTGGTCCGTGAAACACTTCCGCCGGAGAAACGGGGCCGGAGCGGCATGACAGCCGGGCAACGCTACAGGGCACTGTTCACGGACCGGATCTTCGTGGGGCTGTTGATGGTGGCAGGATTCAACTTCGGCGGCCTCTTCACCTACCTGTCGGCCTCGCCGTTCCTTTTCCAGGATGTGTTCGGGTTCTCCGCCCAGCAGTACGGGCTGCTCTTCGGCATCAACTCGCTGGGCATCGTGGCCGGTGTGCAGACCAGTTCGCGGCTTATCAGGATCGTGCCGCCGCAGTGGATCCTGGCCGGCGCCACGGCCTGGATGTTCCTGATGGCCGTGCTGATCGTGGTTTTCGACCGGGCGGGCCTGGGACTCTGGGGTGTGATGGTCCCGCTGTGGTTCTACATCATGGGCACCGGCTTCATGTTCCCCTGCGTCCAGGTGCTGGCCCTGGCCGGGCACGCAGCCCAGGCAGGAACGGCAGCCTCCCTGCTGGGCGCGGCGACGTTCCTCATGGCCGGGCTCATCTCCCCCGTGGTGGGCTGGCTCGGGATCACCAGCGCCGCGCCGATGGGAGCCGTGCAGGCGGCCTGCATCCTGCTGGCGATCGCGGCACTGTGGCTGGTGGTGCGGCCGCGCACGGTACCCTCAATCCACTGAGCCCTGCCCTGATCCACTGGGCGCCGGCAATCCACCACCGCCGTTCCACCCCCTCGAAAGGCAGCCTGTGAGCCGCACACCGCACCGCAACGGCAGGGGACTTTTCCTCGGGGCGGTGCTTGGCGCCGTCGTCGGCTATTTCGCCGGCCGTGCCCTGGGCAACCCGGCCTGGGGCATCATCCTGGGGACGCTGGCCGGCGCCGCGCTCCTGTACCGGGTGGACCCGGGGTCCCGCCACCGCCGCTGAAGGGCCTGCCGTGATTGATGCGGCGGGCCGGAGCGGCTTTCCCTGCCGTCCGGCTCCCTCCCGCGATAAAATGATCCCGTGCCCAACTGGCAGAACCAACCGCCACTTCCGGCCACATGGCAACGGTGCGACGCCCGGATCCTGCCACTGTGGTGGGAGCGGCTGTGTGCGCAGGCAGGACAGCAGTCGGCGGCGCTGTACGCGGCGGGGCTGTTCACGGAAGACCGCCGCCGGCCCATTGCCCAATGGTTCAATCCGGCTTTCAACGCGGCCCTGCTGGTGGCGCCGGAAACCTCGCCGGAATGGCCGGTGCAGCGCTTCGGGATCTTCTACGCTCCCCCGGACTCTGGCTTTGTGAGGATCCACTCCGCGCCGCACGAGTGGAGCCCGCGCGAACCCCGCAAGTCCCCCACGGAGAAGGAAGCCTTCCAGGCGGCAATTGCCGAGGCCGAAAGGTTCCTGCAGGTGGAAATGGACTTCGTCTGAGCCGCCCTCCCCAAACCACCTTTCCCGCCCGCGGAAAGAAAAAATCCCCGTTCCTCCATGTGGAGGAACGGGGATTTTCGTATTGCTC
>NZ_JBPFDN010000001.1:160560-474883 GCF_059414985.1 Arthrobacter sp. SAFR-044 | reverse complement strand
CTCCTGCTGGACTTGAACCAGCAACCCTTCGATTAACAGTCGAATGCTCTGCCAATTGAGCTAAGGAGGAATGAAGCAGGTATGACATTAGCAAAGGATTCCGGCCGAAGGGAAATCGGCGGTTTTCCGGGCCAGAATGCCCCTCGCCAGGTACCCGGCGGGAAACAAAAATCCCCGTTCCGGAGGCCGGAACGGGGATTGGAAGCTCCTCCTGCTGGACTTGAACCAGCAACCCTTCGATTAACAGTCGAATGCTCTGCCAATTGAGCTAAGGAGGAATGAAGCGGGTATTAGCCTAGCAAACACATGGCGCGGAAACGAAATCGGCCGGCCGTGACCTGGCCCACCCCCGGGTCAGCGGACCATGCCATGCCTACTACTCCGCCCGCAGGGCCCGGCGTTCCATTTCCAGCATCATCAGCTCGCGGTTGAGCCGCTGGTAGGTCTCCGGGTCCGCCGCTGCGTCAAGCCGCTGCAGCTGGCCCATCTTGTCCGCCTTGACCCGGGTGATCTGGAGTTCGAACAGCCGGGACAGGATGTCGCGGCAGTATTTCAGCACCGCTTCCTCGGTGTGGGCCGGCAGCGGCACGACGGCGAGCTCGGACACCAGCGGCCGGAGGGGTTCCGGAACCTCATGCATGACGTGCTCCACCCAGCGCACCGGATCAACGGTCAGTCCGGGGCCCGTGGCCCGCATGGCGTCATGGACGGCCTGGAAGGCAGGGATGGCGAACCGGGCAGCGGCAAAGCGGTCCCAGACCCCGCCGGCCAGCAGGGCAGGCTGCTGCAGCGCCACTTCAAGCGACTGCCGTTCCATGGACGCCACAGGATCGCGCGGGTCGGGGCGGTGGAAGGAGGGGACAACGCCCGACGACGGCCCGGCAGCTACGCCGGGCGCCCCGGGCTGGGCGGGGGCCGGGCGGGAGGGACCGCCTGGCTGTGGCTGGCTCGGAGCCGCGGACCGTCCCGGTTCGCCACGCTTTCCGGCGTTCTTCACTTCTGCGTTGACCAGGCGGAGGACCTCGTTGGGGTCCGGCATGCCCAGCCAGCCCGTCAGCGCCTGGCAGTAGCCCGTGCGGGTGGAGGCATCGCGGATGGCGGCCACCACCGGCACGGAAGCCTTGAGCCCCTGGACGCGGCCCTCAACGGTGTCCAGGTTGAACTGCTTCAGCGTGCTGCGGATGGCAAACTCGAACAGCGGCCGGCGGGACTGGATCAGGGCGTGCACCGCCTCGTCCCCGCGGCTGAGCCGCAGGTCGCAGGGGTCGGCCCCGGTGGGCTCGACGGCTACGTACGTCTGGGCGGTGAAGCGCTGGTCCTCTTCAAAGGCGCGCAGGGCCGCCTTCTGCCCGGCGGCGTCGCCGTCGAAGGTGAACACCACTTCTCCCCCGGTGCCGTCGTCGGACAAAAGCCGGCGGGCGATCTTGATGTGCTCGGTGCCGAACGCGGTGCCGCAGGTGGCCACCGCCGTCGTGATTCCTGCAAGGTGGCAGGCCATGACATCGGTGTAGCCCTCCACCACCACCAGCTGCCGGTCCTTTGCGATGCTCTTCTTGGCGAGGTCGATGCCGTAGAGGACCTGGGACTTCTTGTAGAGGGTGGTCTCCGGGGTGTTGAGGTACTTGGGGCCCTGGTCATCCTCATAGAGCTTGCGCGCACCGAAACCGATGGTGTCACCGGCCATGTCCTTGATGGGCCAGATGAGCCGGCCGCGGAAACGGTCGTAGATGCCCCGGTTTCCTTCGCTGAACATGCCCGTGAGCTTGAGTTCGGCGTCGGTGAAGCCGCGGCCGCGCAGGTGCTTCAGGAGAGCGTCCCACCCCTGGGGGGCGTAGCCGCAGCCGAAGTGTTCCGCGGCGGCCCGGTCGAAGCCGCGGCCAAACAGGAAGTTTCGGGCTGTGGCCGCACCAGGCGTGAGCATTTGGGCGCGGAAGAATTCGTCCGCGATCTTGTGTGCGTCCAGCAGCCGCTGGCGGCGGCCCACTTCCTCGCGGTTGGGGCCGGTGCCGCCGTCTTCGTAGCGGAGCTCGTAGCCAATCCGGGAGGCGAGCTTCTCCACGGCTTCCTGGAAGGAGCTGTGGTCCTGCTTTTGGACGAAGGCGATGACGTCGCCGTCCTCGCCGCAGCCGAAGCAGTGGTAGCGGCCTACCTGGGGACGGACGGTGAAGGACGGCGAGCGCTCGTCGTGGAAGGGGCACAGCCCCTTGAAGGCCCCCAGCCCGGCGCCCTTGAGCGTGACGTAGCCGTCAACCACTTCCTTGATATCCGTGCGCTGGCGTACTTCGTCAATATCTTCACGTTTAATCAGCCCAGCCACACAGCAATCTTAGTGTCACCGGCCCGGCGTCACTGCCCGGGCATCCGCGTCCCCGGTTCCGGCGCACTCCCGGCCAGCAGGCTGAGGGCCAGCTTGGGGCAGAGGAAGACGGCCTCCTGGGCGGCTTCCCGGTCGGCATCGCGCAGCGGAACGTCGGTCCTGTCGCGGCCCACCTTCCCGCGCGCCACCGGGTACCCCCAGTCGTCCCGGTCCAGCACCCCGGGCAGCAGCTCGGCGCACAGGCCGCGGCCGTCGCAGCTGGTCCAGTCGATATGCAGGTGTGTCTTCATGCCGCTGCGCCTCCCGGGCCCGTGCAGTAGCCGGAAAGGTGGGCGCGGAAGTCCCCGGCGAAGACCTCCAGAGCACTGCTGACCAGCCCGGTGGTCCCTTCCGGGTGCCTGCACGCGCCCCGCCCGGAGACCAGCCTCCCCAGCCGGTCCAGTTCGGAGGCAAGGCGTGGATTTGTTTCCCCTCCGGCGATCCTGTTGAGGACGGACGCCATGGCCGGCAGCCCGAACATGCAGGGCCCGCACTGCCTGGCTGACTGGTCCGCAAGGTAGCTGACGATCCGGGCCGTCGCCTGGATCCCGCAGGTCTGCAGATCCAGGGCATGGATCACTCCTGCGCCCGGCCGGACGGTCCGGCCGGGGAGCCCCGCTGGAGAGAGCGCGTGGGCGGCGGCCCGTACCCACCGCCCGTGATAGCCACCCACCAGGACGGCGGACAGGGCGGCAGGGTCCATCCCCGCCTCCTGGAGGACCGCGGAAAGTTGCGCACCGCCGGGCACTTCCAGCACCACGTCCGGTACCGGCGCAGGGCCGGAAACGGACACGAGCCGGGTGCCGGGGTCCGCCGCGGTCCCCGCCTGGCGGAACCACGGCGCCCCGTAACGGGCGATCAGGGCAACCTGGGCAAGGGTTTCGACATTGACCACCAGCGTGGGCCGGCCGTTGATGCCGGCTTCGCTGAGGCGGCGCCGCTGGTCCGTGGGGACGGCACTGCCGTTGGCAATCATGTTGACGACGGCGCTCGACTCACCGGAGATAAAGGTTTCAGGAGCCTGGACCATGCGGATCCGCTTGCCCCGGGGACGTTCGCCGACGGCCTGTTCCACGCGGGGAAGACCGGCCGCCGGCGCGTACATGTACATGCTTGCGCCGCCCAATGCTTCGGCCAGGGCGGCCAGTCCGTCGATGACCAGGTGGGGTGCATGGGCGAGGAGGGTCCGGTCCTTGAAGCTCAGGGGTTCGCCTTCTGCACCGTTCGCAATCACCACCGGCCGGCCCGCAAACATGCCTTTCCGTCCGGACCCGGCAGCGGCAGTGGCTTTGCGCCAGGTTTCGAACGCGGCTCCGCCCCGGCCGGTCAGTCCAGCCTCCGCGAGCGCCTCCAGCAGTCCGGCTCCCGCAGCGTGCGGATCCCAGGGTCCGAAGGTGTCGAGGTGCTGATCCCAGCCTGCGTCAGGGCCTGCTGCCAGGAGCCGCGGTTCCTGCCGCTTGTTGTCCTGTTCCGGGTGGAGTGGCACCGGCTGGTGGGTGTCCTTGGCAGGGCTCACGGGAGGTTTCCTTGCCGGGCGTGGGAGGTTTCGAGGAAGGAGGGGCTCAGCCGCCACAGCAGGGCCGCGGCAACGGCAACCGCTGACGCGACGGCCAACAGGAGGAACCAGCCGCTGGAGACGTCAGTGCCGTTTCCCAACGCGTGCGCCATCGCCACCGGCCAGACACCGTAGCTGAGCCAGTGCACGGCCTTAAAGCTGCGCTGCCCGATCCGGTGCCGCAGCAGGCCCGTCACCACCACGGCCAGGACAAGGTCCAGCGCCACGGTGCCCAGCCCCTGCCAGAACGGCTGGAAGGAGCCCAGGAACGGCACCACGATGTCCACCGGGTTCAGCTTGGCAAAGGAGTCAAGGAGCAGGGATCCCACGTGCAGCCCCAGGAAGACGGTGGCGAGCAGCGCGATGTTCCTATGGAGGAGGCTGATGGAGAACCGGGGCAGCACCAACAGGGGCCGGCCGGACCGGTTCAGGATCCCCAGCAGGACCGACCCCGTGAACAGCGCCAGGGAGACGAACCCACTGACCCGGCCAAACGCCCACATGGCCTCATCCATGGCTGCCACCCCCGGGATTCGAGCTTTCTCCCGCGTCTGCAGCAGGATTGCAGGTATCGGCAGGCCATTCCCCGGTGGTGATGACCCTGCCCTGGCTGTCCACCAGCCGGGCAGCAATGCCTTCGGTCCGGAACCAGTCCACGGCAGCGAAGCCGCGGACGATGGCCGCAGTACTGAACGCGTTCGCTTCCAGGCACGTGGGGGCGGCAACGGTCACCGACCGCCAGACCGGCTCTGCGGGGAGGCCGAAGCGGGGATCAAGGATGTGGTGGACCTGGGTTCCCCCGTGGTTCCAGCGGCGTTTCTGCGTACTGGAGGTGGCCAGGGCAAACCCGGGGGCCAGGGAAATCTGCTGGCAGGGGTCGGCGGGAAGGTCCTGGACCATGATCTGCCAAGGCCCGGGCTTTCCGTCCTGCAGCGGTCCCGGACCTGCGCTTGCCAGGTCGCCGCCCAGGCTCACGAGCACCCCGCAGCCCAGCTCCCGGTAAACACCTGCGGCGGCGAGATCGGCGGCGACTGCCTTTGCTGATGCCCCCAGGTCCAGGCGGAGGTCGGCCGGGAGGGTCAGGGTTGAGTCGTCGAGGTTCAGGCGGGACCAACCGGGTGCCCGCGGTACCGAAGACTGTCGGGGAGGTGCGGGCTGCGGCGACACCGGGATGCTGGTGATTCCGGGCCTCTGCCATTCCGGGCCGTGCCCGAGGGCGGCCAAATCTGCTCCGAGGGTGGGGTCGACGTCGCCGCCGGTTAGCCGGGCAGCGTCCAGGGCACGCTCGAGGAGCCGCCGGAACATGGGGCTGATGCTTACACCGTGCGCCATCCGGGGCCGAAGCCTCATCAGTTCGGAATCCTTCCGGAAGCGGCTGCAGGCGAGGTCAACTGCCGCCACTACATCCCGGACGATATCCTCGGCCGCGGGGAGCATTCCCCGGTCCGTGACCGTGACTGCTGCCTCAAGCTCCCACACAGTCCAGCTCGACTGGGCTGTGTCTTCCGCCGGTGCTGTAGCTTCCGCTGGTGAAATGTGTTCGGCGGTCCCGGTACCAGCGGCGCCGGGACCGGCCATACCTGGACCTGCCACGTCAGGACCCCGACGACCGGCCGTGGACGGTGCTTCCCTTGCCCGGCTGGACCGGTGTGGTGCTGCCGGAACTGCCGTACGTCTTCGAGCGGCGTGAGGTGTTGTTCTTGGTGGTCCCGCGGTCATCGTCGTCGGAGCGGGCCGATCCGGATTGGGGCGTGCTTGACTGTGTGGTGCTGGTGTCCGTGGCGGGAGTTGACCTGGCGATCACGGAGGGGGTTGCGGCGTACACGGCTGACGCGGCCACGCCCGCGGCGGCGAAGCTGCCGACGCCTACGGCCGCGGTGATCCCGGTGGCAAGGCGCTTGCCCCTGCTGCGAGTACTCATGACCAGCTCCCGTTCCTAGCGGCCTGTCTTTCCTCCCATGGTGCGCCTCCTTCCTGTGAAGATGCTTTAAGGAAGCTGTTGATCAGGCGGTTCCGGAGCGCGAGCCGACGGCGGCTCACCAGAGCGAGGGCAGGCTCCCCACCAGGCGCTCGTACATGGCCAGGGCCGATCCATCGGTGAGCGACGCCACCTGGTCGATGACCACGCGAAGGCGCGCGCCGTCGTCGTCCGCTGCCCGCCAGTCCGCGGCGAACATCGGCTCCAGGTGCCTGTCACCCGTGGCGCTCAGGGCGGTCACCAGGGCGTGGAGCACTTCCCGCTGGCGCTCGTAAATGGGCTGCCGGTGCTCCGTGGTCATCACAAACGTGGTGGCCAGGCCCTTCATCACCGCGATCTCCATGACGGTCTCATCGGGAACCATCAGTTCGGCGTTGTACCGGGTCAGGTTTTCCGGCCCGTAGACGGCGCGGGTGGTTTCCAGGGCGCTCTGGCAGAACCGGCCGATCAGCTGGCTGGTCATGTTCTTCAGCGCCGCCATGGACTTGCGGCTGCCATCGGCCTCGCGCACCCAGACGTCCGTGGCCTCCAGCCGGGCCAGGGCGGCGTCGATAGCGGCGGGGTCGTTGTGCGGGAGGTACCACTGCTTGGCGTAGCCCACCACGCGTGCGCGGTGGTCCGGGTTGTCCATCCAGCGCAGCTGGAAGTGGCCGGCAACGATCGCGTCCTCCACGTCGTGCACCGAATAGGAGATGTCGTCCGCCAGGTCCATCACCTGGGCTTCAAGGCAGGTCCGGCGTTCCGGGGCGCCTTCACGGAGCCAGTTGAAGATGGGCAGATCGTCCTCGTAGGCGCCGAACTTGCTGGTCCGCTGCCCGTGGATCACCGGCGCTTCCAGGGCTGACCACGGGTATTTCGACGCCGCGTCAAGGCTCGCGCGGGTGAGGTTCAGGCCGGCGGGCTGGCCGTCAGCGGTGAGCACCTTGGGTTCAAGCCTCGTGAGCAGCCGGAGGGTCTGGGCGTTGCCTTCGAACCCTCCGATGGCGTGCGCCACCTCGTTCAGGGCGGACTCGCCGTTGTGGCCAAACGGCGGATGGCCGAGGTCATGGCTCAGGCAGGCCGTATCCACGACGTCCGGATCGCAGCCCAGGGCCCTGCCCAGTTCGCGGCCCACCTGTGCCACTTCCAGGCTGTGGGTGAGGCGGGTGCGGACGAAGTCGTCCGTGTCCGGCGCCACTACCTGGGTTTTGGCCCCCAGCCGGCGCAGGGCCGACGAGTGCAGGACCCGGGCCCTGTCCCGTTCGAAGTCGGAGCGGTAGGTGCTCTTGGGCGGCTCCTCCACCCAGCGGGCGGAATCGTGGGTGTCGTAGCCGGGCAGCGCCAGGGCGGCGGTGGGGGTTCCAGCGGATGAGGGTCCGGCCATAGATGCCTCAGCCACCGGAAACGTCCAGCTCTGCGGCCGCGATGTCCTTGGACTGGTCCTCGTTGAGTGCCCGGGAGTCCAGCCAGTCCTTGGGCAGGGCAGGCCGCTTGGGTGAGCCGGCACGGCCGCGGGGACCCTCGGCGTCCACGCCCGGGTAGGGCGAGTCCAGGTCCAGTTCGGCCAGCGTGTCCCGGAGCACCTCCAGGCTGGTGACCAGGGCAAGCCTGGTTCGCAGTTCCCCGCCCACCACGTACCCCTTGAAGTACCAGGCGATGTGCTTGCGGATCTCCCGCAGCGCCTTGCCTTCGTCGCCGAAGGTTTCCACCATCAGTTCAGCGTGGCGGTACACGCCCTCGGCCACCTGGCGCAGGTTGGGCCGGTGCCGGACGTCGCTGCCTTCGAACGCCGCCTGCAGGTCCCCGAACAGCCAGGGCCGGCCCTGGCAGCCGCGGCCCACCACCACACCGTCCACGCCGGTTTCGCGGACCATCCGGACGGCGTCCTCCGCGGACCAGATGTCGCCGTTGCCCAGCACCGGAATGTCCGGCAGGGCTTCGCGGAGGCGGGCGATGGCGGACCAGTCGGCCTGCCCGGAATAGAACTGCGCGGCAGTCCGGCCGTGGAGGGCGACGGCGGCAACACCGGCATCGCGGGCGATCCGGCCGGCGTCGAGGTACGTGAGGTGGTCGTCGTCGATCCCCTTGCGCATCTTGATGGTCAGCGGGATGTTGCCTTTGGAGGCTTCCTTGACGGCGGTCTGCACGATCGAGGTGAAGAGATCGATCTTCCAGGGCAGGGCCGAGCCGCCGCCGCGCCGGGTGACCTTGGGGACGGGGCAGCCGAAGTTGAGGTCGATGTGGTCGGCGCGGTTTTCCTCCACGAGCATCCGGATGGCGGCGCCGACGGTGCTGGGGTCCACACCGTAGAGCTGGACGGAGCGGACCTTCTCGTCGTCGTCGTGCGAAATGATGCGGAGGGATTCGGGGGTCCGCTCCACCAGCGCGCGGGAGGTGACCATCTCCGCCACGTACATGCCGCCGCCGTACTCACGGCAGAGCCTGCGGAAGGCGGAGTTGGTGATGCCGGCCATGGGCGCCAGGATCACCGGGGTGTCAACCGTGATGGGTCCCAGCTTCAGGGGCGGGAGTTCCAGCTTGGGTGCGGGCGGAGTTGCAGCAACAGTCACCTGTCCATTGTTGCAAAGCCGGGCAAATCGGCGCGTCCAC
Source organism: Arthrobacter sp. SAFR-044 (assembly GCF_059414985.1). Taxonomy (NCBI): domain Bacteria; kingdom Bacillati; phylum Actinomycetota; class Actinomycetes; order Micrococcales; family Micrococcaceae; genus Arthrobacter; species Arthrobacter sp. SAFR-044. Next base: position 466,405 of record NZ_JBPFDN010000001.1, on the reverse strand, counting down.
GGCGAGTGCCAAAGGGCCTGTCACCGGTTTCGGCCGGCTGCTAGCGTGGCGCGGGACCGGAAAACCAGGAAAAGCCGTTTGAAGGAGACACATCCCGAATGCTTTCAGACACGTCATACCCCGTGATCCAGGCGACCCTTCCGGTCGTCGGTGAAAATATCCAGGAAATCGCGTCACGTTTCTACAAGCACATGTTCCAGGAGCATCCCGAACTGCTCAACGGCCTCTTCAACCGGGGCAACCAGGCCGACGGCCGGCAGCAGCAGGCGCTTGCCGGTTCCGTTGCCGCCTTTGCCGGCTTCCTCATCAACGACCCCACCCACCTGCCGGACCACCTGCTGTCCCGGATTTCCCACAAGCACGTATCCCTGGGGCTGAGTCCGGAGCAGTACCAGGTGGTGCACGACAACCTGATGTGGGCCATCGTCGATGTCCTGGGCGACGCCGTAACACCGGATGTGGCCGCGGCCTGGGACGAGGTCTACTGGCTGATGGCCAACATGCTCATCAACAAGGAACGCGGCCTGTACGACGCAGTGCGGCTGAGCCCGGAAACCGTCTGGCGTACCTGGCGGGTGGCCGAAAAGATCCAGGAAACCGACGACGTTGTCAGTTTCGTGGTGGAGCGGACCGACGAGCGGGAGGTCAAGCCGTCGCTGCCGGGACAGTACGTCACCATCCGGATGCAGATGCCCGACGGCGTCCTGCAGCCCCGCCAGTACAGCCTCACCCAGGCAGACGATGGCCAGCACCGGCGGTTCGCCATCAAGCGGGTGCGCACGGAGGGTGCGCCGGACGGGGAGATGTCCAACCTCCTGCACGACCACGTCAACGTGGGCGACGAGGTCACCCTCTCCGCGCCCTTCGGCGATGTGGTGCTGGAATACACCGACCGGCCCGTGGTGCTGGCAAGCGCAGGCATCGGTGTCACCCCCATGGCCGGCATGCTGTCCCACCTGGTCAAGTCCGGTTCCCAGCGGAAGGTCCTGTTCCTGCACGCCGGAGAGTCCCCCGCCTCGTTTGCACTGCGGAAGCAGGTGACGGCGGACCTCGCTGCCCTCCCCGACGCCTCGCTCACGTCGTGGTTCCTCAATCCGGACGGCGAGGGGTCCACCGCAGGCGCCGAAAGCGGCAGCGTCCACTCGGGGTTCATGAACGTCAAGGACATCCAGTTGCCGCCGGACGCCGAGTATTACCTCTGCGGCCCCATGCCGTTCATGCAGGCCGTCCGGACGGCCCTGGTGGGCGCAGGCGTCCGCGCGAAGGATATCCAGTACGAAGTCTTCGGACCGGACCTCTGGCTGGCCGACTACCAGTAGCCTGCCGGAACAGTGAACGCGGTTCAGGGCCTGGGGCAGGCCCAGGTGCATGCCCGGGATCGTGCGCAGCTCAGCCGCGGTCTGCCCGCCGGCCCCGGCGGGTAGCGGGCTCTTCCCCGGGCAGGAGGGAGGGTTCGACGGCGGCGCGCCGGCGGCGTTCCTCAAGGGCGGCTGCGGCGAGCGCCCCCGTGTCCGCCAGGTCGTCCGCGTGGCTGTGGCCGCCGTCGTCCGCCACAGCCGTGGCCTTGCCCGCGGCCCTGGGAACCGCTGGGCTGGGAGCCGCTGCGCTTGCTCCTGATGCGCCGTGACCTGATGCGCCGTGACCTGGCGCGCTGGATCCTCCGGCCGTGATGCCGGTCGCCTTGACCACAAGCACGGCGATCAGGGTGGTGACCGGGATGGCCAGGACCAGCCCGATGGAACCCACCAGCGTCCGGATGACTTCCTCGGAGAGTTCGGCGCTGGTGAGGGTGTCCATCAGGGGCCGGTCGTAGAGCATGACGATGATCAGGATGGGCAGTGCGGCGCCCGCGTAGGCGAAGGCGATGGTGTACACGGTGGACGCGATGTGGTCGCGGCCGATCCGCATGGCGGAGGTGAACAGCTTCCGGGCGCTGCTGGCAGGTGCCAGTTCGTAGAGCTCCCAGACGGCCGAGGACTGCGTGATGGTGACGTCATTGAGGACGCCCAGGCCGGAGATGATGAGTCCGCAGAGGATCACCCCGGAGATGGAGATGTTGGACGACGTATTCACCAGGGTGGCGGCGTCGTGGCTGCCTACGCCGGCGAGGTTGGCGGCGTCCGTGGCCCAGGCTGCCAGCAGGGCCGTGATGGCCAGCCCGAAGATGGTGCCCAGGAGTGCCGTGGAGGTGCGCGCGGAGAATCCGTGGGCGAAGTACAGCACCCCGATCATGATCACGGTGGATCCCACGAGGGCCAGCAGCAGCGGCGGTTTTCCTTCCACCAGGCCCGGGAGCAGGAAGTTCGCCAGCACGAAGTACGCGCCCACCAGCCCGATGAGTGCCCGGAGCCCCCGCCACCTGGCCACGGCGATGACCACCACGGCGTACAGCACGGCCAACAGGACGATCGGCAGGGTGCGGACGAAGTCCACGAAGATATAGGCGGGCGAGCCCTGCGACCCTGTGGCGCCCTGGGCGTTTGACAGGTTCAGGTACCGGATCTGGTCCCCGGGCTTGACCCCATGGGACGAGGCAACGTCAGGGTTGATGACCACCTTCACCGGGCTGCCGCCCCTGTCCGGCTCGGTGAAGGCGAACGTGCAGTCCGAGCCCTGTCCTGGCGGCTGCCGCGCGCCCTGCTGGCCTGCCTGCTGCTGCCCTGTCCCCTGTTGGCCGCTGCCCTGTTGGCCGGTCCCCTGTTGGCCGCTGCCCTGCTGGCTGGTGCTGGTGCCCTGCATGCAGTTTTCGGTCACCACGTTCTGGATGGTGCCGGTATCGAAGGTGACACCGGGGGCGGTGGAGTATGGGTTCGCGAGCGAGACCCCTTCCTTGCTGCCGGACGGCCACAGCGCAGCCATCCCGGCCAGGGTCAGCAGCGCCAACGGAATGAGCACCGCAGCCAGGATGCGGTTCGCCTTGCTGCGGGCAGCCATCGCCTGGGGCGTCGGCTCCGAATGATCCAAGGAAGAGTGGGAGTGACCGGCGCCCATCAGCAGTACAACCTCATGGTTGAACTCTACGTGCGGCGCCTTAGGGTTTATAAATGGACCATCGGGATGGGGAGGAACCAGCATGGACAACCGTGATGGGCATGGGGCCGGCAGCACAGAAACCGGTACCAACGGGGCAGGGAACAGCGGCGCGGTGCGGGCCGGGCAGGTGCCCCTTGTTCCCGCGCACCGGCCCGTGCTGAGCGTCCTTGAAGCATCCGGCAACACCAAGGGCGTGGTCCTGGTCCTGCACGGCGGCAAGGCCCACAGCCGGGAACCCGTCGAGGCCCGGCACCTGAGCCCGGCCAGGATGATCCCGTTCGCCAGGCACCTGCACCGTGCCGGCCGGAAAAACGGGCTGGCCGTCTGGTCCCTGCGCAACAGTGTCCGCGGCTGGAACGGGCCGGACATGTCCCCCCTGCAGGATGCCCGGTGGGCGCTGCAGCAGATCGCGGAACGCCACCCCGGCGTTCCCGTCTTCCTGCTGGGCCACTCCATGGGCGGGCTGACCGCCGTGTGTGCTGCCGACCACCCGCAGGTGGAGGCCGTGGTGGCGCTGGCACCCTGGCTGGGCCCGGAAACCCCTGCCGACAGGGTCACGGACAGGAAAGTGCTGATCATCCACGGCACCACTGACCACATGACCAGCCCGTCGCAGTCGCTTGCCTTCGCCCACCGGGCTTCCGCGAACGCGGCGAGCATGCAGTACGTGTCGCTCAAGGGGGTGGGGCATTTCATGCTCCGGAAGGTTCGCGTGTGGCAGACGCTTGCCACCGGGTTCGTCATTAAATCCTTCGCGGAAAGCACGGGCGCGGGCGTCCAGCCCTCCCGTGCCTTCACCGAACTGCTTCCCGGGTCCTCCGTCCACGTCACCCTGTAAGCCCCCGTTCCGATGCCCTGGCGTCCGCCGGCCAATGACCGCTTCTACCGCCTGATCGTCCACACGGGGCAGTTCCTGCGCTGGGCCCTGCAACTGGACATTAAAGCCACCGGCCTGGAGCACCTTCCGGCACAGGGACCAGCCGGCGGACCATCCCGCAAAGCCGCCCCCGGGAAGGGGGCGGTTTTTGCCGTGACACACTTCGGCTACGTTGACTTCGCCGTGGTGGAACTGCTCCTGTGGCGCCGCGAACGGGCCCAGCTGCGGTTCCTGGTCCACCAGGGAGCGGCGGACCATTGGCTGGCCGGCCCCGCCATCAGCGCCAGCGGCCACGTGGTGGTGGGATATACGGGCCGCGCAGACGCCTACGCCGCCGCGGTGGCCAGGCTGCGGGAGGGCGAATATCTGGTCGTGTTCCCCGAGGCGGGAGTCAGCAGGAGCTTCACGGTCCGCGAATGCCGCACGGGGGCTGTCCGGATGGCGGCGGAAGCGGGCGTTCCCGTCATCCCAGTATCCATCTGGGGCGCCCACCGCATCTTGACCCGGGGGCACGGCTTTTCACTCCCGCGAAGCTGGCGGGCGCCGGTCCGGCTCCATGTGGACGCACCCGTGGTATATCCGGCCGACGTTGACGTTGAAGCGGCAACGGAAGCTTTGCGCGGCACCCTGCAGGCGGGAATCGACCGCTGCATCGCCGACTTTCCGCTCAGGCCGGAACCCCGGGCATGGTGGATGCCGGCGCGGCTGGGAGGCGGTGCACCGACAGATGCCGAGCGGCAGCTGCTGGACGCTGCCGACGCAGCCGCGGGCCGCCGTCGTGCTCCGCGCGCCAAGTAGCCGGACCGTGCCAGCTTAAGCAGCAGCGCCACGTGCCGTCCGGGGGACGGCACGTGGCGCGATGCGGTGGACCGGCAGTACCTAGTCGGAGACCACCAGGGTCTCCGCGCCCGCCAGGCGGGCCTTGCCGCTCTTCAGGAGAGGCTCGACGGCGGCGCGCAGGGCGGTCATGGAATCATCCAGTTCCAGCATGACGGGGTGCTGGTAGGCGATGAGGGCGAGGATGTCGCGTACCCCCTCGGCCGCATCGTCAGCGGCAAGCGAGGGCTCGTGGCCCACGAAAACGTCCGTGGCTGTGTCCTGGCCCGCGCTCCCGTCGGAATGGGGTGGGTCGTCGGGCCCGGCGGGGGCGGCGTAACTGACGGCGAACGCGCGGATGCGCCCCTTCTTGGTGGGCGCAACCCCTTGGCCGAACGCGGATTCCGGCTGGGCGCGGAGCACGATGGCACCGTGCGCACCGGTGAGCTCGTCCAGGAACAGCTTCTGCACCTGGCCCACGGACAGGACCCCCGGGGAGTCCCAGCCGTGGATGGACGTGTAGTAGCGGCCCACCACGTCAGTCAGCTCCACCGAGCCGGTGGCCAGGTCCATCACGATGTCGGAACCGGCGTTCTCACCGTCGATGGGGCGGCCGCCGTGGTCCTTGTCCGGGAAGACGGGCAGCCGGAGGGCTCCCGGCTCCACGATGACCAGCCGTGAGCGCTGGATGGGCGTCAGTCCGGCGGCCTCGGCGAACGCAGCTCCGGGGCTGCCCGGTTCCACCTTGGCGCGCAGTTTGGATACGCCCGACGGCGCGCGTCCGGCTTCGCGGCGCAGCATGGCCAGGAGGGTGGCACCGATGCCGTTGCGGCGGTGGTCCTTGGCCACTTCGATGTAGGTCCAGAGGCGCTCCGGGTGCAGGGACGCCTCGTAGACCACGCCGGCTGCGACGGGAATACCGACGCCGTCAACGACGTCCTCGGCCACGATGCAGCGGCGCCACGGGGTCCCGCTCCCTCCGTTGGAGGACACGGCGAGGGCACCGCGGAACTGGCGTGCCTGGGCGGTCTCCGGGCCGCCCCAGATTTCCAGGAGGGCCAGGTCGTCGCCGTCGCGCCATTCGCGGTATTCGATGGCCATGCTCAGGCGCCGATCAGCCGTGCCGCCAGGTAGCCTTCCACCTTGTCCAGGGAGACGCGTTCCTGGCTCATGGTGTCCCGCTCGCGGATGGTGACGGCCTGGTCCTCGAGGGTGTCGAAGTCCACGGTGATGCAGAACGGGGTGCCGATCTCGTCCTGGCGGCGGTAGCGGCGGCCGATGGCGCCGGCGTCGTCGAAGTCGATGTTCCAGTTCTTCCGCAGCTGCGTGCCCAGGGCCTTGGCTTTCGGGGACAGGTCCTCGTTGCGGCTCAGCGGCAGCACGGCGGCTTTCACCGGTGCCAGGCGGGGGTCAAGCTTCAGGACCGTGCGAACGTCCACGCCGCCCTTGGCGTTGGGGGCCTCGTCCTCGGTGTAGGCGTCCACCAGGAACGCCATGAAGGAACGGGTCAGGCCGGCCGCGGGCTCAATGACGTACGGGGTGTAGCGCTCATTGGTGGCCTGGTTGAAGTAGCTCAGGTCCGTGCCGGAGGCCTTGGCGTGGGTGGAGAGGTCGAAGTCGGTGCGGTTGGCGATGCCTTCCAGCTCGCCCCATTCCGAGCCCTGGAAGCCGAAGCGGTATTCGATGTCCGTGGTGCCCTTGGAGTAGTGGCTGAGCTTTTCCTTGGGGTGCTCGAAGAAGCGCAGGTTCTCCTCGCGGATGCCCAGGCCGGTGTACCAGGCCATGCGCTCCTTCATCCAGTACTGGTGCCATTCTTCGTCCGTGCCGGGCTCCACGAAGAACTCCATTTCCATCTGCTCGAACTCGCGGGTGCGGAAGATGAAGTTTCCGGGCGTGATCTCGTTCCGGAAGGACTTGCCGATCTGGCCGATGCCGAACGGCGGCTTCTTCCGCGAGGTGGTGAGCACGTTGTTGAAGTTCACGAAGATGCCCTGCGCGGTTTCGGGCCGCAGGTAGTGCAGGCCCTCCTCGCTGGCCACCGGTCCCAAGTAGGTCTTGAGCAGGCCGGAGAACTCCTGCGGCTCGGTCCACTGGCCGCGGGTGCCGCAGTTGGCGCAGGCGATGTCCTTCAAGCCGTTCTCGGCAGGACGGCCCTTCTTTTCCTCGTATTCTTCCTCGAGGTGGTCTGCACGGTAGCGCTTGTGGCAGGAGAGGCATTCCACCAGGGGGTCGGAGAAGACTTCCACGTGGCCGGAGGCTTCCCATACCTGGCGGGGCAGGATCACGGAGGAGTCCAGGCCCACCACGTCCTCGCGGCCGCGGACCACGGACTGCCACCACTGGCGCTTGATGTTTTCCTTCAGCTCGGCACCGAGGGGGCCGTAGTCCCAGGCAGAGCGTGAACCGCCGTAGATCTCACCGGCCTGGAACACGAAGCCCCTCCGCTTGGAAAGGGAAATGACCTGGTCGAGGACGGACTTTGCTGCCATGGGGTAACTCCAATTTCTACAGGGCCGCTGGGTGCGGTCCGCGGGTTGTCAGGCCCCGGCTGCTCTGTGCCTGCGGCACAGCGGCAACGGGTTGGGGCGGATGAAGGAAGATCGTGGAAAAGCTTGTGTCCTAGCGTACCGGCCGCTGCCTGCGCAGCGCGCCCCGGGGCCAGGGCAGGGTGGCCAGGATGATGGCGCCCAGCGTAAGCAGGGTTCCCAGGACGGTGGCCGGGGCGACGACGGTCCCCGGGGCGGGCAGCGCAAGGTCCAGGGCCAGCGAGCCGAGCAGCTGGCCTGCGATCATGCCCAGCCCGGTGACCAGTACGCCCAGGCTGCGGACCAGGAGGGCGCCCAGCCCAATGAACACACAGCCCATCGGGCCGCCCAGGTAGTACCACCACTCCCCCGGCAGCGGGTTGGCGGGGCCGGCCACGGCCAGCTTGACGGCGAACGCGGCCCACAGCACGATGCAGCCGGCCACGAAGTTCACCAGGGTGGCGGCGATGGGGGTGCCGTAGTGGAGGGTGGCGGTGCCGTTCATGGCCTGCTGGAAGCTCATGAGGAATCCCGCCGCCACCGGCAGCAGGATGGGAACCAGCAACCCGGCCGCCCCGTCCCCGGAACCTCCGCTGCTGAACCGGGGCGACACCGCCCAGGCCACGGCGGCGATGGTCAGGATGCAGCCGATGATGCGGATTGCAGTGACGGACTTCTTTCCGGCCGGGCCAATCCCCAGCCGGTCCACCAGCAGGCCGCTGACGGTCTGCCCGGTCACAGTGGCCACGGTGAAGAGAGCCACACCCAGGATGCCCACGGTGAAGGACTGGGCAAACACGAACAGTGCACCGATTGCGCCGGCCACCACGTAGATGCGGGGAAACGCGCGGCTGCGGACCGCCGGAATGATGGCGGCCAGGCCTGCCCGTCCCCGCGGCAGCACAAGGGAAATGACGATCATGACCAACAGCCCTGTGCTGAAACTCACGGCCGCCGCGGCGATTCCGTCATCGAGGCGGGCACCCAGCGCGCCGTTGATGCGGCCCTGGACGGGGATGGCCAGGCCGGAACCCACGGCCAGGGGCAGGCCTGCAAGTGCCGGCAGGCGCGAAGGGGAGGTCATTGAATCCACCTTAGTTCAGGCATTATTGCTCTATGAGCAACCCCATTGAGGACGTCCCCATCCGCGACAGCATGATCCGGCTCGGCCAGCTGCTGAAGCTCGCCAACCTCGTGGAGGACGGGGTGGAGGCGGCGGAGCTCATCAAGAACGGGCTGGTCAAGGTCAACGGCGAGATCGATGACCGCCGCGGCCGCCAGCTGCACAACGGGGACACCGTCACGGTCAACGGCCAGAGCGTCCGGGTCGTGGCACCGGAGGCCTGACCGGCACCCACGGCGGAATGACGGCGGCGGCTGAAGCGCCGCCGTCGTACGTCCTATTTGTTGAGCACCTCGTGGGTGAGGAACTCCCCCACGTGCCCAATCTCCTGCTGGTTGATGCCGTGCCACATGCCGGTGTAAAGCACCTTGGTGAGCTTGACGTGCTTGCGGACCCAGCCCATGGTGAACTCGATCTTGTCTTGGGTGATCACCGGATCCTGCTGGTCGCGGCCCCAGAACATGGGAACGGTCCCGTCCAGTTGATCGTCCTTGAACGTGGGGTCACCGCCTGCGTCCACCACGAAACCTGACAGTCCGACGACGGCGGCGAAGTCCGTGGGCCGCTGCCGCAGGAGCGTGGTGGCCATCGCCATGCCCATGGAGAAACCCAGCAGGGTGACGGACGGGTGCCCCACCCGGATGGTGTCGATCCACTCCAGCACGTAGCCCGAAGCCTTCTTGACCCGTTCCAGGGAGTACTCGATGGAGGCCGTCAGCGGGAACCAGGTGAAGCCCGGACCCATGGCGATGGGCGCACGCAGTGATGCGACGGCGAAGTCCCCGGGCAGCAGGTCGGCCAGGCTGAGCAGGTCCTGCTCATTGGCGCCGTAGCCGTGGAGCAGCACCAGCAGCGGCTTGCCGGCGCGCTGGTCTTCCGGATGGGACCACAGGACAACGGGGGCAGGAAATACTTCGGCGTCAGTCATGGTTTCCATTCTTACCAGTTACCTGGAGGTAACAACCTACGTTGGCGTAGCCAGAGGGGCGAAAGGCAGGATAGGGACCGTGACTGACGCAAGTGCCATCCAGACCCCGCCCGCCCATGCCGGATCCCACCCCTGGACCCGGTATGTGGCGATGGGCGACTCCTTCACCGAGGGCATCGGCGACCCCGAACCCTCAAGCCCGGGCGGCCACCGCGGCTGGGCCGACCGCGTTGCCGAGGAGCTGGGCCGCACCCAGCCGGATTTCGCGTACGCCAACCTTGCCGTCCGCGGCCGGCTGCTGCAGCAGATCGTGGACCAGCAGCTCGCGCCGGCCCTCGAACTTAAGCCGGACCTGGTCACCCTGTCCGCGGGCGGGAACGACCTCATCCGCCCCGGCGGCGATCCTGACGCGCTGGCTGAGAAGCTCGATTCCGTGGTCCAGATCCTGTCCATGGGCGGCGCCACCGTTGTGCTCTTCAACGGCCCGGATACGGGTTCCTCGGTGCTGGGCAGGATCCGCAGCAAGGTGGCCATCTACAACGAAAACCTGCGCACGGTGGCAGCCCGGCATGACGCGGTCATCGCGGACATGTGGTCGCTGCGGCAGCTGAGCGATCCCCAGATGTGGGACCAGGACCGGCTGCATTTCTCCCCCTTGGGACACCACACCATTGCGGCCATGGTGCTGGACGCGCTGAACGTGGAGCATTCGCTGGAACCGCTGCAGCCCAAGCCGCTGCCGCCGCGGACCTGGCGGGAGGCACGCAGCGGGGACTTTGTGTGGGCGCGCGAATACTTCGTGCCCTGGGTACTGCGCCGGCTGCGGCGCCAGTCCTCGGGTGACGGCATCATGGCAAAGCGGCCGACGCCGGGTCCCGTCTTTGGCCCGGGCGTCCCGTTGGGTTCGGGCGAAGGGCCGTTGGGAACCTCCGAACCCAGCCGCCGGTAAGGGCCGCGAGGGTTACGCTGGAAGGACAACACTCGAGAGGCGCGGCACCGTGAGCAGCTTGTTTTTCTGGATCATCATCCTGTCCTTCGTTGTCCCCATGGCCATGCGCGCGTACCGGCGCTCGGTGGCACGGCGGGACCGGGACCAGGGCCTGCCCGGGCAGTTTCCGGGTTCGAACCGGTTCCCGAACCAGTTTCCCGGGCATGGCCAATTTCCCGGCTCCGCCGGGCCGCAGAGCAACCAGCCCCGGGACGGCTACACCCAGCAGGACTACTTCTCCGGCGGCTTCGGCCAGCCGGGCCAGCCACAAGGCCCCTTTGGCGGCCAGCAGCTGCCGCCCTACCAGTACGGCCAGCCGCCGATGGCGGACCCCCGTTACGGAGCCCCGCAGGAACCGCCGTTCCAGCAGCAGCCCCAGCAGCCCTACCAGCAGCAGGGACCCGGGCAGTCCTCCGGGCCTGCCACTCCCCCGCCGCCGGCAGCCCCGCAAGGGTACAGGGCGCGGAAGCTCGCGGAACTGGACCAGCAGTACAGCAACGGTGAGCTGTCCATGGAGGAGTACATGAAGCGCCGCGGCGACATCATGAACGGCTGACCAAACTGGTACTCAACAGGCCGGGGACCGAATGACGGCCCCCGGCCTGTTGTTGCTTAATCGTGCTTAATCGGTGTGCTTAATCCACCTGCGGGAAGCCCAGGTCGATCACGGAGGTGGAGGGGTCCGGCCAGCGGGTGGTCACCACCTTGCCCCGGGTGTAGAAGCGGATGCTGTCCGGACCGTACATGTGGGTGTCGCCGAACAGCGAGTTCTTCCAGCCGCCGAACGAGAACGTACCCACCGGGACCGGGATGGGGACGTTGACGCCCACCATGCCGGCCTCGACGTCGAACTCGAACTGCCGTGCTGCCCCACCGTCGCGGGTGAAGATGGCCGTGCCGTTGCCGAACTCGTTGTCGTTGACCAGCTGCACCGCGTCGCTGTAAGTATCCACGCGGACCACGGACAGGACGGGGCCGAAGATCTCGTCGTCGTACACCTTCATGCCCGGCTTGACGTGGTCCACCAGGCTGACGCCGATAAAGAACCCGTCGGAGTCGAACTGCTGGGAGCGGCCGTCCACCACCACGGTGGCTCCTTCGCCTTCGGCTCCAGAAACGTAGGATGCCACCCGCTCGCGGTGCTCCGCGGTGATCAGGGGGCCCATTTGGGAGGCGGGGTCGGTGCCCGCACCGATCTTCAGGTCCGCCATGCGGCTGGAGATCGCCTTCACCAGGTCATCGGCAATGTTGCCCACGGCCACCAGGACGCTGACGGCCATGCAGCGTTCGCCGGCGGAACCGTAGGCGGCGGAAACCGCAGCGTCGGCAGCCATGTCCAGGTCGGCGTCGGGAAGCACCACCATGTGGTTCTTCGCGCCGCCCAGGGCCTGCACCCGTTTGCCGTGCTCGGCGGCCCGCTTGTAGATCGACCGGGCCACGGGGGTGGAGCCGACGAAACTGACTGCCTTCACGTCAGGGTGCTCGAGCAGGACGTCGACGGCTTCCTTGTCGCCCTGGACCACGTTCAGGACGCCGGCGGGCAGGCCCGCCTCAGCGAAGGCTTCTGCGATGAACACGGCGGCCGACGGGTCCTTCTCGCTGGGCTTCAGCAGCACGGTGTTGCCGCATGCCAGGGCGCTGCCGATCATCCACAGCGGCACCATGGCCGGGAAATTGAACGGAGTAATGCAGGCCACCACGCCCACGGGCTGGCGGACGGAGTGGACGTCGATGCCCCCGGAGACCTGCTCCGAGCGCTCGCCCTTGAGCATGTGGGACAGGCCGGTGGCGAAATCGATGTTCTCCAGGCCGCGCGCGATTTCACCCTCGGCGTCGGAGAGGACCTTGCCGTGCTCGCTGGTGAGGATGGCGGCGAGCTCGGGCTTTCGCTCGGTCAGGATCTCGCGGACCTTGAAGAAGATGGTGGTGCGTTTGGCCAGGCTGGTGGCCCGCCATGCCGGCAGCGCCGCGCGGGCTGCCGCGATGGCTTCCTCGGTGCGTGCCGCGGAGGCGAGCACCACTTGCTTTTCCTGTTGGCCGGTGGCGGGGTTGAAGACCGGACCGAAGCGGTCGGCATCGGTCACGCGGGCGCCGTTGATGTAATGCGGGATGGTTTCCAAGGAAGTCTCTTTTCCTGCGTTGCTTTGGGAGGTGGCTGGTTGGGCGGCGTGGCTGGTTGGACGGCGTGGTTAGTTGGACGGCGTCTGGTCGGCGGGCTCGAGCGAGCCGTCCACGAGCTTGATGATCATGGAGCAGTCCTTGTTCGCATCACCGGCGTCGATAAGCCGCTGGAACAACTGCTGGACATGCTTGCCGATCTCCAGCGGCGTGCCGGTGTCCTCGGCGGCGCTGATGGCCAGGCCGATGTCCTTGTTGGCGAGCTCGGTGGTGAACGTGGGTGCGAAGTCGTTGTTGGAGGCCGCGGTGGGGACAACACCGGGCACCGGGTACCAGGTCCGCAGGGCCCATGAGTCCCCCGAGGAGACCGAGGCGATGTTCCAGAAGACCTGCTTGTCCAGGCCCAGCCGGTCAGCCAGGACTGCCCCCTCCGCGGTGGAGGCAAGGTTGATGAAGAGCATCAGGTTGTTGCAGATCTTGGCAGCCTGGCCCGTGGTGGGGCCGCCGGTGGGGATGATGTTGCCGGACATGGGGCCGATGTAGCCCGAGGCGTCGTTGACGGCGCCCTCTTCGCCACCCACCATGAACGTCAGGGTTCCGGCCTCGGCCCCGCTCATTCCGCCGGACACCGGGGCGTCCACGAAGCGGAAGCCGGCGGCAGCAGCGGCGTCGTGCAGTGCCTGCGCGGAGGCAATGTCGATGGTGGAGGAGTCGATGAGCAGCGTGCGGGTATCCGCGTGCGCCAGCACGCCGTCCTCCCCGAGGTAGACGGCGCGGGCGTGTTCGCCCTTGGGCAGCATGGTGAACACGGCGTCCGCGCCGTCCACTGCTTCGGCGATGCTTGCTGCCCGCTTGACCCCGCCGGCCTCGGCGGCTGCCATTGCCGCGGGGTTGAGGTCGAAGCCGCGCACGTCGTGCCCGGCCTTCACCAGGTTCACCGACATGTGGCCGCCCATGTTGCCCAGGCCGATCCATCCGATAACTGCCATGCGTAAGCTCCTTTGCTTCCATCCGGCGTTGCTGCCGGCTGTTCTGTGTCAAGCATCACACCCCTGCTAGAGTGCAATCAAGGGGAAAAATTACAGACGCTCTGTGCATTGATGCACACAAGAGAAAGGCCGCCCGTGGATTCGAGACGGTTGCCAAGCCCCGACGACCTGCTCATCCTGCTGACGGTGGCGCGCCTTGGCCGCTTCAATGCGGTGGCCGAGACCCTGGGCACCACCCACACCACCATCTCCCGCCGGATCCTGGCCCTGGACAAGCAGTTGGGCGGGCGGACCTTGGAGCGCAGCCCGCACGGCTGGGAGTTGACGCAGCTTGGTGCGGCCGCAGTGGAGGCGGCGGAGGCGATCGAGAATACGCTCGGCTCACTGTCCGGCCTCATCAGCCGGGACCAAAGCTCTTTGGCCGGCTTGGTCCGCGTCGCCACCACCGACGGAGTGGGAGCAGTGTTCGTCACCCCGTCGCTGGTGCGGCTCCAGCAGCAGAACCCGCAGCTGAACATCGAAATGCTGAGCGCCACCCGGAAAGTCAGCCAGAACCGGTCAGGGGTGGACCTGGAGATCGTGGTGGGCAAGGCCGACATCAGCACCGCGCAGACCATCTTCCTGAGCAACTACTACCTGCGCCTCTACGCCAGCCCCGGCTATGCCGCGCAGCACGGCCTGCCGGAAACGCTCGACGACGTGGGGCAGCACGCGTTTGTCTCTTACGTGGAGTCCGCACTCCAGGTAGCGGAGCTTGGGCCGCGCTGGTCATCGCAGCTTCCCACGCCCAGGACAAGCTTCCAGGCCACGAGCGTGTTCGCCCAGGTGGAGGCGGTGAGACAGGGCGCCGGCATCGGGCTGCTGCCGAACTTCATGGTGGGAGACCGTGAAGATTTCGTCCCCGTCCTGCCAGGTGATTTTGAGCGCCAGCTGCCCATCTGGGCCGTTGCCCGGCCGGAGTCGCTTCGGTCGGCCCGGGTACAGGCAGTGATCGCCGCCCTGAAAGACGAAGTGAAGGAGCGGTCGGTGCTGTTGGCCGGGTGAGCCGGCCCGGACCCGGGCCCGGAAGACCCCGGCCCGGAAGAGTCAGGCCTGGAAGAGTCAGGGCCGGAAGAGCCGCCGCACTACCTGCCCCGCTGCGAGCGCATCGAGGCCCTCGTTGATCTCGCTGAGCGGGCGGGTGTCGGTGTGCAGCAGCTCAACCGGCAGCTTGCCTTCCCGCCAGTACCCCAGGTACTTCGGGATGTCCCGCGCGGGAACGGCGTCGCCCATGTAGGAGCCCAGAAGCCGTTTGCCGGCCCCGGCGAACTGCAGGGCCGGTACCGTCAGCTCTGCGGACGGATGCGGCAGGCCCACCGAGACCACCGCCCCGCCCCTGGTGACCCGCTCCAGGCAGGAGGCGATCACACCGGCCGAGCCCACCGCCTCGATGGCGACATCGACGCCGTCGCCCGTTGCTTCCTCAATGAGCCGCCCCGCGTCCTCCGGCGTCCCCACCGCGGTGGCCCCGGCGTCGCGGGCCAGCTGGTGCTTCCCCTGGTTGGGATCGATGGCAATCACGCTGGCAGCCCCTGCAAGGCGTGCCGCCATCACCGCGGACAGGCCCACCGCTCCCAGCCCGAAAACCGCCACGGACAGGCCGGGGCCTACTCCGGCAGTGTTGAATATCGAGCCCATTCCGGTGAGCACGGCGCAACCAAACATCGCCGCGACCGTGTCCGGGACGTCGTCGTCAATTACCACCACTGATTCGCGCGCAACCACCGCGTAATCAGCGAAGGCCGAGACGCCCAGGTGGTGGTTGATGCGCTCCCCCGCCGGCGTCCGCAGGAGCGCCGGCCCGTGCAGCAAATCCCCGGAACCATTGACCTCCGCTGCCTGGTGGCAGAGCGCGGGCCTGCCGGAGAGGCACGCCCGGCACTGCCCACAGCTGGGCACGAAGACCAGCACTACATGGTCGCCCACGGACACGTCGGAGACGCCGTCGCCCACGGACACCACCCGCCCCACGGCCTCGTGTCCCAGGGCCATGGGAAGTGGCCGGACGCGGGAACCGTCCACCACGGACAGGTCCGAATGGCACAGGCTCGAGTAGGTGATGGCAACTCCGAGTTCACCGGCACGCGGCTCCGGCTGTTCCAGTTCCTGCACCAGCAGCGGCCGGGCCTCGGCGTAGGTCTGTTTCCCCTGCGCGCCTGCCTGGGCGGCAGCGGGAACGGTGGAATAGAGGATGGCGGCTTTCATGGGCCTACTTCTTGCCGGCAGCGAGGAGGTCCGCCGTGCCCTTGGCGTCGGCGGCGTCCACGTCGTGCAGCGAGATGCCCCGGGTTTCCTTCAGGAAGAAGACCGCGACGGCGGTGATGGCACACGCGATCAGCAGGTACACCGCCACGGGCACGGAGGACTTGTAGGTGCCCAGGAGCGACGCTGCGATGATCGGGGCCAGGGAGCCTGCCACGATGGACGTCACCTGGTAGCCCAGGGAGACGCCGGAGTAGCGCATCCGGGTGGGGAACATTTCCGCCATAATGGCCGGCTGCCCGGCGTACATGAAGGCGTGGAACACCAGGCCGATCATGATGGCCGCCAGGATGATGAAGTCGTTCTTCGTGTCCATCATGGGGAAGGCGAAGAAACCCCAGGTGGCACCCATGATGGCGCCGGCCATGTAGACCGGCTTGCGGCCGAACCGGTCCGACAGCTTGCCCACCATGGGGACCACCGCGAAGTGGACGCTGTGGGCAACGAGCAGCAGCAGGAGGATCCGCGTGGTATCGGCCTGCACCACGGTCTTCAGGTAGGTGATGGAGAACGTGACCACCAGGTAGTAAAGGATGTTTTCCGCGAAGCGCAGGCCCATGGCGGTGAAGACGCCGCGGGGGTAGCGCCGGAACACCTCGGCGACGCCGTAGCCCTTGTGGCCGGCATCAACTTCTTTACGGGCTTCCAGGAAGATGGGGGCGTCGTTGACCTTGGTGCGGATGTAGTAACCGATCAGGACGATCACGGCGGACAGCCAGAACGCCACGCGCCAGCCCCAGCCCAGGAACGCGTCCTGGGTCAGCGTGGAGGACAGGACGAACAGCACGGCCGTGGCCAGCAGGTTGCCCAGGGGCACCGCGGACTGCGGCCAGCTGGCCCAGAACCCGCGGGATTTGTTGGGGCTGTGCTCTGCCACGAGGAGGACGGCGCCGCCCCACTCCCCGCCCACGGCAAAGCCTTGGGCAAACCGGAGGAAGACCAGCAGTGCGGGCGCCCAGTAGCCGATCTGCGAGAACGTGGGCAGGCAGCCCATGAGGAAGGTGGAGACCCCCACCAGGATGATGCTCAGCTGCAGCAGCTGCTTGCGGCCGAACTTGTCGCCGAAGTGGCCGAAGACGATGCCGCCGATGGGGCGTGCAACGAAACCGACGGCATAGGTGAGGAAGGCAGCGATGATACCGTCCAGTTCCGTGCCGGCGTTGGGGAAGAAGGCCTTCCCGAACACCAAGGTGGCGGCCGATGCGTAGAGGAAGAACTCGTACCACTCCACGACGGTGCCGGCCATGGACGCCGTTACCACTTTCTTCAGGCCTGAAGCCTTGACGTCGGTTTCCTCTGTGCGCCTTGCGGCGGAGCTTTCCGTACTCATGTGAACTCCTTCGGCGTCGTCGTCGACACCACGGGGACCAGTCAATGGCAAACGGATGTGATGCACACCACGAAAGCCGGATTCGATGAGTATGGTCTGCCTGCGGCGCAACCTCAACGCCGAATAGTGCAGAAGGCATCTGCAGGAATGCACACTGCCGGGTGTTCCCGGGGCGCTGCCTAGGCCAGGAAGCTGCTCCGCAGCTGGCCGCCCAGCTGCCCAATCTCGGTCAGGAACCCGTCGTGCCCGATCGGCGCCTGGATGACATGGACATCCACGTCGCCAGGCAGGGCCTGGGCCAACTCGTGGGACTGGGACGGGAAATAGAGCCTGTCGGAGTCCACTGCGGCCACGAAGAACCGCGCCGTGGAGGTGGCCAGGGTTTCGGCCAGGGTTCCCCGTCCCCGGCTGACATCGTGGCTCATCAGCGCTTCAGTCAGGGCGATATAGCTGTTGGCGTCGAACCGCTTCACCAGCTTGTTGCCCTGGTGGTCCAGGTAGCTTTCCACCTGGTAACGGCCGCGGGAGGCCAGGACTTCCCCCTGCAGGGGGGACTCGGGCGCCTGGGGTTCCCGGCCAAAGCGGCCTTCCAGTTCCGCAGCCGACCGATAGGTGATGTGGGCGATCCGGCGGGCGAGCGCCAGCCCGTCTTCCGGACATGGACCGCCGTAGTAGTCCCCGCCGTTGAAGTTGGGGTCCTGGCGGATGGCCAGCGTCTGGGCCTGTGCGAAGGCGATCTGTTCGGCTGTGCTGGCGGCCCCGACGGAAATCACGGCGCAGCGCTGCACACGCCCGGGATAGGTCACTGCCCATTCCAGTGCGCGGGCGCCGCCCATCGACCCGCCTAGGACGGCGAACCAGCTCTTGATGCCCAACTGGTCCGCCAGCCTTGCTTCGGCGACAGTGCTGTCGCGCAGTGTGACGAGGGGGAACCTGGAGCCCCAGGGGCGGCCGTCCGGGGCCGGCGACGACGGGCCGGTGGATCCGTAGCAGCCGCCGACAATGTTGATGGACACCACGAAGAAGCGGTCCGTATCCACGGGAGCGCCGGGACCGGCCAGCTGCTCCCACCAGCCTTCTTCGTCGGTGTCGCCGCGGGTTACGTGGGTGCTGCCGGTCAGGGCGTGCTCGATCAGGATGGCGTTGCTGGCGTCCGCGTTGAGCGTCCCCCAGGTTTCGTAGGCCAGGGTGACGTCCGGGAGGTATCCCCCGGCTTCGAGTTCCAGTCCCCCGATGGAGGCGTAACGGACGATTCCGTGTTCGGGGATGGTGGTTCGGGCGACGGTAACCGTCATGGCAAGACCTCTTCTACGCGCTTGCCTGCCGTCGTCTGACCGGCAGGCCAGGTCCTCACCCGGGGCACCCCACCGCGGATGGAGGGTTGCCGGCCAGCAAGCCGGGGCTGTCACTGGCACTCATGACCTGGTTCGAGTGTACGAAACACCCCCCGCTCCAGGCCAAGAGTATGACTGGTTGTGACTTCCCGGCTTGCCGGCGGCACCGGCGGTGCCCCTGGCGTGTGGGGCTAGGAGTCAGCGCTCTTGGCTGCCCGGAATCCTGCTTCCAGGTCGGCCAGGATGTCGTCGATGTGCTCCAGGCCCACGGAAAGCCGGACCAGCCCCGGATGAACCCCGGCCACCACCTGCTGCTCCGGCGAGAGCTGGCTGTGCGTGGTCGACGCCGGGTGGATGACCAGGGAGCGGACGTCACCGATGTTGGCCACGTGGGAGTGCAGCTCCAGTGCATCAACGAAGCGCTTGCCGGCTTCCGCGCCGCCGGCCAGGTTGAAGGCCACGACGGCGCCCGTTCCCTTGGGCCCGTACTTGCGGCCACGCTCGTACCAAGGGCTGGACGGCAGCCCCGCGTAGGCGACGGATTCGACGTCGTCCCTTGCTTCCAGCCAGCGCGCCACATCCGTGGCATTCGCAACGTGGCGCTCCACCCGCAGGCTCAACGTCTCCAGGCCCTGGGAAATCAGGAAGGCGTTGAAGGGCGACACCGCCGAGCCCAGGTCGCGCAGCAACTGCACACGGGCCTTGAGGATGTATGACAGGTTGGCCCCGAGTGCGCCGCCTTCACCCAGGTCGCGTGCGTAGACAAGGCCGTTGTAGGTGGGATCCGGGGTGTTGAAGCCCGGGAACCGTTCCGGGTCCTTGCCGAAATCGAACTTGCCGGAATCGACGATGACGCCGGCAATGGCTGAACCGTGGCCGCCCAGGTACTTGGTGGCCGAGTGGATCACGATGTCCGCGCCCCACTCCAGCGGGCGGATCAGGTAGGGGGTTGACAAGGTGTTGTCCACGATCAGGGGAACCCCGGCCTGGTGGGCCACCTGCGAGATGCCTTCGATGTCCAGGACATCCTGGCGCGGGTTGGACACCACTTCACCGAAGAAGAGCTTGGTGTTGGGCTGCACGGCATCGCGCCACTGGTCCAGGTTGTCAGGGTCGTCCACGAAGGTGACCGAAATGCCGAACTTCTTCAGGGTGTGGGCGAACAGGTTGTAGGTTCCGCCGTAGAGGCTGGGGCTGGCCACGATGTGGTCCCCTGCCTCGGCAATGTTCAGGACGGCGAAGGTTTCGGCGGCCTGCCCCGAGCTCAGCAGCAGCGCTGCCAGGCCTCCTTCGAGGCTGGCAATCCGCTGCTCGACGGCGTCCTGGGTAGGGTTGCCGATGCGGGTGTAGATGGGTGCAAGTTCGGCCAGGGCAAAGCGGTTGGCGGCGCTTTCGGCGCTGGGGAACACGAATGACGTGGTCTGGTAGATGGGCAGGGCCCGGGCACCCGTGGCGCTGTCCACCTCCTGCCCTGCGTGGATCTGGCGGGTTTCGAAGGACCATCCGTTGGACATCCAAATCTCCTTTGACATGGGCCCGGCATGCTCACCGGCAGTACGGGCCGCGCTTGCTCCCGGCTGTTGCCGGAGAGCCAGGTCTTCACCCGGGGCACCCCACCGCGGATGGAGGGTTGCCGGCCAGCGGGCCGGGGCTTGGCGCTGGCACTCATGACCTGGGCCCAGTCTAGGAACCGGATGGTTGCCCTGGACAGCATTGTGACGAACATGGTCTTCATGCCGGTCCTTCTGCCTCGGGACGGGGGCGCCCCGCCCGTCAAATGCTAGTAAGGGTACCCTTAGCTGAGAGCCGGATCACAAAGTGCCAAGATGATCGCATGCGCATGGATCACGTCTCTTACGCCTGTGAACACGATGGCCTCGCGGCCACTACCGAACGTATTGCAACTGCCCTCGGCGTTGAGGCAGTGAAGGGTGGCGTACACCCCCGGTTCGGAACCCGAAATATGATCATCCCGCTCGCCGGCCACAAGTACCTGGAAGTCGTCGAGGTCCTGGACCACCCGGCGTCGGACAAGGCACCGTTCGGCCAGGCCGTGCGGGCCCGCTCCGCTGCTGGTGGCGGCTGGATGGGCTGGTGCGTCGAAGTGGACGACCTCGCCCCCTTCGAGGAACGCCTTGGCCGCGCCGCCGTGAACGGCAACCGCAAGTTCCCGGACGGCCGCGAGCTGGTCTGGAAGCAGATTGGCATCCTGGGCCTCATCGCCGATCCCCAGGTGCCGTACATGCTCAAGTGGGAGGGCGATCCCTCACTCCACCCGTCCAACGCGTACGAGAGCAACCTCAAGATGAGCTGCCTGACCATCGCCGGTTCCGCCTCCCGCGTAACCGAGTGGCTGGGCGAGCCGGTGGAGAAACCGCTTGAGGACGTTGCGGTCGAGTGGGTGGCCCCGCACGGAACACCGGGCATCCTCTCGGTCACCTTTGAAACCGCCAACGGAGCCGTCACTATCTGACCCTCCAGCCCCTTCCCTTCCGGCTTTTCCGGGAGGATCCCGGGTTGCTCCCGGGCAAGCTTCGGCCGCCATTAGGTGGTGACAACGGCGTCACCACCCAATGGCGGCGGAATTCATTTAAGTGCTATCTGCTGTTGCAAAGTGCGGTGCCGCATATTCTTCTGCGCCACACGTGCTCCTTTCGTGCCGGAAACTTGGGCCGCGAAAAGGAACCTCCGCATGGAAAACGTACGACGACGGCAGGCGGCTTCGGTGCTCGGCCCGCCCGGGCGGTCAGCGGCACAGGCGCAGCTCATAATGTCAGACCCCTGTTGGATGATTCTTCTATGGGTATAGGAGTTGAGGCGGCAAGGGCACCGGAAGGTGTTCACGCCTGCATTGCTGCCCTTGATGCGCTGCACCGTGAAGACGCATTTATAGCTGCCGGAGTGGGTGCTGGTTCCGATGTAGATGTTCTGCAGCGGCGGTATGAGATCCGGCTGGAGCGTCTGGAACTTCGGTCCCGGCTCACGGCGCAACTCGCGGCCGGACAGGCACAGGACGCCGCCGACGCCGCGGGGTTCCAGGAGGCGATGACTCCGCCGGACGCCTCCGTTCAGGACCGCACTTACGCCGAAATGTCCGTTGTGGAGGAGATCGCCGGGGTCCTGACCATCAGTTCCGCCGCAGCAGGCGCGTTGGTGGACCAGTCCCGCCGGATCTGCTCCCTGCCACACGTGTTTGAGGCACTGGCCGCGGGCGTGATGTCGTGGCAGCACGCGAAGATCATCGCAGACGAAACCGAAGGCCTCACCCCTGAGGGTGCGGCGTCACTCGTGGCGCACTTCTTCGACCCCAACGTACCCCACCCCGCCCGCGGCGCCGCTCCAGGCGAACTCATCCCCTTCCGGTTCCGGGCCAAGGTCCGTGCCTGGCGCGAACGCCACCACCCCGACTCCATCGAAAAACGCCACGCCAAAGGCTGCGCCGACCGAAGGATGGAGTACACCCCGGACCGCGACGGCATGGCCCGGGTCACGCTCTACCTGCCCGGCGACGCCGCGTGCGCCATCTGGAACCGCACCACCGCGATCGCCCGCGGCCTCCAAGGCCCCAACGAACCACGCACCCTCACCCAACTCCGCCCCGACATCGCAGCAGCACGACTCCTCAGCACCGGCAACACCCTGACCGGCACCGGCAACACCACCACCGATGGGGGCGGGCCCGCTGACCCGACACAGGGCGCGGCCAGCGGTGACGCGCTTCGGGGTGCGATGGTCCTTTCTGCTCCCCATGATGCAACGGGGCAGGGCAGCGACAACGCTTCCGGGAGTGCCGCCACTTCAACGGCCGTCACAAAAATCGGCGAAGTCCCCACCCCGCGGGCCGATGTACTCGTCATGGTGCCGGTGCTCTCGCTGCTCGGGGCGACCGAGGAGCCGGCGGTGCTGGACGGACTCGGACCCATCCCGGCATCCATGGCCCGCAAACTCGTCGCCGACGGTGCGGAGTCCTTCTACCGGGTCCTCGTCGACCCCAGGGACGGCGCGCCCTTGGAGATCGGCCGGAAGAACTACCGGCTTCCCGAGACCATCAAACGCTGGATCAGGATGCGCGACGGAAAGTGCACCTTCCCCGGCTGCACCAACCACACCCCCGACAACGACACCGACCACCTCAAAGCCTGGGAACACGGCGGCACCACCGGCACCAGCAACCTGGGACAACTCTGTCCCAAACACCACCGGCTCAAACACCACAGCCAGTGGACACCAAACCCGGCAACCAACAATGAACCACCCGGCTGGACCTCACCCACCGGCCGCCACTACAAACCTGAACACCCCCACCCCGAACCAACACACTTGCCACCAGGATTCCTGCCGACGGATGCTCCTGCGCGCGCCATCGAGGTGGCAGCACCACAAGAAGCCACTTCTCCGCTGGACCTAGCGCCACCATGGATCGGGCCGCACCTGTCGGAAGATCCGCAGTGGCAAGAATTCCTCGCAGAGATGCCGGTGTGGCCAGATCCGCCTGTCGAAGAACCACCGGGCGACAACGTGCTGGATTCAGACCAGCTGTGCCCTGCCGATCCTCTGTGGGATGAGTTCTATGCAAAGCCCTACGTACTGCCACCCGACCCGCAAGCGGACTGGCAGTTGCTGCTGTCGCAAATGTGATGGGGGTGATGTTCAGGACTCCACCGCTTATTCCGCGCAGGGATTATGACCGGGCCCGTGGCCTGCGGGCGTTGCTATCCCAGCCCGACCGCCTTACCGAAAAGGCTGAAGCCCACGAAAGCCACAATGTCCAGCAGGGCGTGGGCAATAACGAGCGGCATGACGCGCTTGGTGCGGGTGTAGAGCCAAGCGAAGACGACCCCCATCACGGCGTTGCCAATGAAAGGGCCGAAGCCCTGGTACAGGTGGTAGCTGCCCCGCAGCAGCGAGCTTACGGCGATGGCCAGTGGCGTGCTCCAGCCAAACTTGCCGAAGCGGTCCAAAAGGTACCCCACCACGATGACTTCCTCGAGCACCGCGTGGCGCATCGCCGAGAGGATCAGGACAGGAACTGTCCACCAGTATGCGTCCAGGGCACTGGGGATGATGGCAGTGGTGATGCCGAGCGCCCGGCCGGCCGCATAGAGCCCCAAGGACGGTATCCCGATCAGCGCGGCCAGCCCCAGGCCCTGCAGCAGGTCCTTTCCGGGCCGGGCGAAGTTGAACCCAAGCTTCCGGAAGGCTGAACCGGAGTTGCGCGCGTCGCCGGGGGAAGCCTGGCGCTGGTCAGTGAGGAAGTAGAGAACCAGCAGCACCGGAACCAGCGCAAAGATAATGTCGAGCAGCTGGTATGTCAGATCGAAGTACTCGCGGGTGCTCTGCGACCGGTTCAGGGTGGACGTGCCCTCGGCCAGCGGGGCGCGGGTCACCTTGTCGAGCAGCTGCACCACGGAGTACACAGCCGACTGGCCCAGGGAAAGGCCCAGGACGATCCAGACTTCGAGCCGCAGTCGACGGCGGGAGGGAACCAGCATGTTTCCATCTTGCCTTCAGATTCTGGATCCGGCCTGATGGAGCGGCAGGTGTCCAGCAGCCCGATAGGCCAGGGCCCCGCGCAGCGGCTCGGATTTAGGCCGGCGCCACAATCACTTCCGTGCCATTGGCTTCAAAGGCTGCCTTGTCGCGGGCAGAGATACCGGAGTCGGTGATCAGCCGGGTGAAGTTGTAGCCGTCCATGGTGGCAAAAGCCCGCACGCCGACTTTGGAGGAATCAGCCAGGACGTAGGAGACCCTGGCGCGGGAGGCGAGCAAGGCATTGACGGAGGCCTCCCCCTCCCCCGTGTTGGTGGGCCCCACCTCAGGATCGATGCCGTTGACGCCGATGAAGGCGATATCCAGCACCACTTTCTGCATGATGATGTCCGTGTAGGGTCCCACGAGTTCATACGAGCGCGGGTTGAGGATGCCGCCGGTAACCATCACCTTGATGTTCGGCCGCACCGCCAACTGGCCGGCGATGTTAATGGCATTCGTCACCACGGTGAGCGTCGGCTGGTTGGAGGGTGCGTTCAGGTCCTCACGGGTGGCCAGGATCTGCGCAAGCGCGGTGCTGGTGGTGCCCCCGCAGAGACCGATGACCGCACCCGGCCGAATCAAGGCAGAGGCGCACTGCGCGATTTGTTCCTTGGCTTCGGCATGGTCGTCGCGGTTGTAACGCCCCGGCAGGTCGTACGCCAGGGCACCGGTGGTGGCGCCCCCACGGGTCCGCGTCAGCAGGCGGCGCTTGGCAAGGCTGTCCAGGTCGCGCCGGGCGGTGGCGGGGGAAACGTTGAGGGTGCTGACGATCTCGTCGACCTCCACCTGGCCGGTCCTGGCCAGCAGGTCAAGAATCGCCGTCAACCGGTCGGTACGAGTCATGCAAGCGGGCCTTTCGATACATCAGCCACCGCTTTGGATGACGTTTCCTGATTATAAGCAGAAGGAAAAGATCAGGAACAATCATACAGGGGATGGGAACTAACGCTCCCGCACTCCTGCCCGCCACACAGCGTACGTCAGCGGCATTCCCGGCCGGTAGGCGAGATGCGTGGCGGACGGCGCGTTCAGCAGGTGCAGGTCGGCCCGGTGTCCGACGGCGATCGACCCCACGGCGCGTTCGCCGTCGGTATCCCGGCCGGTTTCCCTGCGCAACGCCAACGCCCCGCCGTAGGTCGCGGCACGGACGGCCTCGTGCACGCTCAAGCGCAGCTGGAGGACGGCAGTTGTCACGCAAAAGGCCATGGAACTGGTGTATGACGTGCCCGGATTGCAGTTGGAAGCCAGCGCCACCTGTACCCCGGCGTCGAGAAGTTCGCGGGCGGGGGCCAGCGGCTGGCGGGTGGAGAGGTCGCAGGCAGGCAGGCAGGTTGCAACGGTGCCCCGCTCGCCGGCTCCTGCGGCTGGATCCCAGCCCGACCAGGAGGCAGCCAGGGCTTTGACGTCCTGTGCAGCAAGGTAGTTAACGTGGTCCACGCTCGCGGCTCCAAGCTCCAGGGCAAGCTGCACGCCAGGGCCTTCACCGAGCTGGTTGCCGTGCACGCGCAGCCCCAGCCCGGCGTCGCGGCATGCCACCAGCACGCGGCGGGACTGCTCGGCGTTGAATGCGCCCTCTTCGCAGAAGACATCAGCCCACTGGACGTAAGGGAGGACCGCGTCGAGCATCGGCCCGCAGACCAGGTCCGTGTAGGCCTCCGGGTCCTGCCCGGCGGGCACCAGGTGGGCGCCGAGGTAGGTCACCTGGTCCGCGATGGTGGAGGCAATGCGCGCACTCCGGGCCTCGTTCTCAACGTCCAGCCCATAGCCGGTCTTGGTTTCGAGGTACGTGGTTCCCTGCGAGACGGCCTCGGCCACCCTGCCCATCGCCAGCCGGGTGAGGTCGAAATCGGACGTGGCACGCGTGGCGTTCATGGTGACGGCGATGCCACCGGCGGCATAGGACTCCCCTGCCATCCGGGCTTCGAATTCGGCAGTGCGGTCCCCGGCGAACAGCAGGTGGCTGTGCGAGTCCACCCACCCCGGCAGCATGGCGCGCCCGCCGGCGTCAACGGCGTCATCCGCCGCCGGAGCATCGGCCGCCGCCCCGATCCAGGAGATCCGTTCACCCTCGACCACCACCGCCGCATCCTTCAAAACCCGGTGCTCCAGGTCCTGCGTCATCAGCTCGGCGATGTTGGTGATCAAGGTGCTCATGGAATCATTCTTCAGCGTCGGATGGACCAGCGGGTCGCCGCCAGTGCCAGAGCTGTCCGGGATTCCGGACGGTCCGCAGCCCCGCCGGACGCCGCCGGACCGGAAAGAATCTGATCCGCTGCAAGCTCCGCCAGGGCCGCAGAGGTCTGGAAGCCGTAGCCACCCTGCCCGGCAAGCCAGTAAAACCCGGCAGCTTCGGCGTCGAACCCTGCCACCGGCACCCCGTCCGCCGCCTCGGTGCGCAGGCCCGTCCAGGCCCGGCGGATTCCGGTAATCCCCAAGCTGGTGATCGCATTGAGCTTTTCCACCAGGCGCTCCACGTCCCCCGGGCGGGGGCGCGCATCCTCAGGGCCGCTGGGTACGGTTTCCGAGGGAGAAATCAGGACGTCCTGGCCGTCAGGACGGAAATAAAACGTGTTGTCCGCCCCGGCCACCATGGGGGTGGCAGCCGGCAAGGGATGGTCAACGGCGGCAATCGCCGCGGTGCGCCGGTACGGCTGGAGGCCCAGCTTTTCCACGCCGCTGAGCACCGCCAGCTCGTCTGCCCAGGCGCCTGCAGCATTGACCAGCACCGCGGCCTCAAAACCCTCGGCACCGGCGCCCACTTGCCACCCGGAACCGAGCCGTTGCGCGGAATGCACGCGGGCGCCGGTGATGATGTCTGCGCCAGCGGAGAGCGCGCGCTTGCGGTGCTCCTCCAGCAGAAGGGGCGCATTGCAGCCAAAGGAGCCGGTATCCAGTCCGGCGGCTGCAAAGGTTCCCGGGAGCAGCGCTGGACAGAGCCCAAGGGCACGGTCCACCGGAATGGGCTGCATGTGTCCGCTGGCTTCCGCGGCGACATCCTCCGCAGAGCCCACCAGCATGAAACTGCGCGGCGTCAGGACGGGCTCCGCCGATTCCGCGTCGCGTGCCGCGAGCAGCTCAAGGGTCCGGACGGTGAGCTCCTGCACCACGGGAGGCCCGTAGCTGGGAATCAGCTGGCGGGCGGAGCGGGAGGACGTGTGGTACGCCAGCTCCTGCTCCGCCTCCACCAGCGCAACGCTGCAGCGGCCGGCAAGCGCGGACGCCAGGGACAGGCCGGCGATGCCGCCGCCCACAATTAGGACATCGTAGTGTGCTGCCATCCGTCCATCCTGACAGAGTTCCTGCGAACTGGAACCCCGCCTTCGGGGACTCCTGTCAGGCTGCTGCCTCGGCCCGGCTGGCGACGAACGCACCTACGCACGCTTCGACGTCGTCCGCTGAGTGCGCAGCGGAGAGCTGCACCCGGATCCTGGCGGCACCGCGCGGGACCACGGGGAAACTGAAGGCGGTGACGAAGACGCCGTGCTGCAGCATCCGGTCCGCCACTTTGGCGGCCATGACGGCGTCGCCGAACATGACCGGCACGATGGCGTGCTCGCCGGGGAGCAGGTCGAAGCCTTCCTCGGTCATGCGGCGGCGGAACAGTTCGGCGTTTTCGAACAGGCGGCGGCGCAGGTCGGCCGAGTTCTGCACCAGGTCCAGCGCCTTGAGGGTGGCGGCAACGATGGCCGGTGCCAAGGAGTTGGAGAACAGGTAGGGCCGCGCTTTTTGGCGCAGCATGGCGACGATCTCGCCCCGCCCCGAGACGTAGCCGCCGGATGCTCCACCCAAGGCCTTGCCGAAGGTGCCGGTGTAGATGTCAACCCGGTCAGAGACGCCGGCGTGCTCGGGGGTGCCGGCGCCGGTGCCGCCCATGAAGCCCACTGCGTGGGAGTCGTCCACCATGACCATGGCGCCGTACTTTTCGGCGAGGTCGCAGATGGCCTCGAGCGGGGCCAGGAACCCGTCCATCGAGAACACGCCGTCGGTGACGATGAGTTTCCGGCGGGCGTCCTGTGCCTCCTGCAGGCGGGCCTCGAGTTCGGCCATGTCCTGGTTGGCGTAGCGGTAGCGGCGGGCCTTGCAGAGGCGGATGCCGTCGATGATGGAGGCGTGGTTGAGCGCGTCGGAGATTACGGCGTCGTCCGGGCCCAACAGGGACTCGAACACGCCGCCGTTGGCGTCGAAGCAGCTGGAGAACAGGATGGTGTCTTCTGTGCCCAGGAACGTGGAAACCTTGGCTTCCAGCTCAAGGTGCAGGTCCTGGGTGCCGCAGATGAAGCGGACGCTGGCCATGCCGAAGCCGCGCTCATCCATGGCGGCCTTGGCGGTGCTGATGATGTCCGGATGGTCGGCCAGGCCCAGGTAGTTGTTGGCGCAGAAGTTGAGCACGTCGGCTCCCGGGCCGCCGATTTGCCCGGCGGTGATGTGGCTGGACTGGGGCGAGCTGATGCTGCGTTCGGTCTTGTACAGTCCCGCGCTGCGGATCCCGTCCAGTTCTTCGCGCAGCTGGTCCTTGATGGAGGTGTACATGGGATTCCTTACAGTCGGGTCCAGTCGAGGACAACTTTGCCACCCACGCCGCTGCGGGCAATTTCGAGGCCTTTTTCCCATTCCGTGGCGGGCAGCGTGTCCGTCACCACGGCGGAGATGCCGGCGTGCAGCACCGCGTTGGAGGAGAGCATGGCACTCATGGCGTACCAGGTTTCGTACATTTCGCGGCCGTAGATGCCCTTGAGCGTGAGCATGTGGGTGACCACCTTGCCCCAGTCGATGGTGATCGCCTGGCTGGGCAGGCCCAGCATGGCGATCCGGCCGCCGTGGTTCATGTTGTCGATCATTTCAGGCAGGGCGGAGGGGTGGCCGGACATTTCCATGCCGACGTCGAAGCCTTCGCGCATGCCCAGCTCACGTTGGGCGTCGCGCACCCGGGTGGTGGAGACGTCGATCGCCAGGTCGGCTCCGAGCTGCCGTGCCAGGTCCAGCCGCGGCCGGGAAACATCCGTGATGGCGATCTTCCGCGCGCCGGCGTGCCGGGCAACGGCGATGGCCATGAGGCCGATGGGGCCCGCCCCCGTGATGAGCACGTCCTCCCCCACCAGCGGAAAGCTGAGGGCAGTGTGGACGGCATTTCCGAAGGGGTCGAAGATGGCGCCGAGCTCGGGCGTAACGGAGGGGTCGTGGTGGACCCAGACGTTGGTTTCGGGGATGACCACGTACTCGGCGAAGGCGCCATCACGCTGGACTCCCACGCTGACCGTGTGGATGCACATCTGGCGGCGTCCGGCCCGGCAGTTCCGGCAGATGCCGCAGACCACGTGGCCTTCGCCGGAGACCCTGTCCCCGACCTTGACCTCCCGGACGTCCTCGCCCACTTCCACCACTTCGCCGTAGAACTCGTGGCCGGCAATCAGGGGGGCTTCGATGATCCCCTGCGCCCAGGCGTCCCAGGACTGGATGTGCAGATCCGTGCCGCAGATTCCGGTGGTCATGACCCGGATCTTCACGTCAGCCGGGCCTGCTGCGGGTTCGGGCCGTTCGACGAGCTCGAATCCGGCGTGGGGGCCGGCTTTATACAGGGCCTTCATTGGCATCCTTACTGCTTGGCATTCAATCTGCGGGGTACGTCCCCATTGAAGCCCTGACGATGCTTTAGCACAACAGGGATTTTCTCAATCGACGATGTAGCTATTGCTAATGATTAGAGTGGATGTATGGAGGTTCATCAGCTTGAGATCCTGCGGGAACTGGGCGCCCTGGGCAGTGTGAAGGCCGTGGCCGATACGCTCATGGTCACCCCGTCGGCAGTGTCGCAGCAACTGGCGCACCTGCAGCGCACCGTGGAGGTGCCGCTGACGCGCAAGGAGGGCCGGAACCTGGTGCTGACGGAGGCCGGCCAGGTTCTCGCTGACGCGGGCGCCGCCGTCGTCAGCGCCATGGCCGATGCCCGTGGCGCTCTCGGTACTTACCACGGCTCGCCCGCCGGAAGGGTGACCGTCAGCGGCTTCCACAGCGCGGGGCAGGCCCTGTTCGCGCCGCTGGCCCGCATGTTGGACCGGCCGGAGCACCCGCGGATCGAGCTGTCCGACGAGGACGTTGCCCAGCAGGACTTCCCGGCCCTCACCGCCCGGTATGACCTGGTACTGGCCCACCGCATGGACCACAGTCCCCGCTGGCCCGCGGAACGGGTTGCCGTGATCCCCCTGGCCCATGAGCCCCTGGACGTGGCGCTGCCCGCAAACCACCCCTTGGCCCAAAAGGAAACAGTCACGGCGGACGACGTCGGTGCAGAGGCCTGGGTGACCAGCCACCCCGGCTACTCCCCCGCCGATGTCCTGTCCGCCGTCGCAGCCGTCACCAGCCGCGAGCCGAACATCGTCCACCGCATCAACGACTACTCCACCGTGGCGGCGCTGGTGGCTGCCGGCGGCGTGGTGGGTTTGCTGCCCAGATACACGGCGGGGCCGGTCCTGAACCCGGACATCGTACTTCGTCCGCTGGAGGGCATCAGCACCCGCCGCAGGATTGACCTGCTGGCCCGGCCGGAGAACCTGAAACGGCGGTCCGTGGTGATGGTGTGCGAGGCCCTGGAAGACATCATGGCGGGGTTGGTGAAACAGGGCTGAGCCCAGCGTCACCAACCACAGCTACGAGTCCTGGTCGTCCAGGTGGTTGCCCTTGCCCATCTTGTGCCCAAGTCCTTGGCCGTGTCCCAGCCCACGTCCCAACCCGCGTCCCAAGCCAAGGCCGGGCCCGTCGCCGGCGCCCTTCACGATCCGCGTGGCCGCGGCTTTGTCCCCGTCCTTGACGCCGGCGATTCGCACTGTGTCCCCGGCGGCGATGTCCGCGATGGTCCCATCCGTCGGCTTAAGGCGCTTGCCGTCGTCGCCCGTTGCTCCTGGGCTGGGCGTTGCCTCCGGGCTGGCCGTTGCTCCCGGGCTGCCTGCGGACCCTGGGCTGGCCGGCGCTGCCGGAAGCCTGACGATCTTCGTATCGCCATTGACGGTGAAGGCCTGGGAGAAGCCGTCCTCGCTCTTGACGGTGATGACCGAGTCGCTGACCGATTCCACGGTGCCGCGCTGTTCCAGGACAGTCTGGAAGGTGCCGTCGGCCTTCTTGACCACGGCTTCGCCGTGCAGGGGCTGCCCGTGCTGGGTCTTGCCGGGCTTGTTGTGCCCTGGCGCGTTGCCGGAGTTGCCGGGCGCTGTTTGTGAGAGCGGGGGCGTTGATGTCGGCGCTCCTGTGGCGGACCATGCCAGCGCGGCGCCCGTCCCGGTCAGCGCCAGGGCCACGGCCCCGGCGAGCACTGCCTTGCGCATCCCCTTTGGTTCCCGGACCACCATGGTTGTTCCTCCCGCACGCTGCCAGGGCACCGGCGCCCTGTGGGCTCCAGTGTAAGTCCGACACGGGCGGCCAACCACGGGTACTTTCAGTGACGGCCACCCGAGTACTTAAAGGCAACTGGGTCGCAGTTGATGCCGTTATGAGGGCTCAAAACGGCATCTACTGCGACCCAGTTGGGTGGGAGCGCTAGACGGTGACGCCCAGCTTCTCCAGGATCAGTTCCTTCACGCGGCCGGCGTCGGCCTGTCCACGGGTAGCCTTCATGACCCCGCCCACGATCGCGCCGATGGCCTGGACCTTGCCGCCACGGATCTTGTCCGCGACGTCGGGCTGCGCGGCGAGTGCGGCGTCGATGGCTTCCAGGAGGGGCCCGTCGTCGGATACGACGGCGAGGCCGCGCTTCTCCACGATCTCCTCCGGGGTGCCCTCACCGGCGAGCACGGCGTCCAGCACCTGGGAGGCCATCTTGTTGTTGATCTTGCCCGCCTCAACCATGCGGCTCAGCTCCACCACCGTGGCAGCCTCTACGCCCAGCTGGCCGGGATCGACGTCGGCAGCCTTGGCGCGGCCCACAATCTCACCCATCCACCACTTGCGGGCCACGGATGCGGTGGCGCCGGCGGCGATGGTCTCCTCGATCTCGTCCAGGACGCCGGCGTTGACCACGTCGCGGAATTCGAGGTCGGAGTAGCCCCAGTCGGCCTTCAGTCGCTTGCGGCGCTCGGCCGGCGGCTCGGGCAGGGTGGCACGCAGTTCCTCCACCCACTCGCGGGACGCCACCACGGGAACCAGGTCCGGTTCCGGGAAGTAGCGGTAGTCGTCGGCGTCGGACTTGGCGCGGCCGGACGTGGTGGTCCGGGTGTCCTCGTGCCAGTGCCGGGTCTCCTGGATCACCGGCTCACCCGAGTCCAGGACAGCGGCGTGGCGCTGGATCTCGTAGCGGACGGCGTGCTCCACGGCGCGCAGCGAGTTCACGTTCTTGGTCTCGGAACGGATGCCGAACCGCTCACGGCCGTGCGGGCGGAGCGAAACGTTCGCATCGCAGCGGACGTTGCCCCGTTCCATCTTCGCGTCGGACACACCCAGGTTCTTCACGATCTCCCGGACGGCCGCCACGTAGGCCTTGGCCAGTTCCGGTGCGCGGGACCCGGCACCCTCGATGGGCTTGGTGACGATTTCCACCAGCGGAACACCGGCACGGTTGTAGTCCACCAGCGAGAAGTCGGCGCCCTGGATCCGGCCGGTGGCGCCGCCCATGTGGGTCAGCTTCCCGGCGTCCTCCTCCATGTGCGCGCGCTCGATCTCCACGCGGAACACGGTGCCGTCCTCGAGCTCAACGTCCAGGTAGCCGTCGTAGGCGATGGGCTCGTCGTACTGGGACGTCTGGAAGTTCTTGGGGGTGTCCGGGTAGAAGTACTGCTTCCGGGCGAAGCGGCAGGATTCGGCGATCTTGCAGTTCAGCGCCAGGCCGATCTTGATGGAGGACTCGATGGCCGTCTTGTTCACCACGGGCAGGACGCCGGGCATGCCCAGGTCCACCTCGTTGACGTTGGTGTTGGGCTCGTCGCCGAAGACGTTGGGGGCGGAGGAGAACATCTTGGTCTTGGTGTTCAGCTCCACGTGGACCTCGAACCCCAGAACGGGATCGTACTTCTCCATGGCCTCGTCGAAGCTCAGGATGTCATCAGTGCTCATTATTTTGCCTCCTGGGTTTCGAGGGTTCCGGCAACGGCAAGGTCGGGAGCCTGGGCCAGCAGCGGCCCGCCCCACTTGGCTTCGAGCAGCGATTCAAGGACCGCACCCACCCGGTACAGCCGGGCGTCCTCGCGGGCCGGGGCCAGCAACTGGATACCGACAGGCAGCCCGTCCTCGTCCGCCAGGCCGCCAGGCAGCGACAGGCCGGGGACGCCGGCAAGGTTGGCGGGGATGGTGGCGACGTCGTTGAGGTACATGGCCAGCGGATCGTCCAGTTTTTCGCCGAGCGGGAACGCCGTGGTGGGGGCGGTGGGCGAGATCAGGACGTCAGCCTGCGCAAAGGCGGCCTCGAAGTCACGCTGCACCAGCGTGCGGACCTTCTGCGCGGAGCCGTAGTAGGCGTCGTAGTAACCGGCGGACAGGGCGTAGGTGCCCAGGATGATCCGGCGCTTGACTTCGTCGCCGAAGCCGGCGGCGCGGGTGGCACCCATCACGCGTTCGATGGTCATGGGGCCCTCTTCGGGGAGGACGCGCAGGCCGTACCGGACGCCGTCGAACTTGGCCAGGTTGGAAGAGGCCTCGGACGGCATGATCAGGTAGTAGGCGCCCAGGGCGTACTGGAAGTTGGGGCAGGAGACCTCCACGATCTCCGCGCCGGCTTCCTTGAGCAGCTCCAGGGCATCGTTGAAGCGGTTTTCGACGCCGGCCTGGTAGCCCTCGCCGTGCAGTTCCTTGATGATGCCGATCCGCAGGCCCTCGACGTTGCCGGTCTTCGCGGCGGCAACGAGGTCCGCCAGGGGTTCGGGCAGCGAGGTGGAGTCGCGGGGATCGTGGCCGCCGATGACCTGGTGCAGGAGCGCGGAGTCCAGCACGGTGCGGGTGACGGGGCCGATCTGGTCCAGGGAGGACGCCATGGCGATGGCGCCGTAGCGGGAGACGCTGCCGTAGGTGGGCTTCACGCCAACGGTTCCGGTGACGGCGCCGGGCTGGCGGATGGAGCCGCCGGTGTCCGTACCCAGGGCCAGGGGCGCCTCGAAAGCGGCGACGGCGGCAGCAGAGCCACCACCCGAGCCGCCGGGGATCCGGTCCAGGTCCCAGGGGTTGCGGGTGGGGCCGTAGGCGGAGTGCTCCGTGGATGAGCCCATGGCGAACTCGTCCAGGTTGGTCTTGCCCAGGATGGGCATCTTTGCGGCGCGAAGGCGTTCCACCACGGTGGCGTCGTACGGGCTGTGCCAGCCTTCGAGGATCTTCGAGCCGGCGGTGGTGGGCTGGCCAACGGTGACGATCAGGTCCTTGACGGCGATGGGGACGCCGGCCAGGTAGTGCAGAGCTTCGGCTTCCGCTCCGCCGGCGGCGCGGATGGCGTCCACCTCCGCGGCGACGGCGAGCGCTTCCTCCGCGTTGACGTGCAGGAAGGCGTTGACCTTCCCGTCGACGGCGGCAATGCGGTCCAGGTGGGCCTGGGTGGCTTCGACGGCGGTGACCTCGCCGGCGCGCAGTTTCTCGGCAAGCTGTGCGGCGGACAGCCGGATCAGGGTGCCGGCGCTGGTGTTCTTTTCAGTCATGTCTATGCCTCATCCAGGATGGCCGGAACCTTGAAACGGTTGTCATCGGAGTCCGGTGCGCCGGAGAGAGCCTGTTCCGCGGTGAAGGTGTGTCCCACAACGTCCTCACGGAACACGTTGGTGAGCGGGATGGGGTGCGAGGTGGCCGGGACGTCGTCCCCCGCGGCCTCGCTGACGGACTTGACCGAATCCACGATGACGGCGAGCTCGCCGGCCATCCTGTCCAGCTCTTCGGCACTCATCTCGATGTGAGCGAGCCGCGCGAGATGCGCGACGTCGTCACGGTTGATCGCAGCCATGGATCTCCCCTGCAAAGTTCGAATTGTTTTCCGATCCAGTCTAGTGCGGAAACGCAGATGCCCGTCTGACATCCCCCAGCGGGCGTCAGACGGGCACCTTCGATACCCGGCCTGCCTCGGGGACAGGATCACGGGCAGGTACAGACTAGCCGATTCCGATGGCTCCGGTAAGCATGCCGACTCCGAGCATTACCAGGGAGATGACGGCGGTGCGCCACAGGACCTTTTTGTGGTGGTCGCCCAGGTCCACCTTGGCCAGCGAGACCAGCAGCAGGATGGCCGGAACCAGCGGGCTCTGCAGGTGGAACGGCTGGCCGGTGATGGAGGCACGGGCCATGTCAGCGGCGCCGACACCGTAGTGGGCAGCGGTTTCGCTGAGGACGGGCAGGACGCCGAAGTAGAACGCGTCGTTGCTCATGAAGAACGTCATGGGGATGCTGAGCACACCGGTGATGACCGCCATGAACGGACCCATGGAGGTGGGGATGATCTGGACCAGCCACGCGGACATTGCTTCCACCATGCCGGTGCCCTTGAGGACGCCGGTGAGGACGGCGGCGGCCATGACCATGCTGACCACGGCGACGATGGACGGTGCGTGCGCAATCAGCTGGGCGCCCTGGTCCTTGACCTTGGGGAAGTTGACCAGCAGGGCGATTGCGGCGCCCACCATGAACACGAACGGCAGCGGGATGACGTTGGCGACGAGCACCACCATGACGGCGACGGTCAGGGCCAGGTTGAACCAGAACAGCTTGGGGCGCAGGGTGCTGCGGTTGGGGTCGAGAGCGGTGTCCGCCATGGCGGAGTCGTGCTCATCCACCAGGGTTTCGGTGCGTTCCAGGATTGCCACCGAACCACCGGCGGGGGCTGCTCCGCCGGGGTTGCCGCCCTTGCGGCCGCGGCCGGTTCCGGAAGCGCCGGTGCCGGAGGCACCTGCGGAGGTGCCGCCGTCGAACTCTTCCGCAGTGTCCGGCACGCCCCAGATCTCGGGAGCGGTGGCGCGGAGGCGGTTGCGTTCCTGCAGGCCGAGCAGCCAGGAGAAGGCGAAGACGACCACCAGGCCGGCCACGAGGGACGGGATCATGGGGACGAAGACATCGTTGACGTCGATCTTCAGGGCGGTGGCGGCGCGGGCCGTAGGGCCGCCCCACGGCAGGATGTTCATGGTGCCGTTGGCCAGGCCGGCCACGCAGGTGAGGACCACGGGGCTCATCTTGAGGCGCAGGTAGACCGGCAGCATGGCTGCGGTGGTGAGGATGAAGGTGGTGGACCCGTCGCCGTCCAGGGACACGGCGGCGGCCAGGATGGCGGTGCCCAGGACCACCTTGGCGGGGTCGTTGCCCAGCTTGCGGAGGATGAACTTCACCAGCGGGTCAAAGAGCCCGACGTCGATCATCAGGCCGAAGTAGATGATGGCGAACATCAGCAGGGCCGCGGTGGAGGTCATGGACTTCATGGAGTCCATCACCATGTCGCCGATGCCAAGGCCGGCACCTGCGAACAGGCCAAAAACAGTAGGGACAATGATCAACGCCAGCACTGGCGTCAACTTCTTCGTCATGATCAGCACCATGAATACCGCGATCATGGCGAATCCAAGTATTACCAGCACAGCCGGCTCCTTCTTGTGAACAGCGGCACAGCGGTGTGACGCGTGCTACAGACTGTAGGGTGGCGGCCGTCACGGCAGTGCCTTTGGCTCAATTGATTGGCATACTGCTTATTGGGAGCATTTTGCTCATTGTGCTCACAGCGCCGTCGCGCTGGAACCGGGCCCCGCCACACCCGTCAAGGAGGATGAATGCAGCGATCCGTGCCCCGGCAGCCGCTGCGGTTTTCCACCCAGACGCTGCTGCTCCAGCTGGCCGTGGTGCTGCTGGTGGTACTGCTGAGCGCCGCCGTGCACGCCTGGCTGACGTACGACCGGGTGGGCAGCGATGCGGAGAACCAGGCGCTGACGCTCGCCCGGACCGTTGCCTCTGATCCGGAGGTCCGCGCCGAGGTGCTGGCCATCAGCGACCAGCCCGGCACTCCCCCGGCGGAGGACCTTCTGGCCGGCCCGCTGCAGGTGTCGGCGGAAGCGGCGCGGACCAGGACCGGCGCCTTGTTCGTGGTGATCACCGATGAAACCGGAATCCGGCTGGCCCATCCCGATCCCCAGCGGCTCGGCGAGAAGGTGAGCACCGATCCGTCCGAGGCGTTGTCCGGGCAGGAGGTCACCACCCGGAACACCGGAACGCTGGGCCCCTCCGCCGGCGCGAAGGTTCCGGTGTACGCGCCCGGCACCAGCACGGTGGTGGGCGAGGTGAGCGTGGGCTACTCCATGGAAACCGTGGCCCAGAGCGTGGCCCGCGATATCGGACCCGTGGCACTGACCGCCGCGGGCGCCCTCCTGGCCGGGGTCCTGGGCTCCTTCCTGCTGCGCCGCCGCCTGCAGCGCCTCACGCTGGGCCTGGAACCGGAGGAAATCAGCACCCTGGTGCACGACCAGGTGGCGGTGCTGCAGGGCGTGGACGACGGCGTCATCGGCGTCAGTGCCGACGGCCGGGTCAGCGTCTTCAACGCCGCCGCGCAGCGGCTGCTTGGTCTGCCGGACCTGTCGGGATCCCGCTGGGAGGACGCGCCCGTCCCGGAACAGCTGAAGTCCGTTACCCGCCCGGGAAACGGTGCTTCGGGTCCAGCCGCGGGCACTGGCGGATCAAACCAGGACGCCCTCGAGCTCGTGGCCGGCGGCCGGGTGCTGGTGGCGAACGCCCGGAAGGCGCTGCACCGGCGGGAGGACCTGGGCTGGGTCATCATGCTCCGCGACCGCACGGAACTGCAGGAGCTTACCCGGCAACTCGACGCCGTCGGCACCATGTCCACCGCGCTGCGCGCCCAGCGGCACGAGTTCGCCAACCAGCTGCACACCCTTGCCGGTTTCCTGGGCATCGGGCAGCATCAGGAGGCCCGCGACTACCTTGCCGGGCTGGCGGCCACCGGCCCGCTGAAGTTTCCGGTGGACCAGGCCGAGCTGCTCCAGGACCCCTACCTGCAGGCTTTCGTGGGGGCGAAGGGCGTGGAGGCGGACGAGCGCGGCGTCGCGCTGCGCATCGGGCCGGAGACGCTGGTCCGCGGGCAGGTCACGGAGGCCCAGGACGTGACTACGGTACTGGGGAACCTGATCGACAACGCGGTCAACGCCGCCGTGGCAGGGTCCTCGACGGACCGCTGGGTTGAGCTTGAGGTGCTGGACGAGCCGGGCGACGACGGCGGCACCCTGCACGTCGTCGTGGCGGACTCAGGTGACGGGCTGGCAGAAGGGGCAGACACGGAGGGCGTGTTTGCCGAAGGTTTCACTACTGCCGCGGGTCCGGTGCGTGCCGGCGGCGGGCAGGGCTTTGGGCTGGCGCTGGCGCGCCAGCTGGCACGGCGGCGGGGCGGCGACGTGAAGGTGCTGGAGCGGGGCACCCGGGGCGGGCCGGGTGCCGTGTTCATGGCCAGCCTTCCGCACACGACGGCGGGGAACCCTGCCGCAAAGATCACGGGGACGGCCGGAAAGGATGACAATGGCTGATGATTTTCGGGTCCTGATCGTGGACGACGACTTCCACGTGGCCAAACTGCACGCCGCTTACGTCGATTCGGTGGCCGGGTTCCTGGCGCTGGCGCCCGTTGGTACTGCGTCGCTGGCCCTGCAGGCCATCCACAGCCTGCGGCCAGACCTGGTGCTCCTGGATGTGTACCTTCCGGACGCCTCCGGGCTGGACCTGCTGCAACAGCTGGATGTGGACACGATCATCCTCAGCGCCGCATCCGATCCCGCGTCGGTCCGGGTGGCCTTCCGCCGCGGTGCGCTGGGGTACCTGCTCAAGCCGTTCACAGCTGAGTCACTGTCGCAGCAGCTGCGCTCCTATGCCCGGTACCGGCGCCTCCTGGCCCAGCCGGGGGCACTGGACCAGGAGGCCGTGGAACGCGCCAAACGTGCCCTGATTCCGGGGGACGTCGCGCCGTCGTCGAAACCCCGTTCCGCAACGGAGGCGGCGGTACTGGAATCGCTGGCCCCCGGCGAGCAGTACTCTGCCGCCGAGGTGGCCGCCCGCGTGGGCGTCTCCCGCGCCACCGCCCAGCGGTACCTGTCCTCGCTGGCGGACGACGGCGCAGTGGACATCCAGCTCCGCTACGGCACCACCGGCAGGCCGGAGCACCGCTACGGCCTGCCTGGGAGGTAGGGCCGGAAACTTACTCGCTCTTCTGCGCGACCAGTTCAATCTCGACGAGCATCTTCGGGTCCAGGAACGGGAGCACGTGGACCAGGGAGAGGGTGGGTCGGATCTCACCGAACACCTCGCCGTGGGCCCGGCCGGCCTCTTCCCATTTGCTGATGTCCGTCAGGTACAGCTTGGACTGCACCACGTCTTCGTAGGCGAAGCCGGCGTCGGCCAGGACCTTGCCGAGCTTCTGCAGGACGTACTGGGTCTGGGTGTAGAAGTCATCCCCCACCACTCCGTCGTCACCGCTGGCCGCGGTGGCGGAGATGTACAGGGTGTTGTCCACCTGGACGGCGCGGGAATAGCCGAGGGTCTGTTCCCAGACGGATCCGCTGCCGAAGGTTTTGCGCATGGGTGGGCCTTTCAAAGCTGGAATGGGTCGGCACCACTGTAGGGCTGCTACAGGTCGCGCCGGTAAACCAGCAGTTTTATGTCGGTTCCGGGGACCAGCCAGTCCCGTTCCGGCACGCGCTGGAAGCCGGTCTTGCGGTACAGCCCGTGCGCGCTTTCCCAGGTTTGGCCGGTGGTAAGGGCCACTGCGCGGATGCCGGGGAGCGTCCTGGCATGGCCGATGATGGCCTCGACCATGGCTTTGCCGGCGCCACTGCGCTGGACGGCAGGGTCCACCACCAGCATCCGGAATTCCAGCTCATCCTGCAGGGCGATGTCCGCGTACGGCTCCCCCGCCAGTGCCAGGGTCACCGAACCGACCACAGCGCCGTCCCGCTCCGCAACCCAGATGGTGGCCTGCTCCGCGCGCTCTGCCACATCCATGATCTTGACCATGTAGGGGTGGGCTGCGTCGTCGAAGTAGCCTGCCGAAAGATACGAATCTCCGGTGATGCGGGCAATGGCGGCGAAGTCGGCCTCGACGGCGGGACGGATGGTTATCTGCGGCTGCACCAGTCAATGCTAGTAGCGGGCCCACCCGCGGCACGTCAGGAAGGCACTTTCCGTGACAGAACTATCAGAACGGGCTGCCGTCCCGCTTTGACACGAAGCGCGATGGATCCGGGCCGCTCTGGACCGCCAAGGATCCAAGCCGGCACAGGCCCGTGCCGGGTTAGAGCGGAAACTTCCCGGACAACTCCAGGCTGGCGGCACAGGTCCAGGCGTCCAGGCGCTCACCATCGGTCGGGCCACCGTCGAGCGGGCTGGTGAGGCGCGGCCTGCGCACCCAGCATCCGGCCTCCTCCGCTATCAGCGCGCCGGCTGAAAAGTCGTGCTCGTTCAGGCCCCGCTCGCCGTAGGCATCGTGGGTTCCGTCCGCCACCATGCACAGGTCCAGGGCAGCGGAACCAAGCCGGCGGACATCGGCAAAGCCGTCCATCAACGCACCGAACGCGCCGGCCTGCTGGATGCGGATGTCGGGCTCATAGCTGAACCCGGTGGCCAGGATCTGCCCGGCGCGGCCCGGTACCGGGCCGTCGAGCCTGGTGACAGTGCCGCGTTCCTCCAGCCACGCACCCTGGCCGCGGGCAGCGTAGTACACCCTGCCAAGGGCGGGGGCGTTGACGACGCCGGCCAGCCAGACGCCGTCGGCATCGGCAACAGCCACGGAGGTGGCGTAGTAAACGATATTGCGGATGAAGTTGGTGGTGCCGTCCAGGGGGTCGATGGACCAGCGGTAACCGGTGGGTTCGGTGGCCCGGGTGGTTCCTTGCTCCTCGCCCGTGATGCTGTCGCCGGGGCGGGCAGCGGCGATGACGCGGCGCACGGCGTTTTCCGCGGCCAGGTCGAAGGCCGTGACCCAGTCCCCGGCCGCCCCCTTGTTGCTCGCGTCCAGGGCGTTGCCGTCGCGGCCGGACAAGACCTTTGCGCCTGCCGCGGCCGCCTGTTTGGCTACCTCCAGCAGCTCCGTTGCGGACGTCATGCGTTCTCCTCCACGGTGTGGTCCTCGACAGTGTTCTCCCCGACGGTGTTTTCCCCGGCAGTGTTGTCCCCGACAGTGCTGTCCCCGGCAGTGGTTGGTACGGTCGCCTCTTCGTTGCCGTCGTCGCCCACTTCTTGTCGTGCCGCGTCCCCCGAAGCTGTTCCGCCTGCCGGCCCGTCCCCCAAAGCTGCCGGACCGCCGTCGAGCAGTTGCCGGAACCCGTCCTCGTCCAGGACCCGGATCCCCAATTGCTCTGCCTTGTCCAGCTTGCTGCCGGCGCTTTCGCCGGCCACCACATAACTGGTGTTCTTGGAAACGGAACCTGACGCCTTGCCGCCCCGGAGCAGGATGGCTTCCTTGGCCTCGTCGCGGCTGAAGTTGGGCAGGGAGCCCGTGACCACCACCGTCAATCCCTCAAGGGTGCGCGGCATCGACTCGTCCTGTTCGTCCTCCATGCGTACCCCGGCGGCGGCCCAGCGGTCGATGATCTCCACGTGCCAGTCCTCGGCGAACCACTCCTTCAGAGCTGCGGCGATGGTGGGGCCAACACCGTCCACGTGCGCGAGTTCCTCCTCGGACGCTGCGCGGATGCGGTCCATGGAGCCGAATGCCTGCGCCAGAGCCCGTGATGCGCGTGGGCCGACGTGCCGGATGGACAGGGCGACCAGGACCCTCCAGAGGGGCTGGGTCTTGGCTTTTTCAAGTTCCGTGAACAGCTTCTGGGTGGTGGCGGTGGGCTTGGACGGGGACTTTGCCGTGCCCTTGCTGAAGAAGTACGGCACCAGTTCATATTCACCGGTGGGGACGCCTTTGGCCTTTTTCTCGCGCCGGATCCGAACGCCGGCCAGGTCCTCGGGGGTGAGGTCGAACAGGCGGGCTTCGGAAGTCAGCGGCGGGGTATCCGGTTCAGCGGGCTGGGTCAGTGCGATGGCGGCCTCCCAGCCCAGGGCCTCGATATCGAAGGCACCACGGCCGGCGACGTGGAATACCCGCTCGCGCAGCTGCGACGGACAGGACCTGGCGTTGGGGCAGCGCACATCAACGTCCCCCTCCTTCGCAGGTGCCAGCGGCGTTCCGCAGGAGGGGCACTCGGTGGGCATCACGAAGTCGCGCACCGGCGGGTCCTGCTGGTCGCGGAGGTTCAGGACCGGGCCGACGATCTCGGGGATGACGTCCCCGGCCTTCCTCAGGATGACGATGTCGCCGATCTTGACGCCCTTGGCCTTGACCACGTCCTGGTTGTGCAGGGTGGCCATTTCCACCGTGGACCCCGCAACTTTGACCGGCTCCATGACACCGTAGGGCGTCACGCGTCCGGTGCGGCCCACGTTGACCTGGATATCCAGCAGCTTGGTGTGCACTTCCTCCGGCGGGTACTTGTAGGCTACGGCCCAGCGGGGAACGCGGGTGGTGTTGCCCAGGGCACGCTGGGTGGCGAAGTCATCCACCTTGATGACGATGCCGTCGATTTCATGGAGCAGCTTGTGGCGCTGGTCCCCGTACCGCTTGATGAACGCCAGGACGTCGTCGCGGGTCTCCAACACCTCGAAGTACGGGCTGACCGGCAGGCCCCATTCCTTCAGCAGCCCGTACGTTTCGGACTGGCTGCCGGCGGCAAGCCCCTCCCGGGCACCAATGCCGTGGACGAACATCTTCAACGGCCGCTTGGCCGTCTCCGCCGGATCCTTTTGCCGCAGCGAACCGGCCGCGGCGTTGCGGGGATTGGCCAGCGGCGCCTTGCCGGCTTCGATCAGGGCCTCATTGAACTCGGCGAACGCCTTGGACGGGATGAAGACTTCACCGCGCACTTCCATTTCGGCCGGGAAGCCGCTGCCGCGCAGCTCCTGCGGGATTTCCTTGATGGTGAGCAGGTTGTGGGTGATGTCCTCGCCTGTGGTGCCGTCGCCGCGGGTGGCAGCCCGCACCAGCTTGCCGTCGCGGTACAGGAGGTTGACTGCCAGGCCGTCGATCTTCAGTTCGGTCAGCCAGGCGGCTTTGGCACCGCCGTCGCCGATTTTTTCGATGCTGGCCTCGGCGCGGTTGAGCCAGGCCTCGAGCTCCTCCAGCGAGAAGACGTCCTCTAGGCTGTACATGCGCTGCAGGTGTTCCACCGGCGCGAAGGCGGCGGACACCTCGCCGCCCACCTCCTGGGTTGGTGAATCGTTGGCGACAAGCTCGGGGTGCAGTGCCTCGATCTCCTCGAGGCGGCGGAACAGCGCATCGAACTCGGCGTCCGACACCAGCGGCGCATCCTCCTGGTAGTACGCGAACCGGTACTTCCGGACCAGGTCCGCGAGGTTGTCGTATTCCTCGCGGATGGCTTCGGTGGGGGTCGCCTCGGGCTCGTGCGGTGCCGTGGTCCGGGTAGCGGTTTGTTCTGCGGGTCCTGGTCCTGTGCTCACAGACCTATCTTGCCTTACACCTCCGACAGCCATGGGGCAGGACGGCGTGGCACGCACCCCGGCTCAGTGCGCCCGGAGCCCGTTCCGGTTCCGGTTCCACCAGGCGAAGGCTCCGGCGGAGGTGCCCACCAGCAGCGTGCCCAGGGCGATGGGCCCGAGGGCCGGCCCGCCAGGACCCCCGCCACCGGTAGGGGCAACGGCAGCCAACTGGGTGGGCGCGCTGGTCCGGTTAACAGGGCTGTTCCAGTCCTGTCCGCTGGAGGGGCCGGTGGGCGGCCGGTAACCGGCGGAGGGAGAAGAACCAACGGCAGGTTCATCCGGGGCTGCCGGCGCCGTCGCAGGCTGCTGCGCCGGATCCGGTGCCGGGGCATCGGGCTGCGACTGGGTATCGCCCTGTGGTGGTTGGGGCTGGGCCGGTTGCGCGGGCACATCCGTCGGAGGTGCCGGCTGGGCCGGCGGCGGCGCCAGCTCCCTTGATTTCCGCGGCCGCCCGGTTTGGCCGGCGTCGGGGCTGCTGGCGAGGATGGGCAGGCAGACCAACCCGCAGTCTGATGGGGCCTGGGTTTCCGACGCCGGAGTTGGAGAGGGTGCGGTGGCGGCGGCGAGCGCGGGCCCGGCCGGGAAGAAGCCAAGAGCGAAGGCCAAGGCAGCTGCTGAAGCCGTCGTCGAGACGGCATGGAGGATCAGAGCGGACGGGGTCATTGCTACCTTTCGATGCGCGCAGCCCCCCACCGCGGCTTTCTGGTGTCCCCGGTAGTCTTCTACAGCGCCCGGCGGGGCCGCAAATCCGCCGCAGCGGCGGCCCCGTCGTCGTTGGTCCTGCTCAGTCCCGGTTTTCCGGCGGCAGCGCCACCTGGATCTTGCGGGCCTTGCCGCGTCCCACCACGTAGCCGCGGCCGGGGATGAACTCCGGGCTCACCCGGCCCAGGGAGGTGTTGAGCAGGCTGTCGCCCTCGATGTCCCCGGGGTTGAGCAGCAGGCCGCGGCGCCCGGATTTGAAGGGCTGGGCAAGCTGCCAGGCGCTGGACCAGGTGGAAGACTCGGACTCGCCGATGACCCACTGGTCTGCTTTCAGCGAGGCCGTGACCAGCTGTGCCATGCCCGATTCGGCGATAGTGTCGGTGAACTCCGTCAGGCCTTCGATGAAGAAGGCCACCGCTCCCGGATTCCCGGTGGAGTGTTCCACCAGGTCCTCCACCACCTCGGCCAGGTCGTCCGGCCCCACCACCGAGCGGTTCCAGATGGGAAGGGAGGCGACGGCGGACCGGCGCGACCCGAGGTAGATCAGCTCAGTGGCAGGGTTGGACCGGCGCAGTGCATAGGCAAGGGTCACGAGGGCTACGGTCCGTCCGGCACCGGGCGGGCCGGCCAGCAGCAGCGGGC
Source organism: Arthrobacter sp. SAFR-044 (assembly GCF_059414985.1). Classification (NCBI taxonomy): domain Bacteria; kingdom Bacillati; phylum Actinomycetota; class Actinomycetes; order Micrococcales; family Micrococcaceae; genus Arthrobacter; species Arthrobacter sp. SAFR-044. The sequence continues at coordinate 421,700 of NZ_JBPFDN010000001.1, read as the reverse complement.
CGCGGGCCATGATCTCCGCGGGCTGCAGGGACTCGTCGTCCACACCGACCACCGGCAGGTCCGGGCTGCCGGCGGCGAGGACATCCAGGTCCACCTGCTCGGGCAGCCGTTCGATGCCGGGCGCGGTATCGAGGCCTTGGCGCAGCATGGCTTCGCTGAGCTTATGGACTTCCCGGGCCTGCAGGGCCAGGTTGGAGTTGCCGCCCAGGACGGCAAGCTGGACCTCAAGTCCGTCCAGCAGCCCGCGGCCCGGCGGCGACGTCGCAGTGAGGACATCCCTGGGCACGTCCATGGAGATGTAGTCGTCCTCATTGGACAGCCGCAGCACCAGGCGGCGCTGGATGGAAGCAAGCAGCGACGCGGGGACGGCGTTGGGCCGGTCCCCCGTCACCACCAGGTGGATGCCCAGGGTGCGGCCGTCAGTGGCCAGCTGCAGGAAGATGTCCCAGAGCCCGGAAAGCTTGCTGTGCTCGTATGCTTCCCGGAACGCGGACATGCCGTCCACCAGCACGAAGATCCGCTTCTCATCCGGCCGGTTGGCCAACTTCCGGTACTCCACGATGGTGGACGCACGCACCTCTGCGAACTGCGCGGACCGCAGCTCGGCAATATCCCGTAAGAGGCGCAGCAGCCGCCCCACGCGTTCCACGTCGTCGCCGTTGATGATCTCGCCCACGTGCGGAAGCTCCTCCAGCATCCGCAGCCCCGAAGAGCCACAATCGATGCCATAGACGTGGACCGGGCCACCGCGCGGGGTGACCGCAGCAGCAATGGCAATGCCGCGCAGGGCTGCAGATTTGCCGGAACCGCCGGTGCCGTAGATGGCCATGTTGCCGTCCCGGTCAGGTTCGTAGAACACGGTGGGCTGGTCCTGGTGCACTGGATCGTCGGCAACGCCCAGGAGCAGCTGTTCGTCGGTGCGGGGGTTGGGCAGCTTGGAGAAATCGTAGGTCTTGGCCAGCTCATCCAGCCACGGCTTGCGCGGCGGCCGGATGGCCAGGGTGTCCGCGGCGTGCACGATGGTGGAAGTCATCCTGGCGATGTCATTGGGCCCGGCCGGTTCCTGGGCAACGGGCTTAGCAGGGGCGGGCGCTTCCCAGCTGGGACCGGAACCGAAGGCCATCTCCACGATGTCGATCTGCGGCCGCTGCGGCTTGTCAGTGGTCCAGCCGCCGGCGTAGCCGGTCTGGAATCCCTGGATGCGGCCCGGCCCGGTCTTGGCGGCGCCGCGGCCCGGAATGCCAGGATCGAAGTAGGCGGCATCCGGGACGCCCAGGATGTCCGTGGCGTCGTCCTCATCCGCCATGCGCAGTGCCACCCGGAGGTTGGTGTTGGCGCGCAGGTTGTCCTTGATGACGCCGGCCGGACGCTGGGTGGCCAGGATCAGGTGCAGGCCCAGGGAGCGGCCGCGCGCGGCCACGTCCACCACGCCGTCGACGAACTCGGGAACGTCGCTGGCCAGGGCGGCGAATTCGTCCACGATGATGATCAGGTACGGCGGTGCGTCGGGATCAGCCTCGCGCTGCAGGGCCAGCAGGTCCTTGGCCTTCTTCCGGTTCAGCAGCTGCTCACGGTAATGCAGCTCCGCACGCAGGGACGTCAGGGCGCGGCGCACCAGGTGCGGGGACAGGTCGGTGACAAGCCCGACGGTGTGCGGCAGGTTGATGCAGTCCGCGAACGCGGCGCCGCCCTTGTAATCCACAAACAGGAAGCTGACGCGGTCCGGGCTGTACGCCGCGGCCATGCCCATGACCCAGGACTGCAGGAATTCGGATTTACCTGCACCGGTGGTGCCGCCCACCAGCGCGTGCGGCCCCTCGTTCTTCAGGTCCAGGTACAGCGGCTCGATGCCCTTGGACCCCACCAGCGCCCGGAGCGTGCCGTTGTCTTTGCGGTTGGCCACCGCGGTGGCCTGGACGGAGTTGTTCTCCGTCCAGCGCTCTGCCACGGCGTCGGGGTTGTCCAGGAAGTCCTTGCCGATCAGGGTTGCATACGACACGGCACGCGGCAGGTCGGAGTCGTCGTTGACGGGCTTGCCCACATCCACCACGGGGGCCAGCATCCGTGCCAGCTGCGCGGCAAGTTCGGCATCCACGCTTTCGCAGCTGACCGGGTAGGTGTGACGGCCCAGGCGCACCTGGCCGGTAGTGGTGCCGTGGTGGCCGTCCACCACCATGAAATCGCGGCAGGCTGCGGGCAGCGCCTGGATGTCGGTGGCCACCCACAGGACGTGGACGCCGCAGTCGGGACCCCGCTCGGCCAGCCGGGTGAGCCTGCCGCGGTCCACGGGCGCGTCGTCCTCCACGATGACCAGCACCGACGGGAGGACGGGCTCTTCGAGTTCATGCTTGACGGGGTCGATGCCCGGCCGCAGGTCCGGGGCGCTCCGTTTGGCCGCTGTTTCCCGGGCATCCACCAGGTCCTCAAGCCGTGCCAGCAGGGAGGAGCCGCCGGCAGACCCGGCTGCCAGGTGGTCCCCGCCCAGCGGGCTGTGGCCGGAGCCAACGTGCGGGAGCCACTGCAGCCAGTTCCAGCGTTCGCGGGACTGGGCGGACGTGATAGCCGTCAGGATCACCTCTGCCGGGGAGTGCAGGCCCACCAACTGCAGCACCATGCCGCGGGCCACGTCGTCCACCAGGCCGCGGGCGCCGGCGATGCCCAGGGCGCCGGAGGTGCGCAGCTGGGAGACCACGGGGACGCCTTCGATCTCGCTGAACTGCTTGATGCAGTCCTGGATCTCGCGGGCATACTGGACCTCGGTGTCATTGTTGGACGGCTCTTCCAAAGGGATGCGGGAGGGTGCTGTCCCCAGCCCAAAGCGCAGGCCCAGGAAGGAGGAGTGCTCCGGCCGGTGGGTCCACAGCAGCGGTCCGAGCTTGTAGATGGCGTCCACGGTGTCGCTGACGGACGGCGCTTCCTGGAGCCGGACCGCCCGTTCCACTTGCTGCAGCTCGGTGAGGTCCTGCCGGAAGTCGGCCATGGAGGCGCGGAACTGCTTGAGCTGTTCCTTCTGTTGCTTCCGGGTCCGCATCCGCTGGTCCACGTAATGGCCCACGATGAACAGGGGCATCATCAGCATGAACACCACGGAGAGCACGTTCTGGGTGACCGCGAAGATGACCGCCCCCATCATCAGGGGCGCCACCAGCATGATGTACGGGAACGGCTGGTCTTCGGGACGCTTGGGTCCGGCCGGGAGGACACGCTTGGGCACGTCGAAGCGGGGCACCACCCGCGGGGAGCGGTTGAAGTCAACCAGGGGCGACGTCGGCGCTGCCGCGTGGTTGTGCCCCAGCGGCACCACGGTGATGGTGGTGTCCCCCAGGGTCACCGTGTCGGATGAGTTCAGGGTGGCGCGGGTGACGGGCAGGCCGTCCATCAGGAGGCCGTTGGCGGAATTGGTGTCCACGATCTCGATGCTCTCGCCCACCGTGATCCGGGCGTGCCGCTTGGACGTGAGCGGGTCCGTCAGGCGGATGTCCACGTCCCGGTCCCGGCCGATGTAGCTGGTGCCGGTGGGCAGCGAAAATTCACGGCCGACGTCGGGCCCGGACAGCACGCGCAACGTGGCGGCAGCAGGTCCACGGCTGGCTCCGGGTTCGTGGAACTGCCCGCTCACCTGCGCCAGCGAGACCACGGAGCCCGGGCGCAGGCCCGATTCAAGGAGGTTGTCCTCCCGGGCCAGGATGTTTCCGGTGATCCCGGCGCCCACGAAGGCTTCGTCGATGCGCAGGGACAGGTTGTCCGGGGCAGGGGTGCCCTTCCGGTCCGGGTCGGCCGCCCAGAGCACGGTGGCGATGTCGGCCACGGTGGCCAGGCCGTCCACCGTGACGGCCAGGTCCTTGGCGTCGGCGGGTTCGCGGCGGAGTGTCAGCCGGATCCTCATCCTTCGTCCACGCCCCTCATCTTTTCGAGCAGGTACAGGTCATCGGATGTCACCAGGTGGGTGGTGACGGCGTGCTCCACCAGGCGGGCACGGCGGTTGGTGGCCAGCTTGCCGCCCCCTCCGCGCAGTCCCACGACACCGACGCGGTCCAGCTTGTCGCAGACGTTGTCGAGTTTGCGGTTGAAGCGTGTCAGCGCCCAGCCCAGGGTCTTGGCGGCGGCTGCCGAGGAGGGGATGGTGCTGAAGCCGGTGCCTTCGCGCCGGAGCACCGGCTCGGCGAGCGCCACGATCAGTGCCTTCTGGGCGTCGGTGAAGACCACGGGCCCGATGGTGGTGTCCCCGCCGCTGGCGCCTTCGCGGGCTTCCTGCCGGAAGGATGGCGTCTTCACGTGCACGGCGAACTCGTAGGTGGTGGGTCCGGCCGTGAAGATGACGTTGGTGTGGCTGAACACCAGCGGAATCCGGGCGCCGGGCGACAGCCAGGCCTGCATGCCGCCGGAGCCGTCAGCCACGGTGGCCGAGAGCATGCTGCCCACGTTGCTGAGCCACCAGATGCCGTCGTAGCGGGCCACCTGCAGGAACTGCCGGTGCAGGTACGGGTTGTCGTCCACTTCAAGATCGCCCTCGCGGCCAATGTTGAAGATGTCCTCGTCCGATGGCTCGTACCATTCGCCACAGAAATCTATTGCTAGATCCCCCATGATCTGTGCCTCCTCAGTGGGCAATGTGTTTGCGTCATCAACTGGCTAGTCCTGCAGGCAGGCGACGGAGTCCGGGCCTTCCGGCGATGCGCTGCCGTCGGCCCGCACCAGGATCACTTCCAGGCAGATGGGAGTGGGGCCGAACCCGGAAACAAAGGTCTTTGGTACCTTCGTGGTTTCGAAGGGCCCGTCCGCCTTGGCCGATTTGGTGCGGTACTTGTAGGAGTCGCCCTCCCTGGGCTGCGGGTTGGTCCAGGAGAAGATGATGGTGTTTGGATCTTCGGGCTTTCGTGATGCCGTGAGGCCTTCAACACTGGGGACGGTGCCGCTGTCCACGGCGTCGGCCGGCGGCTTGCTGACCTGCTGGGTTTCCGCCACCTTGGGCGTGCCGGGGGCAGCGTTGGCCACCACGATGCCCACCACCGCTGCCAGCGCCAGCAGGGTGCCGCCGGAAACCGCCAGCCACAGGTTCCGCTTTCTGTGGTCTGCCGCCGGCTCCGGCTGGGGCTGGTCGACGCTCACGGGCCGGTGCACGGTGGCGTCGGCGGTGTAGGCGTCAGGCCCCGCGTCGTCCCTGACCGGGGCACCATAGTTCGCCGCGCCTGGGCTGCCGCGCAGGACGGTGGACTGGGCCCACTCCCCCTGGCCGCCGCCGTCGGCCGCGCCTGCTCCGGGCCCATCCGTTCCGGCGGGACCCGCCGGGATGGAGGGCACGGCGAGGGCCGGCCGCCATTGGCCGGGGCCGGCGGGAGTGAAGGACGACGGCGGGACGGCGCCACCCCGGCGTCCCGTGGCCTCGGTCCCGGCGCCGGGGGCGTTGGGACGGGTGCGGGCCGGGAAGGTGGGGGCGCTGCCGGTGCGCTCGGGATCGATGGCAGCAATGCTGCGGACGCGGGTTTCCTCCGTGCCGTCGTCCGGGTGGCTCTCCTCCTGCTGGGGTTCCTCAAGGACTTCGAAGGGCGTCACGGAGAGGTTGAGCTCAGCCTGGATCCGCTGGAGGGCCAGCGCGAAGGCGTGCGCGGAGGAATACCGTGACTGCGGCGACTTGGCCATGGCTGTGGCCAGGGCCAGTTCCAGCGACTCCGGCACATCCGGACGGCCCAGCCGGGGCAGCGGCGAGTTGCTGATCCGGTTGATCAGTTCCCGCTGCGAGTTGTCCGCCCCGGGCATGACGAAGGGCGAGCGTCCGGCCAGCAGGGTGTACAGGGTGGCGCCGAGGGCCCACACGTCCACCATGACGCCGTCAACACTGCCGTCGCGGAACTGCTCCGGCGGCGACCAGGGAATGGACATGCCCGAGTTGTCGTCGGAGTCCCCGGCAAGGGTGCCGGAGATCCCAAAGTCGGTCAGCGCGGGACGGTTATAGTCCGTCACCAGGATGTTCGCGGGCTTGATGTCGCGGTGGGCGATGCCGGCGCGGTGCGCGGTTTCGACGGCGGAGGCCACCTGGATGCCGACGGCCAGGACTTCATCAACGCTGAAGCGCTGGCGCCGGTACCGCACGTCCAGGCTGGGCCGGGAGCAGTACTCCATGGCCAGGTAGGAGTGCCCGTCGTCGGTTACTTCCGCTTCGAAAATGGTGACGATGTAGGGGTGCGAGGACAGCTGGGCCATGAGATTGGCCTCGGACTCGAAACGCCGGCGGGCGCCCTCAGTCTTCAGGTCGGACAGGAGTACCTTGACGGCGACCTTCCGGCGCGGCCTGTCCTGTTCGTAGAGGTAGACGTCCGAAAAGCCGCCCGAGCCGAGCAGGCTGATGTAGGTGAACCCCGGAATGCGGGGCGGCGGCGCAACAGGCCGTTTGGAACTCAAGGAATCTCCTCAAAACGCAATGAGATGTTGTCGCCCAGTTCAGCGATATCGCCGTCGAGCAGGATGGCCATCTCGTTCTGGGCGAGACGGCGCGGCGGTTGGCCTTCGCGGACCAGGACGGTGCCGTTGGTGGCCTTGAGGTCGCAGAGCATCACGTGCCAGCCCTCAAGCCGCACCTCCACGTGGGACCGGGAGATGTCGCCGCCAGGGCTTGCCACCTGCACCAGGCGCGGCATCACACCGCCCTGGACCCGGGATACTGACGGCTGGCGGCCGATCACCATGGACTGGTCGAGGTCCAGCAGGTCTCCGGTGGACAGCCGCATCCGTCCCAGCCGGGGACGCGCCACCTGCACCGCATCGGGCAACAGGGCGGCCCCGCAGACGCTGCACTGGGCGCGGGTGGGCGGGTTGGCGTGGCCCTGGGCGCAGACGCGGGCCAGCACCAGCGGGCCACCGCCGGCATCCTGCCGGGCGGCAGGTGGGTTCGCTGCCGGCCCGGCCGCTGTTCCCGCGAGGCTGCTCTTCATGACCGTCTGGCCGTCGTGGTCGGGGTCGAAGCTTGGTTCCTGCCCCGGGGCAGGCGGGTGCGCCAGCGGGTCCTGGGCTACTTCAGGTGCCTCGAAGGGTGCAGGTTCGTGGACGGGGGCATGGCTGCCCAGGCGAGGTGCAGGCATCGGGTTGGGCGTTGCACCCCCGGTGCGCCAGGGTACGGAGTCAATGAGGACTCCAGCAGATGCAGGACGGAGCGGGGTGGCAGCGGCATCGTCCGGGCCGGTCCCGGGTCCCGCCGCGTCGTCTGGACTTGCAGGCGCGGGGCCGACTTCTGGTGCTCCGGATTCCGTTGCACCCGATTCTGCGGAGGAGCCACCCGGCGCATCCTCCCTCGTGCCCAGGGCAGGCAGTGGTTCGGCAGCTGCCAGTGCCGGCTGTTGCTGCGGCACGACATGTCCGGAGTCGGCGTCGGGGTCCTCGCGCACGGCCGCATCTTCGATGTTCCGCATCACGGTCCGGTCCCACAGATGGTCGTAGGACGTGGTCGTGTCTACGGCGGGAGCTGCCTCACCACGACCTGCTGCAGCGGCGGTTGGTGTCGCGCCGGTTGTCCCGGAACCGGGCAGCTCCGATTCTTGCTCGCCAAGGCCGGCCGATTCCGCGGCACCGGTTTCCTCAAGAAGCTCTCCGTCGGCGTCGATGATCGAGCCAGGGGCAATTGTGGCTTCCGGATCGAGGTGCTGCACGGCGGGTACCGGACGGGGTATGGCGTCAGGCTGCTGCACGGCAACGGCAGGGGCGGCTGGCATGGCAGTGGCGGTCCACCTGGAGGAATCGTCGGCTGTTTCGCCCCCGCCCGTTGGCGCTTCCGGGGCAAGGGCCTGCTCGTTGTCGGCGGGACCATCCACCTCGCCGGAAGAATTGACGGCGAACGGGCCGTCAACACCGGCCGGAGTCCGCGTGGGTTCTTCACGGTCCGCCGGAGCCGGAGCAGCGACGGCGGCAGGACCGGCCGGTGCGCCCAAGGTCAGGGACTGCAGCAGCACCACGCCCTCCCCCAGTGGAAGTTCAACCAGCGGAAGGCCGGGCCGTCCCGCAGCCTGCCCTGGGGTGCCCGTGCCACCGCCTGCGATAACCAACCGGCACTTCCCGGGTACGAGGAACCTGCGCTCGTTCCAGGTGGTTACGTCACGGCCGTCGAGGTCCACGGGTCCGCCGGGCTGCTCGACGGCGAGGTCGAGCTCGCCGCGCAGGAAGACCCGCAGGGACCCGTTGAAATTCAGGATCCCGAAGGACGGTATGCGGGTCAGTGACCCACCAGAACTGCTGGTCACGGCGGCCAGGACCTCGTGCGGCTCCGGGTCTGAACCCAAAAGCTCCCAAACGGCCCCCGCCAGCGCCCCGGGCGACTCCGGACCCAGGAGGACTGCGGTTCCACGCCGGACAATGCCCAGCCAGCTGCCGGGAATGTAGCTGGCGCCGGTCATCGTCCAGGCTCTCCGTCCTGGTCCGCGCGGGCATCAACGGGTGCCGGCAGGGGCTGCGTTACGGCTTCGGAGGCCGGCGGCCGCGGCAGCGTCACTTCGTCCCCGTCCGCCGGGGTGTGGCGGGGCGCGGTGGTGCCCGCGCCGTCGTCGTTCGCGACATTCCTGGCGTCCACCACGATGGCCGTCACGTTGTCCCGGCCGCCGCTGCGAAGGGCAGCCTGGATCAGGGCGTCCACTGCGTCCTGCGGCGCCGCCACGGTGCTGAGGATGCGAAGGATGTCCTCGTCCGACAATTCCCCGGTGAGGCCGTCGGAGCAGACCAGCACGCGGTCGCCTTCCTCGATGGGGAGGAGCCAGTAGTCCGCCTCCGTCTCATCCCCCGTGCCCAAAGCCCGGGTAACTACGTGCCGGCGGGGGTGGACGGTGGCTTCCTGGGCGGTGATCTCGCCGGCGTCCACGAGCTCCTGGACCTCGGAATGGTCCACGCTGATCTGCTCGAACCGCCCCTGGCTGAGCCGGTAGGTGCGCGAATCGCCGATGTTCAGGACCAGCCAGTAGGGCATGCTCATCTGTTCCACCACCACGGCGCCCGTAAGGGTGGTGCCGGCACGGGCCCCCGTGGCTTCGCGGATGGAAGCGTCGGCACGGACCAGGTACTGCTGGAGAAGGGGGGCAGTGATGTTCCGCTCCCCGGTGGTGACCTGGGGTATTTCAGCCAAGGCACGCACGCACAGGCCGCTGGCGATTTCCCCGGCCTCGTGCCCGCCCATGCCGTCAGCCACGGCGAAGACGGGGTCGGCGGCGATGTAGGAATCCTCGTTCAGCTCCCGGCGGAGGCCCCTGTCCGTCCCGTAGCCGTAGGTGAGGACGAGGCCTGGCCCCGGCTGGATGGTGGGGGAAACACTGGCGGGGTGCTGGTTCATGCCTGTCCTAGGTAAAAGGTACGGTCTCCAAAGTGCACGCTGGAGCCGGGGGTAACAAACGTGGGGACGCCCGGCACCAGGGGGGTGCGCAGGCCGTCCGGGGTGGTGACGGCGCTTCCGTTGGTTGACTGCCGGTCCGTCACCCAGATTCCCGTGCCGTCGGTGAGCAGGTGCAGGTGCGTCTTTGAGATCGAACGTCCGGGGTCGTCCACGGCCAGCAGCTGCGCGTGCTGTTCGCCCGTTTGTCCCATGGGGTTGCGGCCCACCAGGACGCTGCGGTCCAGTTGGAAGTCGCGGCCGTCGTCCAGGCGGATGCGGAGGACGGCCACCGGCGCGGGGCCGACGGCGCCGGGGCGCACCTGGGTGCGTTCGACGTCGTCGTCCACGTGCGGCGGCGGCACGCGGTGTCCGGTGGGCACACCCGGGGAATTGCTGCCGGGCGGCGCGAAGGAGGCGGGCGACGTGTAGGGCATGGGCTGGGACGGCATGGCGGCCGACGGCGCAGGTACTGGGGGTGCCGCAGTCCGGGTTGCCGGGGGTTGGGGTGCCGGGGTTTGCGGCGCTTTGGCGCCGGCCACCGGGGAGAGCACCTGCTGGACGGGCGGAAGGTCCAGGGGCGCGAAGCTGTAGGGTCCCTGGATGCCGCCGGTGGTGATGGGGTCCCTGCCGGCCTTGACGTCGAACACCAGGGTCTTGGCAGCGGTGTCATTCCAGCCCCGCAGGCCGCCATTCCTGTCCCACCGGTTGGAAACCACCACCAGCACGGCCCAGGCGGCACCCACCAGGAGCAGCGGGGCGAGGATGAACAGGGCGGCGTCAAACCATTTGAAGACCACTATCAGTACTGCCGCCAGCAGGGCCAGGAGGATGCCTGCCCCGGTGATGAGGCCGCGCAGGAAGACTGCACCGGCGCCGGGTGCGTAGCCGTCCTGGTCCGCGCTGCGGATGCCCATGGCCAGGTTGCCGGGCGTCTTGCCGCTGCGGGCTTCCAGGCCGAGCACCACGAACAGGTAGGCCAGGGTGAGGCCCAGGCCTATGCCGCCGAACAGCACCAGGGAGGAGGTGTCGTACACGATGAAGCCGCCGCTCCTGGTCCGGGTGATCCCGGCAAATCCGATGGCGAAGGTCACCACCAGCACTGCCACCCCGGGCAGCCAGTCGATGACGGCAGCCCCAAGCCGCTTGCCCGCCGCAGCCGGAACAAGCTGAAGGTTCACTGCCATTCCCGTTCCTCCCCCTGGAGCGGCTTCCACCCTGGTGGAACCGCCGGTGCTGCCCGGCCCGGTGCCCGCGTGCAGGGTGCTCCTGTGCGCGGTGCCCGTAAATTCGGTACCCGCCGGCTGACCTGCCGGGGGCCTTTCTACTACCGGGATAGTACCGGGAATCCCGGGCGCTTGCGCGGGGCGCGCTTCCCCGGCGTCACTCCTGTCGTGGTGCGCCAGCGGGTCCGGGGTGCGGGTGCGGCGCGCGGCCCGGTTGGGCAGCGGCGCGCCGCAGGCAGTGCAGAAGGTGGCTCCCGCGCGGATCTGCTGTTGGCAGCGCGGGCAGCGTTCGGCGTCGGGCATCACTGCTGGTTGGGTCCTTGCTGGTGTGATTCGTGCGTGCCTCTGGGCGGGGCTTCCGTTCGGGGCGCTGAAGGTGCGCCGGGCGTTCCGGCCCGGTCACCTGCAGCGGCCCCGCCGGCAGCCGCCCCGCCAGCAACCCGACGGCGGCGTGCGGCAAGGATCCCACCCACCGCCGGCAGGGCCACGCGGCCGCCGCGCAGCTTGAGGCCTTTGCCGGAGTTCATGGCGGTCCGGGCGTCGGCAAGGAGCGACCGCGGCGAGAACCGTGCCTGCTGGCGCCGCCAGAATCCCATGCCCGAGGTCATTTCCTTCAGTGAACCGTCAACAATGGTCCAGTACTCGCGGACGTCCTCCTCCGTGGGCTCCCCCGCTCCGAAGATCGAGGCGTCCGCCCGGCGCGCCAGCATGATGGTGGTTCCCTGGGTGGCGGGGAACGCTTCAGCCAGGACGGCAGCACTCTCCCGGCGCGTCGAGCGGGTGTCGACGGCGGCGCCCAGGTCTGTCGCCAGGCTCACCACCTCGTTCCATCCTCCGCCCACACGCTGGGCGGGGTGCCCGTCGCGGAAACGCGACTTCCGCCGTCGTGCCTTCAACAAGGCGATCAGCAACAGCGGCAGGGCCAGGACCACCAGCGGGATGGCGACGACGCCCAGGGCACCCAGGAGGGCACCCCAGAACAGCCACGGGTTGTTCTTCTTCTGGTCGGCATCCAGGGCGTCCGGTGAGGAGTCCGGTGGCAGGTCTGCCGGTTCCTGCGGCGGGGGCGGCGGCTGCAGCACCTGCGGCTTGGGCTTCGACTTGTTCTCCGGGTCGGGCGGGATGGGGATGTTGTCCTTGGGCGGGGTGGGATCGAAGCTGACCCAGCCCACCCGTTCAAAGGCGACCTCAACCCAGGCGTGGACATCCTTGCCGGTGATCTTAACTTCGCCCGCGCCGTTCTCGGGGCTGGTCGGTTCGGGGTAGAAACCCATCACCACCCTGGACGGAATCCCCAGGTGGCGGAGCATCAGGGACATGGCCACCGCGTACTGCTCGTCGTCGCCAAGCATCTGCTTGGCCGTGAGCAGGCTGCGGATGCGGGCTGAGCCGTGGCCGGAGACACTGGGCAGTTGGCCCTCACTGACCAGGCCGTTGCTGAACGCCCCCGTCTTTTGGAAGTGGGCTTCGATCTGGCGCACCCGGTCGATGGCGGTGGGCGCATCGGCGGAGAGGTCGTTGGCCTGGGAGCCCACCACCGGAGGCACCTCCAGCGCGTCCGGGAGCGACACCTTGGCGAAGTCGTACTGCGTCAGCTGCCCGTGTTCGAGCTTAACGGGGTCGGAGACCTGGACGCTGTAGGAGTCGCCGCGGGACAACCCGTTGGTGGTCACTGCGGTGTCGGAGCCGGGGTTGAAGTAGAGGCCCGCAGCGGCGGCGGAGCCGGACTGGTCAAAACTGATGCCGGTGGTCTTTCGTCCGCCGGGGACAAAGTAGCCCTGGTAGTCCTCGATGTTGATGCTGATCGAGTAGTCGTTGGTGGGCACCACCCCGGATGCGTCGGCGAGGGTGTTGATGGATTTCGCATCGCCCACCTTGCTGAAGTTGCCGGAGCCATTGGGGTCCATGTTGTAGTTGGTCCCGTTGAAGGCATCCAGGGCGCCGAGCCGGACCCGGCCGTCCCGCGGGAGGCCCTTGACCACGAACAGGGTGTCGTCCTTTTTGTCCTTCACGTAGGTCCGGAAACTTGCCAGGGGCGTGATGTAGTCCTTGGGGTCGAACGGGGGTACCACCACGTTGCGGAGGACCTTCCGGTCCTCCCCTGCGCTGACCAGCGGTGCTGCCACCGCGGTGACCCCCACGCTGGCGGCGATGACTCCCGCCGCCATGCCCAGCCGGCGGATCCTGGCCCGCCGTGCGGCTGCAGTGTCCGTCTGCGGGTTGTTGACCGCCACCCGGCGGGTGTTGTTCCGCCGCAGGGCATCCCGGCGGAAGGTGGCCCAGGCGATGCCGAGGACGGTCAGGCCGATGCCGCGTTCCAGGGTCAGGAACGCTGCGTTGGTACTGAAGGCGATGCCGCTGACGAACAGGACCAGCACCGGGAGGAGGGGCAGGTACGGGCTTTTGGCGCGCCACGTCAGCAGCGCGGCCACGAGCGCCGTGATCAGTGCGCTGAGGAAGGGAACAATGAGTACGCCGCCGGCAGTTCCCACCGGCACGCCCACGGTGAGCATGTCCTTCCAGGCGAAGACAACGCCCAGCAGCAGGGTCCGCAGCGAGTCAAGGGTGGGGACGAACCCGGCGATGGCGGCGTCCGGCACTGCCAGCAGGGTCCCGAAGACCAGGTACGCGGCGAGGGCCAGTGCGGTGGTGATCAGCAGGCCCAGGCGCAGGTGCGCATTGGCCGCCCCGATGGCCAGGCCCAGGATGATGCCGCCGAAACCCGAGAGAAGGTAGTACGGGTCTCCGCCGAAGCTCAGGCCGAAGCCGAGCAGGCCCAGGCCCAGCAGGACCACCAGGGCTCCGGCGTCGAGCAGGAAGTGCCACAGCGGCTGGCCGTCCGCGAACGCCGACTCTTGATTGGCAGCCTTGCGGCGGGTGCGGGTTGGGGGAATTTGCGTCTGCGGGGAGCGGCCCGGCGTGGTGCTCATGCGGCCGCCTTTCGGAGCACGATGGCGAGGTCGGCCAGGTCGCCGAGCGTGAGGACAGTAAGGTCTGCGATGTTGGCGCGGGTGGGGGCCGCGCCGGCTTCCACCCTGACGGCCAGGCTGCGGACGCCGGGCGGGACGGAGGCGGCGGCAGAGCGCAGCTGGGTTGCCGTCACGTTGCTGCCCACCACGAAGAAGACCACGGAGGCGTTGGGGACGGTGTCAGCCAGGGTCCGGGCGAGGTCGACGGCGGTGCGGCGCATCGGGGTGCCCACGATCCGGGTCATGTCATCGAGCATGTTCCGGCCGGTTTCGCAGCGCAGGGGCCCCTTTTGGGTCAGGACATCCAGTTCCCGCTGTTCGCGGATGGCCTGCCGGCCGATGGAGGCAGCCACGGAGATGGCCATCTCGAACTCGGTTTCGGAGGCGTATTCCTCGGTGTTGATGGACAACGAGATGGCCAGGTGGGCACGGCGGGTTTCCTCGAACTGGCGGACCATGAGTTTGTTGGTACGGGCCGTGGTTTTCCAGTGGATGTGCCTGCGGTCATCGCCCGGCACGTAGTCGCGCAGCGCATGGAAGGAGACATCGGCGCTGGAGAGTTCGGTGGTGGGCATGCCCTCGAGGTCGCGGATGAAGCCTGCAGCGGAGCCGGCCAAGGCCACGGTCCGCGGGTGGACGAAGAGGTCCTCCGGTTCGGTCCAGAGGACCTGGCGCCGCAGCAGGTGCAGCGGGTCCGCCCGCACGGAGCGGACGGGTCCCACCACGATGACGGCGCGCCGGGCGGTGGGGATGGTGAACAGGTCTTCGTGGACCTGGCCGGGCTTCATCCGGGGCAGGTGGAACACGGCCGTGGTGCTGCCCACCGGGAGTTCCAGCGCGGCCGGCAGGAGCGGACGTGCGGAGCTGTTGGAGACGGCAATGCTGCCGACGGCGCTGTCCCCCACCGCGACCCTCGTGCGGGCCAGGTCCAGGACCACCCCATAGGAGGACCTGCCCAGGATGAAGGCAACGGCGATCACGAACATGGTGAAGGCGGCAATGGCCGCTGCCGTGGCTTCCTGCCAGCCGAACGCCTGGCCGGTGATCCACAGCAGGATGGCGGCGGCAAGGACTGACCAGCCCAAAATGCTGACCACGGACAGCACCGGCCACGCATACTTCAGCCAGTTGCGGCGGACAGCACGCCACGCGGGTGTCAGGGCTTGGAGGGCGGTGCTGCTGGCTTCCGACCACACCGTTGCAGGGTGCAGCCGGGTGGGGCGGCCGTTGCGGTGAAAAAGTTGCTGGAGACGCTCCGCGAGCCGGGTCAACGGGGTTCCGCTGGACGTGCCGTCGGACATAGGGGTGTGCCTTCGTTGTTGCGCTGGAATGGAATGGCGGGTGCAGCAGCTTTCGGCTGCCGCCAGGCGGCTCAGGCGTTGGTGCGCTGCTGCGGGGCGGCGACGTCGGCCAGGATCCGGGTGAGCACGGCCTCGGCGGTGGCGCCGGAGAACTCTGCCTCGGGGTCCATCACGAACCGGTGGGTCCACACCACCGGCGCCAGTTCCTTGATGTCGTCCGGCAGGACAAAGTTCCGGCCCTGCGAGGCAGCCCAGACCTTCGCGGCCCGCACCATGGCCAGGGCACCACGGACGGAAACCCCCAGCCGGGTTTCCGGGGCGCTGCGGGTTTCCTCGCACAGCCTGGAAATGTACTCCAGCACCGCGGTGTCCACGTGTGCCGTTGCGGCGAGGTCTGCCATGTCCGCCACTGCTTGCGTGGTGATGACGGCGGACAGTTCCTGGGAGCGGTCCTTCAGGTTGCTGCCGCCCAGGAGCCTGACGGTGGAGGCATGGTCCGGGTAGCCGATGGAGGTCTTGATCAGGAAGCGGTCCAGCTGGGCCTCGGGAAGGCGGTAGGTACCGGCCTGCTCGATCGGGTTCTGGGTGGCCATCACCATGAACGGCCGGCCTGCGGAATACGTGACGCCGTCCACGGTGACGCGGGATTCCTCCATGACCTCCAGCAGCGCTGACTGGGTCTTGGGCGAGGCCCGGTTGATTTCGTCGGCCAGGACGATGTTGTTGAAGATCGGCCCCTTGTGGAACTCGAACTTCTGGGTCTTCTGGTCGTAGATGGTCACGCCGGTGACGTCGGACGGCAGCAGGTCCGGCGTGAACTGGATGCGGTTGTTGGAGCCCTGCACGGTGGCGGCCAATGCCCGGGCAAGGGAGGTCTTGCCCGTGCCCGGGGCGTCCTCGAACAGGACGTGGCCCTCGGCCAGCATGGCGGTGAAGGTCAGCCTGATGACGTGTTCCTTGCCCAGCACCGCCTGCCCTACGTTGGCAACCAGCTTTTCGAATGTGTCGGCAAACCACTCGGCCTGCTCAATGGTCATGGTCATGAAGGGTCCTTTTTCGAAGATGGTAGAGACATGTCCGGACAGTGCCCGGGCGGTTCAGTGCTTGGGCATCCCGGCAGGCGGGTTCCCGGGGTGGTTGGTCGTGTCGCTGCGGACGTAGTTCCCGGAGGCGGCACCACTCGTGAGGTGATACCAAATGCCCGACGGGTTCTCGCTCGTCTTGTACCAGACCACATAGAAGTCCGAATTGGCGGGCTGGTTGGCCGGCATCCACTTGCCACCGCCCACGCAGTCGGACGGGTTGCCGGCACGGAAACTGTCCGTACCATAGCCGGGCTCCGTACAGCTCCGAACCGGGGTCGCGGTAATGCTCCAGGACGTGGGTACCGGAGGCGGTGGTTCCGAGCCGCTGCGGGATGTGTCGCTGCCAATCCGGCCTGGCTGTCCCGCACTGATGGCACGTACCTCAAGCTTGTGGGTCTCGCTGTAGCCAACACTCTTCGAGAAGCTCCGTTGTTGGGTGTCCTGCCAAGGGCCGTTGTCCAGGCTGTACTGGTACCCGGTCACGGCCCGGCCGTTGCCGCTTGGCTGGTTCCAGGTCCAGGACACCGTCTTGTCGCCGACGCCGCTGCTGTTGCTGCCGTTTACCGTCGGGGCAAAAGCAAGGCCATAAGGGTTGACTGCGTTGGAGGGTGCGCTTGCGTCGCCGGCTGTGGTGCTGCGGGACGACACGGCCCACACCACCACCGAAGTTTGCGTGCCGTTGGGAGCCGCGACCACACCGCCACCGGCGGGGATGCTGCCTGAGCCACCTCCCGACGTCAGGCTGTAACGGTAGGCGATCTCAGTCTGTGATGAGCCGTTGCGCTGGGCATCGGTCAATTGCGTGAACCGAACATCGATCTTGCCGCCGTTGGCATTGGTATCCACAAGGGTGGCCGTGGGCGCTCCCACTGTTCCGGGCTTACCCACTGCGCGCGTGGCTGCTGACGGCGCGCTGGTGGCGCTGGTGCCGGCCTTGTTTGTTGCCGACACGGTGAAGGTGTAGCTGGACTCGGAGTTGTCCACTGTTACGTTCTGCGAAGTGGCGGCAACCTGCTGGGTTGCGATGGCGGCACCGCCACGAAGGGTGGTCAGGGTGTAGGCCGAAACTGGATCACCGTTGTTGTTCGGGGCCGACCACACGACCCTCAGCTGGCTCTGCGATCCAACGGGAGTTGCCTGTGCCACGCTCGGCGCCGCCGGAGTTGCGGGTACACCGGCCGGGACTTCAGCTGCCGAGTACGGACTCCACTCGGACGGGTCCTTGGCGTCGTTGCGGGCCAGGACCCGGACCTTGTAGGACACACCATTCTGGAGGCCCTTCCACACGTAGCTGACGGACGTCAGCCCCTGGATCTGGGCATTCTGGCCTGCAGGTGCCGGTGAGATTTCCAGGTCGTAGGACTTCACCGGGGAACCCTTGCTCGCCGGCGCGGCCCAGTTGACCGCCAACTGCTTATCGCCGAACTTCAGCGAGGGCGCCAGCGGAGTATCCGGCTTGACGTCCGGCCGGACATCGGCGGACGCCGGGGACCGGTCGGAATCGCCGAATTCGTTGGTGGCCGTCACCTGGAAGTGGTAGGTGGTGTTGTTGGTCAGGCCGTTCAGGGTGCACGTGTTGGCCGGGCATTCCTGCCGGAACCCGCCCTCGCCGAACACCGTGTACCTGGTGATGGGCGAACCCCGGTCGGCCGGCGCGGACCAGGTGAGCAGCGCCGTCTGGTCGCCCACGCTCTGTGCCTGGGGTGTGGTGGGTGCTGCCGGCTTGTCCTTGACGGTGAGCCGGACACGCGCGGTGGCGTGCCGGGACGCATCCGCCGTCTTGTCCTCCACGGTGTAGGCCACCACCATGGTTCCGGTGAAGCCGGGCGCCGGCGTGACGGTCACCGAGTCACCATTGACGCCCACGTTGCCGCTGCCCGTTTCGGTATTGGCGGCGATGATCTTCAGCGGTGTTTCCGGGAAGGGGTTCCCGTCGTTGGCCAGCACATTGATGGTCACCGGCTTGCCGGCGGCGGCATTGTCCTGCACGTCGTCGTTGGCCACCGGCTTGGGCCGGTTGGAGGCGGTCACCGCGAGCTGGTAGGTGGCCGTCGCCTCGAGCCCGCGGGGATCGGTTGCCGTGACCTGCACGGCCGCGCGGGTTCCGGTTGCCGTCGAATCGGCCGCTGAAACCTTCAGCGTCTTGCCTTCGATGCGTGCATTGAACCCGCCGGGAGAACCGCCCACCAGTTCGTACTTCATCTTCTCGACGTCGTCCTGGTCAGGATCGGAGGTGAGCTTGCCCAGGTCCGTGCCCGCGGAATCACCCTTGGGAACATCCACGTTGGCGCCAAGCAGTTCCGGCGGGTTGTTCTTGTTCGGGTCCGGCAGGACCTTGGTGCGGATACTGAGGGTGGACTTCAGGCCGGCAGGATCATCCGGTCCGGTGCCATCGGTCACCTCGAAGGTCAGCGAGCCGGGACCCACATAGTCCGCACCTGCAGCGTATTTCAGGCCGGCGCCGTCGCGCGTCACCGGATCGCCGCCGTCGGCCCCAATAAGCTTGATCCGGTCCGCCTGGGTCAGCCTGGGCGACCGTCCGTCCCGTACCTTGACCCATTCCTTCAGATCAACGTCGACGGACTGCCCGGCCACCACCTCAATGACCTCGTCCTTGGCCAGGGTGGGCACCTGCTGGCCCAGGCCGGGCACCCAGATGATGGCCGTGGACTGCTGGCCGTCCACGTCTTCCACGGTGTACGGAATGAGCTGGGGCTGCTCGGTGAGGTCCACCAGGACATTGCCGCTGCCGCCGGGCCGCGCCGTGGTGGCTTCCGTGCTGATCTTCAGGTTCTCGCCCACACCGTCGGGGTCCTCGTCATTTTTGAGGACAGGAACGTCGACGGCGGTCTTCCCCATGGCCTGGGCGGACGTCACCCGGTCATCACGGGCAATCGGTGCCTTCAGCGGCACGTCGTTATCGACCACCAGGCGGATGGTGGCCTGGGCGGCAGCGTCCCGGTCGTCGGCGATGGTGTAGCGCACATTGACGGTTCCGGCCTCGTTGGGGGCCAGGAGGATGATGCGTCCGCTGTTCTTGCTGACGGTGGCCTGCAGGGCCGGGTCGGCCTCGATGCCGTCGGTCAGGATGCGGATGCGGTCGCCGTCGGGATCGGTGTCGTTGGCGGTGGCGTCGACGGCGATCTGCCGGCCCGGGCGCACCCGGACCTCGTCGTCCACCGGGGTGGGCTTTTGGTTCATGTCACCGCGGGGCGCGATGCCGACGGTCACGGTTCCCGTATTCACGGCGCCCTGGCGGTCCACCACCTTGTAGCGGAACGTATCGGTACCGGCACCGTCCCCTGCAGCCGTGAAGTCGATGAAGTTGCTGCCCACGGTGGCAGTTCCCATGGCAGGGGTGCTGTCGATGCCGGTCAGCTGCACGGAGTCGCCATCGGGATCGATGCCGTCCAGGGAAACCGGGATCCGGACGGTGCCCGCAGCCACCACGCGGGCAGTGAGGTTCCGCGGCTGCGGCCGGGAGTTCTCCGCGCCTTCGAGCGGAAGGATGTGGATGGTCACGGCGGCGGCGCTCTTCTGGCCCTGCGGATCCATCGCGTTGTAGATGGCGCGCACTGTCTTGGGCTGGCTGCCCGCGATGAAACGGAGCGTGTTTTCGGAGACGAAGCTCTTGCCGTCGGCCGGGTCAACCGACTGCGGCAGGACGGGGTCCACGGTCAGTTCCTGCCCCTGCGGGTGGGTGTCGTTGTCCAGGACGGGGATGGTGACCACATCATTGGCGCGGACATTCACTTCGTCCGGCTTGGGCTGCGGGGCTTCCACCACGGCGGGTGCGGGGACGGGCACCACGGAAACACTGCCCGTGGCCGACTTCTTCCCGTTTGACATGGTGTATTCGAACAGGATGGGGTCCTTGGTCCCCAGGATGTCCGTGATCCGCAGGACGCTGTGGTTGATCACGCTGACGGATACTGTCGCATTGTCCGGGAGTTTCACGGACTGCAGCACCAGGACACCGCCGGAGGGGTCGGAGTCGTTGGCCAGGGGGTCCAGCAGCACGCTTCCGCCGGCGGGCATCAGGGCTACGTCATGGACGGCCACGGGGTCGCCCCCGTCGTTGCCTGATTCCACGTCCACCCGGATGAGGCCCTGGCTGCTTTGCGGGCCGTTGCTGGCGATGTAGGTCAGGTAGACCGGGCCGGGGGTGCTGCTGCGGAAAGTGAACGTGCCGCCGTCGGTGACGGGGCCAAGTTCGGCAGGGCCGCTGGCTTCCACCTGGGCCAGGCGGAGGGCACCACCGTTGGGGTCGACGTCGTTCTTCAACGGGGAGATGACCAGGTCCTGGCCCACTACGGCGGTGACGTGGTCGGCGTTGACCACGGGTGCCAGTGCCCCGGGCGGCTGGACGTTGACCACCACCTTGCCCGTGACGGTGGCGCGGCCGTCCCAGATGGTGACCTGGACGTTTTTCTTGCCGGCGGTGGCGCCGGAATCCTGGAAGGTGAGCAGCCCGTCGCGCCGGACTTTGACCTGGTCCTGGTCGTTGTCGGCCTTGGCGTCCAGCAGGACCATGTCGTCGCCGTCGGGGTCGATCCAGTCGGTGAGGATGTTCTGGCTGACGGTCTTGCCCTGTTCCACCAGCATGGTGGTGTCTTCTCCGCGCTTGAACTTGGGCGGTTTGTTTTCGTCGGGTCCCACCACGCTGAGCATGACCTGGCCGGTGGCGGACAGGCCGCGGCCGTCCGAGGCACTGTAGTTGAAGGTTTCCGTGCCCGGCTTGGCGTCTGCGGGGACGGTGATCTGGAAGGCGGTGCCGCCGTAGATGCTTTCCAGCGTGCCCGCTTTGGGTCCGGCGTCCCCCACCGCTGCGGTGAGCACGTCGCCGTCGGGGTCGCTGTCGTTGTCCAGGACGCTGAGGACGGTGGTACGGCCCGGCCGGACTCCGACGGCGTCGGGCTTGGTTTCCGGCGGACGGTTCGGTTTAGTGCGGTCCGGCAGGATGTTGATGGTGTTGTTGTCTGCCGATTCCTGGTCCTGGTCGTCGGACTGGTTCTTGGGTGGGATCACGTCGTCCCAGTTGTTCACCAGCTGCATGTTCTGGTTCACCAACCACACATTGCCCGAGTTCACATCATTGAGGACCACCAGCTCCCGGTTCACACGGAAAACATACGACGGCGACGCACTCGCCTTGGGCACGTCCACCTTCTTATCGTCACCATCATTGGTGCAATCGCGGACGTACTTGTTCGCACCCGACCACGCCGCATGCACGCACCCACCCAACTGCACCGGTGCAGCCGGGACGCCCTCGCCGTCGAACGACACCGTCTTCGCCGTACCCCCGTCCAGCGGCTGCTTCACCAACGCCTTCCTGGTGGCCACTGCCACAACATCACTGCCCGGCCCGGCCTGCTGCAGCTTCGCATCCCGCGCGTTCTCCAGCGCCAGCCGCTTACCACCGGGCAAAAACAGGTTCCCGGCAGCAGCGTCCAGCACCACCGGCTGGTCCCCCACCACCGTCATCTGCAAATTCCCGGCGCCCTTAAGGCCATCCCAGGCAGTGGACTCCGACGACGTCACCTCACCGTTGGCATCCACCCCCGTCACTGTCACCGTTCCGGTCTTGGGATCGGCGGAATAGATCCGGTCATCAGAACCAACCGTCGAGACGGTGCCCTCAGAGCCGACCATGACAGGTTCCGAGGCTTCCTTATCAAAGCTGTTCACGGTGGACGGCGACACCGCCCACACCTTCCCCGACGCAGCATCCGTCACCGAAATCGTCCGCGCCCCAAAACTGACATCAGCCGCCCCCGGCAACTGCTTATCCCCACCCAAGCGCATATTCGCCGGCGACACCTGGTTCAACGTCGAACCAGTCTCATCATCAACAAACACCTCACCGGCATGCTGCAACACATCAAAGGTCGTCGACGCCGGCGTCACAGCGCCATCGAGCACGCGGGAAGGGTAGTTGAGCCGGCCCACGGCGTTCTTGGTCTTGGACACCACCCACACGCCGCCATCGTTCAACTCCACCTCAGTGGTCTTGAACCCCGGATACAACACTGCACCTGTCACCAGAACCGCCACCACAGCACCAAACGGAGTGCCGGAGACCAGTTTCCTATGTCGCCTTTTCAGCCCAAGCTTCCCCAGCAGTGATGTCACAGCGATGTTTCCCCTGTTATAGCGCTGCCGCGTGGCAGCATCGCAGGCGGAGCAAAACTGCCCCACCCTTTTACTTTGATGGCACCCGTGATGCAGGGGTGACCGAGACCTGGCGGAGGGCCGCAATGGACGGGCCCTGAGGGAACAATGCCGCCGTTTCCCTGCCGGCCACTTTACCCATGCCCCTCAATGGCCGCGATGGGGAGGCCTCCCCGCCCAGGGCTTCGGCATCAGTGAACGAACCGACTATAGCGCGATTAACCACCGAATGGACAAACTCTTTTGCTCACCCGCTGCAGGGAAGCAAAAGTGCCCGTCAGTCCAGGACCAGGCCCTTGCCCCGGCCGCGGGTGAGGCGGACGGGGTTGATCTCGCCAAAGCCGCGCACGTTTTCCGGTTCCTGGGGGATCAGGACGAACCGCTCGTCGTGTTCCAGGGCGGAGGCGGTCATGGAGTCCACCAGCACCGTGCCCGGGTCCGCGAGGGTGGTCAGGCGTGCCGCGAGGTTGACCGTGGGCCCGTAGATGTCGCCGAGTCGGGAGAGGATCCTCCCCCACACCATGGCCACCCGGGCTTCGGGAAGGATCTCGTCTTCGGTGAAGGCTTCGGCGAGCGCCAGGGAGATCTCGGCCCCGGCGGCCGGAGTTTCGGCGATGTAAAGGACTTCATCGCCGACCGTCTTGACCAGCCTGCCGCCGCCCACGGAGATGATCTCGGCGCACTTGTTTTCAAAGCGCTGGACCAGCCGGGCGAGCGTCTTTTCGTTCATCCGGCGGGACAGGCTGGTGTAGGAGACCAGGTCCGCGAAACCCACTGCGCGGGCAAGGGGCAGGGGCGCGTCATCCTCGTCGCCTTCGCGGCCCTCCTCACTGGCCTGCAGCCCGGCTTCGGCGCGGACCGCGAGCCGCTGGACACCGGCGTTGAGCTGGCGGCGCCAGGAGTAGACCAGCACTTCTTCGAGCGCATCCACCAGCGCGGGAAGTTCGTTGACCAGGCGCTTGCGGGCCACGGCATCCGTAACGCCCTGCTCGTGGACCATGTCCTCCACCAGCGCTTCGATCTGCCAGACCACCATGCGGTCGGTCATTTGCCCGATGGAACGCGTGACCGAGATGGCTGCTTCTTCCGTGAGCTTCCCGGCACGGACCAGGTCCACCACGGTGGACAGGGCCGCCTGGTCGCGTTCGGTGAAGGCGACATCCTCGTCGCCGAAGTTGGGGAAACCCAGGGCGCGCCATAGTTTGCGGGCTGAAAGCAGTGAGAGGCCGGCACCGGCGGCAACTTCACGACGGCGGAGCTTGCGTTCCCCACCCAGCAGGCGGGCTTCAAGCGCCTTCATGGCAAGGCGTTCCGCGGACATGGCGCCTGTTGGCGGATGCCGCTCGACGGCGGGCTTCTCCGCGGGAGGGCCGGTTTCGGCTTCCGGCTGGGCGGCGTCGTAGTCGCCGGAAGAAGGCTCGAAGGCGGTGGTTCCGGTTGGGATGCGCTCGACGCGTTCCTGCTGGGCCTCATCGGTCATCCCGTCCACCTTCTCTCATGTCCTCCGGAAAAGCACCGGCGGGGTAATGCGTCGCGCCACCCGGCTGGGCCCCGCTCTCGTCCGGCAGTTCCCCGATGGCGTCGAGGATAAAGTCGCGGAACCTGGCAACCTCGGGCACGTCGCGAAAGGTCACCATGCCTTGGTGCCCGGTTTCCAAGGATATATTCCCTGAGCGCACCAGTCGCTGCAGCAGCGATTCGTGGACCGTGAGGTTACGCACTGACACCAGGTTGACCTGCTGGTCCCGCCGGTTCAACAGACCATACCGGGCCACCATCCGCTGGCTGGTCAGGGTGTAGCGGGTGCCCTGCCAGCGCAGCAGGCGGGGCAGGCAGTAGCCCAGCCAGACAGCTGCGGCCGCGAGGACGCACGCGGTCACGAGCCAGGGCGTCCATTGGCGGCCAAGGGCAGGCGCCACGCGGGCCGCGCCGCCCCGGAGGATCCAGGCACTGGCGAAGGCGGCAAACGCCGGCGCCAGGACAAAGGCCACGGCGGCCCCGGCGAGCTTCCGCGGCTGCGGACGGGTAGTGACGATCACCTGCTCCCCTGGAACGAGGGTTCTACGCATAACCACCCTGGTTTGGTGCGTCCGGCGATGTCCAGGGCCGCAGGTGCACCACGTCACCGGCAGTCACCACGTGCTCGCGCGAGTCGCGGTCCACCACCAGCAGGGAGCCGTAGTCATCCAGCCGGGACGCATGGCCAATGATTTCGTGGTCGCCGGGCAACTGGGCGCGCACCTGCTTTCCCAAGGTGACCATCACGGCCTCAACCCTTTTGTGCAGCGATGGTCCGCCGGCCATCCCTGCCGTGGGGTCGCCGTCGGCATTGCAGAAACTGCGGTACAGGACGGCGAAGTGGGACAGGTAGCTTTTCAGCAGGGCGGTGCGGTCCGTGGTGGTGGCACCTTCGATGGCCACGGAGGTGGCGGTGGGAACTGGAAGTTCATCTTCGCGCAGGGTGACGTTCAGCCCGGTGCCCAGGATGACCGGGGGAACGTTGCCATCCACCATGGGCCCGAGCTGGGCGAGGATGCCGGCGATCTTCCTGCCGCGCACCAGGACGTCGTTGGGCCATTTGAGTTCGGCCGGGAGGCCCGCCGTGTCCAGGAGGGTTTGGCGCAGGGCCAGGGCTGCGATGAGGGACAGCCAGGAGTAGCTCTGGGTAGGAAGGGGCCTGCCGTCCGCGTTGACCGGACGCAGTACCACGGAGACAGACACCGAGCTCAGCGGCGGCGCCTCCCAGTGCCTGTCCAGCCGTCCCCTTGCAGCGGTCTGGTACTCCGCGGTCAGGACGGAGAGATCCGGCCAGGCCGCAGGTTCCACGGTGACGCCCCGCAGGAGGTCGGCGTTGGTGGAGCCGGTGGAGTCCACGACATCGATCCGGGGTATCCCCGTGGCTGAGAGGAAACGCTGGTCGGCCAGGTCCGATCGGTTCAGGGGGATACCCGGTGCGTGTGCGTCATCCATAGCTAGATCCTACCGAGCCGGGCGGGGTCCCACCCAGCCAACTGCAGTCCTGGAACCGACCGTCCGGGGGGCGGCGAGAAGGCCCGCTAGAGGAAGATGTCCGGGACCAGCCGGTCTTCGGGCGCCCCCAGGCTGTAGGGGCGGAAGTCCGTCACGCCCGCGGCGGCGAGGACTTGCTCATCCGTGTAGAAGTTGCCCGACGGCGGCGCGCCCGCCCCGAGGTTGCTTCCGGTCAGGACGGCGTGGGCGGCGTCGGCCATGATCTGCGGGCCGCGGGCGGCCAGCACCATGGTTTCGCCGTGGGGCATGTTGCGGATGGCCGCCGTGTCGATCAGCGTGCACGGCCACAGCGAGTTGACCCTGATCCCGTCCGCCTCCAGTTCCTCTGCCAGGCCCAGGGTGGTCAGGCTCATCCCGTACTTGGCCATGGTGTAGGCAAGGTGCTTTCCCGCCCAGGAGGGGTCGAGGTTCAGCGGCGGCGAAAGCGTCAGGATCTGCCCCTGTCCAGAAGAGCGGAGCGCCGGCAGCGCCAACTTGGAAAGCAGGAAGGTGCCTCGAACGTTGATGTCCTGCATGAGGTCGTACTTCTTCATGTCCACGGCATCCGTGGTGGAGAGGTCGATGGCGGAGGCGTTGTTGATGACGACGTCGATGCCGCCGAACCGTTCCACGGCTGCGGCCACGGCACCGGCCACGTCTTCATCCCGGCGCACGTCGCCCACCAGGGGCAGCGCCTGGCCGCCTGCCTTCACGAGTTCCTCCGCCGCGGTGAACACGGTGCCCGCCAGCTTGGGGTGCGGCTCCCCCGTCTTGGCAAGGAGCACGATGTTGGCGCCGTCCCGGGCCGCCCTCAGCGCGATGGCCAGGCCGATCCCGCGGCTTCCGCCGGACAGCAGGATGGTCCGGCCCGCCAAGGAACCTGCTGCCCGGTAGGGGCTTTCGGAGGCATGCAAAGCATCGTTGCTTGAAGTCATGGGAACACTGTAACCCAACTAAGTTACTCGCGAGTAACATTGCGAAGGGGGTGCAGGAAACGCAGAAAATTGTAGGTTCCCTACAGCTGTTGGCGCCCAAACCGTCACTAGACTTGCCAGCAGGGTTGGTCTTTTGTGTGGATGCTACTTAACGCTCCGGACAACACGGGCCGCCAGCCGACAGAACTGACCTGCTACAGAGCCGGAGACACTTGATGAGCCACGATCTGACAACGACAGCGGGAAAGATTGCCGATTTCCGCGACCGCCAGGCGCGCGCCGAACAGCCATCCGGCCCCGAAGCCATCGAAAAGCAGCATGCCCGCGGCAAGAACACGGCCCGCGAGCGCATCGCCCTGCTGCTGGACGAGGACTCATTTGTTGAGTTCGACGCCCTGGCCGTCCACCGCTCCACCGCGTTCGGCATGGAAAAGAAGAAGCCGCTGGGCGACGGCCTGGTCTCCGGCTACGGCACCGTGGACGGCCGCTTGGTGGCGGTCTACAGCCAGGACTTCACCGTCTACGGCGGATCGCTGAGCCAGGTCAACGGCGAAAAGATCGTCAAGGTCCAGGAGTTCGCGCTCCGCAACGGCTGCCCCGTCGTCGGCATCCTGGACGGCGGCGGCGCCCGCATCCAGGAAGGCGTGGCCTCCCTGGCCATGTTCGCTGACATCTTCCGCAACAACGTCCACGCCAGCGGCGTGGTGCCGCAGATCTCGCTCATCATGGGCCCGTCCGCAGGCGGCGCCGCCTACTCCCCCGCGCTCACCGACTACGTGGTGATGGTGGACAAGACCTCGCACATGTTCATCACCGGCCCGGACGTCATCAAGACCGTCACCGGCGAGGACGTGGACATGGAAACCCTCGGCGGCGCGCGGCAGCACAACGCCACCACCGGGACGTCCACCTACCTGGCCTCGGACGAAACCGATGCCATCGAGTTCGTGCGCGAACTGCTGGATTTCCTGCCGTCCAACAACCTGTCCGAGGCACCCGTCCTGGGACACCAGCAGGAGCTGGAGATCGACGACGACGACCTCGCCCTGGACGCGCTGGTTCCGGACTCAGCCAACCAGCCCTACGACATGCGCGCCGTGGTGGAGCAAATCGTGGACGACGGGCACTTCCTGGAAATGCAGGCCCTGTACGCCCCCAACGTGATGATCGGCTACGGCCGGGTGGAGGGCCACACTGTCGGCATCGTGGCCAACCAGCCCCTCCAGTTCGCCGGCACCCTGGATATCGCCGCATCAGAAAAGGCAGCCCGCTTCGTGCGCCACTGCGACGCCTTCAACATCCCCATCATCACCCTGGTGGATGTTCCCGGCTTCCTTCCCGGCAAGGACCAGGAGTTCCAGGGCATCATCCGCCGCGGCGCCAAGCTTCTGTACGCCTACGCCGAGGCCACCGTCCCCAAACTCACCGTCATCACCCGCAAGGCCTACGGCGGCGCCTACATCGTCATGGGCTCCAAGAAGCTCGGCGCCGACCTGAACCTGGCCTGGCCCACGGCGCAGATCGGCGTGATGGGTGCCCAGGGTGCTGTCAACATCCTCTACCGCCGCGACCTCGCAGCCGTCGCCGAGGACGGCGGCAACGTCGAGGCCCGCCGCGCCCAGGTGATCCAGCAGTACGAGGAAGAACTCCTCAACCCCTACCAGGCCGCCGAACTGGGCTACGTGGACGCCGTCATCGCCCCCTCGGACACCCGCATCCAGATCATCAAGGGCCTGCGCGCGCTGCGTGACAAGCGCGCCAGCCTCCCCGCCAAGAAGCATGGGAACATCCCGCTGTGACCTCCACCCCAGGGGCGCCTGAGCCCGACGAAACCCCGGACAGCGCGCAAGCATCCGCTGCTCCCCTGCTCTCTGTTGTCAAAGGACAGCCGAGCGCCGAGGAGCTGGCCGCACTGACCGCCGTCGTGCTTTCCCTCAGCGGGGAAAGCCCGGCACCCGCCAGGACCGCCAGCGTGCGGCACTGGGTCCGCAGGCAGCAACTGCGGCTCGCCCCCACGCCCGGCCCGGGAGCGTGGAAACGCAGCCACGGCTGACGCCGCTCACTGCCCCGTCGCGTGGCCGGGTAGTCTCGGGGTGTGACTACAGACACCTCCCCCGCCGCGCGCCCGCACACCCGGATCGACGCCGTCGCGGACACCTACACTGACACCCTGATCAGGCTCAACCCGACCTTCGCCACCACCCTTGGCCTGCCGGGACACGAGACGGAATACCAGGACTTCTCCCCTGCCGGCATCGCCGGTTTCGCCGAGGCAGCCCGGGAAGCCCTCATGGCACTGGAGGGCCTGGAGCCTGAGGACGACGTGGACGCCGTCACCCTGGACGCCATGCAGGAGCGGCTGGGCCTGCAGCTGCTGATCCACGCCTCCGGCTGGGAATACGCGGAGCTGAACAACATCGCCTCCCCGGCCCAGGACATCCGCGCCATCTTCGACCTCATGCCCACCGACACCGAACAGGACTGGGAGCACATCGCCGGGCGCGCCCACAATGTGCCGGCTGCCATCAGCGGCTACACCGAGTCACTGCGCCTGGCCAAGGACGCCGGCAAAGTGGCCGCTGCCCGCCAGGTGCGGATCGTCATCGAACAGGTGGCCAAGTACGCCGCCGCGGACGGTTTCTTCGCCAACCTGGCGGCGGATGCCTCCACCTCCGCCGGGCCATTGCCGGCGGCGCTGCAGGAAAAGCTCGACGCCGGCGCTGACGCCGCCCGCCGCGCCTACACCGGCCTGGCGGAATTCCTGCGCACCGAGCTGCTCCCCGCGGCACCCGAAAAGGACGCGGTGGGCAGGGCCCGCTACGCACTGGCCTCCCGCTCCTTCCTGGGTGCAGAGGTGGACCTGGAGGAAACCTACGCGTGGGGCGTCCGGGAGCTGGACCGCCTCATCGCGGAGCAGGAACAGGTGGCGGCCACCATCAAGGCGGGCGCCACCATTGCCGAAGCGAAGGACATCCTCAACAACGATCCGGCACGGCAGTTGAAGGGCACCGATGCGCTCCGGGAATGGATGCAGCGCCTCTCCGACAAGGCCGTGGCCGAACTCGCCGGGATCCACTTCGACATCCCCGATGTAATGAAGAAACTGGAGTGCCGGATCGCCCCCACCGACGAGGGCGGCATCTACTACACCGGCCCGTCCGACGATTTCAGCCGCCCCGGCCGCATGTGGTGGTCCGTCCCCGCCGGCGAGGATACCTTCACCACCTGGGCGGAAACCACCACTGTGTACCACGAGGGCGTTCCGGGCCACCACCTCCAGGTGGCCACCGCAACCTACCGGCGCGAGCTGCTCAACAAGTGGCGCCGGAACGTCTGCTGGACCTCCGGCCACGGCGAAGGCTGGGCCCTCTACGCCGAAAAACTCATGCAGGAACTGGGCTACCTGAACGATCCCGGCGACCACATGGGCATGCTGGACATGCAGCGCATGCGGGCGGCCCGGGTGGTCTTCGATATCGGCGTGCACCTGGAACTCGAGATGCCCGAACGCTGGGGAACCGGCACCTGGACCGCCGACAAGGGATACAGCTTCCTCAAGGAGAACCTCCCCATCAGCGAAGGCCAGCTCAACTTCGAGTTCACCCGCTACCTTGGCTGGCCGGGCCAGGCTCCCTCCTACAAGGTGGGCCAGCGCCTCTGGGAACAAATCCGTGCGGAACTCGAAGCACGGCCCGGGTTCAACCTCAGGGAGTTCCACACCAAGGCCCTCAACATCGGCTCTGTCGGACTCGATACCCTGCGCCGGGCACTCCTCACCTAGCCGGCCCATCCTCCTGGCGGATCCCTGGCGGGTGGACCGTGCCCACGGCAGTTGGTGGACAGCGCGCACAGCAATCAATAAGCTTGCTTACTAAATTGCTGTGGTGCGCATTGCCGAATGAGCAGGGAGACGATGTTGACGAACCTCCAAGGGACGCCGGCCGAGACAGGGGTGCGTGGCGAACTGCGCCAGGACACGTCCGTGGGTGCCAAGGACCTCACCAGATGGGACACCCGGACAGGCCGGCGCCTGGTGGGAGTGGTCCACCGCATCAGCCAGGTACTGGGCCCGCACGGCGCGTTGATCCTCACCCTGCTGGTGGGGGCCGTCATTTCCGCGGTATTGACCGCTGCCTTCAGCGAAGTCTATGAAGCGGTAGTGGCCGCCGATGGGGTGGCGGGACTCGACCATCCGGTCCTGGCGGCCAGCAAGGACCTCCGCACCCCCACGCTTGACGTGGTCGTCACGGCCTTCACGGACGTTGGCGGGACCATCGGCATGCCGGTCCTGGCCGTTGCCATCATGGCGGGCCTGGCTCTCCGGCGCCGCTCCTGGACCCCGGTCATCCTGATCGTCACCGCCGGTCTGGGTTCGCTGCTGATGACCATCGCCGGCAAGCGCCTCGTGGGACGCACCCGGCCGGACCTCAGCGATGCGGTGCCGCCCTACGAGCACTCGGCATCGTTTCCGAGTGGACACTCGCTTAACGCCGTGGTGATCGCCGGCATCGTGGCTTACCTCATCATCCTGCGGCTCCACTCGAACCGCGCCCGCATCCTCACGGCGGCGGCAGCAGCCCTCTTCGCTGTGGCGATTGGCCTGAGCAGGATCTTCCTGGGACACCACTGGCTCACGGACGTCCTGGCCGCATGGGCGCTTGGCGCGGCCTGGCTGGCACTGGTGATCACCGCGCACCGGCTCTACCTAACGGTCCGGAAGCACCATGAAACACGAGATGTTAAGCACACCCCTGCCGGGAATAAGTAACAAATGCCGTCATGGGCCCTGATTCTCCGGGCTTTTCACGCTCCGGAGTGCATTATGGCCGCGTAATATTTCTCAATGTTGGTTCGACGTGATATTGGCGGAGGTCTAGCTTGTTCTGGTGAGCACTCAGACAAGCACCCCCTCCCCCGCAGGGAAGACCGGATTCCAGCTCCCCAAATGGGCGGGTTCGTTCGGCTTCCAGATCATCGCCGCCCTCA
The DNA here is from genome assembly GCF_059414985.1 of Arthrobacter sp. SAFR-044. Lineage (NCBI taxonomy): Bacteria > Bacillati > Actinomycetota > Actinomycetes > Micrococcales > Micrococcaceae > Arthrobacter > Arthrobacter sp. SAFR-044. The sequence continues at coordinate 390,675 of NZ_JBPFDN010000001.1, read as the reverse complement.
TTGTGGGTCTTGGCCTCGGCCTGCTGGCAAAGTACACCGGCAGCACCAAGGCCAACCCCAATGCGCTCGGCGCCACCCTGCAGACCATCGGCTCGAGCTATGTGTCCCTGTTGCAGACGGCCGTTGTTCCGCTGATCTTCACCGCCGTCGTCAGCTCCATCTCCAACCTGCGCCAGGTATCCAACGCCGCCAGGCTGGCATGGAACACCCTCCTGTGGTTCGCCATCACGTCCCTGATCGCCGTGCTGATCGGCATGGGCCTGGGCGTGCTGCTGCAGCCCGGCGCCAACACCGGCATCACCGGGGACGCCAAGTACACCGGCAAGTCCGGTGACTGGTGGGCCTTCCTGGTGGGCCTCTTCCCCAAGAACTTCCTGGGCCTGGGCGCCAGCTCCACCGTTGCCGAGTCCGGCGCCGTCACCACCTCGGTCAGCTTCAACGTCCTGCAGATCCTGGTCATCGCCATCGCCGTGGGCGTCGCCGCACTCAAGGTGGGCAAAGCCGCCGAACCGTTCCTCAGCCTCAACGCCTCAGCCCTCGCCGTCATCCAGAAGGTGCTGTGGTGGATCATCCGCATCGCGCCGCTGGGCACCATCGGCCTGATCGGAAACGCAGTTGCCGTCTACGGCTGGGACACCATCGGCTCGCTGGGCAAGTTCACCGTAGCCATCTACGCGGGCCTGGTCCTGGTGCTGTTCGTGGTCTACCCCGTCCTGGTCCGCAGCCACGGCCTGTCCATCAAGCAGTACTTCTCCGGCGTATGGCCTGCCGTCCAGCTGGCCTTCGTCTCCCGCTCCTCCGTGGGCACCCTTCCGCTGACCCAGCGCGTCACTGAGCGCAGCCTGGGTGTCCCCCGCGCCTATGCCTCCTTCGCAGTACCGCTGGGCGCCACCACCAAGATGGACGGCTGCGCTGCCATCTACCCGGCCATCTCCGCGATCTTCGTGGCCCAGTTCTTCGGCATCCACCTGGACTTCAGCCAGTACCTGCTGATCGCCCTGGTCTCCGTCCTCGGCTCCGCCGCAACCGCCGGCACCACCGGCGCCGTGGTGATGCTCACCCTGACGCTCTCCACGCTGGGACTGCCCCTTGCCGGCGTCGGGCTCCTGCTTGCCATCGACCCCATCCTGGACATGGGCCGCACCGCGGTCAACGTCGCGGGCCAGGCCCTGGTCCCCACCATCGTGGCCAAGCGCCAGGGCATCCTGGACGAGTCGCTGTACAACGCACCCCGCAACGGCACGCCCTTTGTTGAGGAAGAGACCGGCAGCGATGCCGTGGCCGGCGAAACCGCCACGGACGGCACCAGCGCCGACACCGCACCCCGCGAACTGCAGGATGCAAAGGCGTAACAGCCCCGTCGCACGGGGAAGAACGTCCCCGGGAATTGCTCCCGGGGACGTTCTTCATCTTTAAGGACTGTCTGCTTTAAGGACTATCTGCCCCGCCGGCACTGGTCAGCGGCCGCCGCCCCCGATCACGCCATTCTGGACGGCCTTGGTGACGGCGTCCGCCTCGGCCTGGGTCAGCTTGCCGTCCGTGACCGCCTGGTCCAGGCGGGTCTTGAGTGCCGCAGCGTGTTCTGACTGCTCCTCGGTGCGGATCTCCTGAAGGGCTGCCGTCACCTTCGCCTCATCGATGCCCAACGACTCAGCCAGGGACTTGGCGAGCGCGGCCTCGCGCGCGGCTGGGTCCGGCTTCTGGCCGTCGGCGGGCGGAGTGGCGGGCTTGTTGGCGTCGCGGAAGGCCTTCAGCGCGTCAGTCACCTTGGCTTCGTCCACACCGAGTTTCGCTGCCAGCGCGGAGGCCTGCTCCATGCCGTGGCCGCCGCGGCCGCCGTGCCTGCCCATGCCGTCGTGGCCGGTGCCGGTGCCGCCGTCAGCGGAGGCGCTGGAACTTGCACTCGGCGTCGGAGCGGGAGTTGTGGTGGTGGCAGAGGCCATGCCGGCTACGCCGATTCCTGCACCGAGCGCCAGCGCCGCGGCTGACAGGCCCAGGGTCATCTTCTTCGTGCGTGTCATTTCTTGTCTCCTGATTCGCCGTCGCCTGACGGCTGCTGGTGATACGCCTCGTGGCGGGACATTCCAAGCATCCGCGACCAGGTTCAGCAGAGGCTGTTGGGAACCTTTCGTTCTCCTGTGAATCCGTAAGCACCGCGCGCCCGAGCCCCCCGCGCAGATAACTTGCATTCAGTGCAAACTTGCACATAGTGTAAGTACGTGCCCAGCCCCTTTTCCCCGCCCGACGCATCGCAGGACGCCGGATCCGCCGCCCCGTCACGGCGCGAGCTGAACAAGGCCGCCACCCGACAAGCCATCACGGACGCCGCACTGGAGCTCCTGCGCGGCAAGGGGCCGGGGAACTTCACGGCGGAGGATATCGCCGACGCCGCAGGGATTTCGCGCCGCACCTTCTTCAACTACTTCAGCAGCACTGACGCGGCGCTTGCGTCCATCGTCCACGGCTTCCTGGACAACGCCATCCAGCAACTGCGCCTCCGGCCGTCCGACGAACCCATGCTGGAGTCGGCCCAGGCCGCCTTGGTGGCCCTGGCGGATCCAAAAGCCATAGCACCGCTTGCAGAACTGTTCACGCTGACCCAGCAGAGCCCGCTGATGTCCCATACCGAGCTTGAGGCGTGGGACCACTGCCGGGCCCAGGTTTTCACCGTTGCCCGGGAACGCCTTGCCGGCACCCACGGCGGGCAGGACGAGCTGTATATCCACGCGCTGGCGGGCTCCATCATTTCCTGTGGAAAGGCCGCCATGGAGGTTTGGTTCAACCGGCGCGGCCCCGACCTGTCACCCGCTTCCCTGGCAGAACTCCGCCAACTGCTCATCGACGCCATGGCCCTGCTGGGCGCCGGCTTCAACACCACCGCTTTCCCGTCCGCCTCCCGTTCCTCCTGATCAGATCGGTTCTCCCGCATGGCACTCCTCCTCTACCGCCTCGGCAAGTTCTCCTACCGCCGGCGCTGGCTTGTCATCTCCCTCTGGCTTGCCGTGCTGGTGGCCGTGGGCGGTTCTGCCGCCGCATTCCACGGCACCTTGTCCAACAACTTCCAGATTCCGGGCACCGAGACCCAGCGGATCGCGGACAAGCTCAAGCAGGAGCTGCCCTCAGCGTCGGGCGGCAGCGCAACGATCGTTTTCGAAGCGCCCGACGGCGGCTTCACGGCTGGGAGCCGGGCAGCCGTGACGGATGCGCTGAAGAAACTCCAGACCATCCCCGAGGTCCGCGGTACCGTGGACCCCTTCGCCACCCAGGCCCAGGTGGACCAGGCGGGCAAGGCCATCACCGACGGCGAACAGCAGCTCGCAGCCGGCCAGGCACAGCTGGACGCCTCCCGGGCGCAGCTTGAGGCAGGCAAGGCACAGCTGGCAGCGGCGGAGCAGCAGCTCACTGCCGCGGGAGCCCCGGCGGCGCTGGTTGAAGCCCAGTTGGGCCAGCAGAAAGCAACGCTGGCAGCCGGCCAGGCCAAGCTCGACGCCGGCGCCCAGGAATTGGAGGCCAACAAGGCCAAGCTGGAGCTTGGCAAGCGCCAGGCCCAGGCGGCCTCAGCCATCCGCTTCGTGTCCGAGGACAACAAGGCCGCGGTGGCCCAGGTGCAGTTCAACACCTCCATCAACGGGCTGGCCCCGGCGGTGCGGAAGCAGGTGCAGGAGATCGCCCACGGGACTTCCTCGGTCGGCGTCACGGCCCTGGCCAGCAAGGAAATCACCGAGGACATCTCGGCCTTGTTCGGCACCGCTGAAATCGTCGGCATCGCCGTCGCCGCACTGGTCCTCATCCTCATGCTGGGCACGCTGATCGCCGCCGGCCTGCCGCTGCTGATGGCCATCATCGGCGTTGGCGTGGGCGTCGGCATCACCTTTGCACTCTCCGGCCTCTTCGACATGAGCTCCATCTCCCCCATGCTGGCCCTCATGCTGGGGCTCGCCGTCGGCATCGACTACTCCCTGTTCATCGTCAACCGGCACCGGACGCAGCTCCTGGCCGGCATGGACCCTGAAGAGTCCGTGGCCCGGGCCAACGGCACCTCCGGCAACGCCGTGGTCTTCGCCGGCCTGACCGTGATCATCGCCCTTGCCGCCCTGGTGGTCCCCGGGCTGCCGTTCCTCACCGTCATGGGCCTCGCCGCCGCGGGAACCGTGGCCGTGGCGGTGCTCGTTGCCATCACCCTGACCCCCGCCATGCTGTCCCTGATTGGCCGCCGCATCATCTCGAGGCGGGCCTGGGCCAAGTCCAAGGCGCATAACGCCGAACCGGACCACGAGGCAGCCGATCTCGCCACCGACCGCGAACGCAGCACCCACGGGTGGGGCGGCCTGGTCACCAAGCACCCCTGGGTCGCACTGACCGCCGGCATCCTCCTGCTGGGCACCCTGGCCCTGCCCGCCACCCAGCTCCAGCTGGCACTGCCGGACGGCGGCTCCGAGCCCGTGGAGTCCGAGGCCTACCAGGCCTACGACCTGACCGCCCGCAGCTTCGGCGAGGGCGTCACCGGCCCCATCGTGGCCGTGGGCGAGTTCCCCGCGAACCTTGACGCAGCCCAGGCGCAGAAGCTGCAGTACGACATCGCGGACAAGCTCCGCGCCGTTGACAACGTGGTGGCCGCCGTGCCGGTGGCACTCAGCGAGGACCGCCGGACCGCCGTGTTCCAGGTCATCCCCGAGGAAGGCCCGGCCAGCGCCAGCACGGTCAAGGTGGTCTCCGAACTGCGGGGCCTGAACGGCGGGATCAAGGCCGACTACGACGTCGCCATGGGCCTGACCGGGCAGACCGCCGGCAACGTGGACGTCTCCACCAAGCTCGGCGACGCCCTGCCGCCCTACCTGGCGATCGTCGTCGGACTTTCCCTGGTCCTGCTGCTGCTGGTGTTCCGCTCCATCGTGGTCCCGCTGCTGGCCACGGGCGGCTTCCTGCTGTCCCTGTCGGCCGCCTTCGGCGCCGTGGTGGCGGTGTACCAGTGGGGCTGGCTGGGGAACGTCTTCGACGTGGCCAACCCGGGCGCGGTGCTGAGTTTCCTGCCCATTATCCTGATCGGTGTGTTGTTCGGCCTGGCCATGGACTACCAGGTGTTTATTGCCTCGGGCATGCGTGAGGCCTACATGCACGGCTCATCAGCCAAGGAAGCGGTGCGCGTCGGCTTCCGGCACGCAGCCGCGGTGGTCACCGCCGCCGCGATCATCATGGTGAGCGTGTTCTCTGGCTTCATCTTCAGCCACCTCACCATGGTCCGGCCGCTGGGCTTCGCGATGGCCTTCGGCGTGCTGTTCGACGCGTTCGTGGTCCGCATGACCATCGTGCCCGCCGTCATGTACCTGTTGGGCGCCAAGTCCTGGTGGCTGCCCCGCTGGCTGGACCGGATCCTGCCGGACGTGGACGTGGAGGGCGCCAAGCTCAACCGCGGCCAGGCCGCGCCCGTGTCCGCCGAACTGGTCCACTAGGCTGAAACCGTGCACCATCTGATCCTTGCCTCCCAGTCCCCCGCCCGCACCAAGCTCCTGGCCGAGGCCGGCATCCGGCACACCGTGCTGGTCTCCGACGTCGACGAAGCGGCCGTCCAGGAACGGTACGGCGTCACGGACCCGCACGACACCGCGCTGCTGCTGGCCCGCGCCAAAGCCGAGGCAGTAGCTGCGCTGCCGGAAGCAGAAGGCGCCCTGGTGCTGGGCTGCGATTCCGTCTTCGAGTTCGACGGCGAGGCGCACGGCAAGCCCTACACCGCCGACGTCGCGCGCGAACGGATGCTGCGGATGAGCGGCAGTGCGGGGGTGCTGCACACGGGGCACTGGCTGGTTGACTGCAGGGACACGGACGACGACGGCGCCGGCGGACGCGGCTCGGGCGCCACGCTCGGGGCGGTCGCCTCCGCCGAGGTCTCCTTCCTGGACATGGCCCCGGAGGAGATCGACGCCTACATCGCCACAGGTGAACCACTGCACTGTGCCGGTTCCTTCACCATCGACGGCCTGGGCGGGGCCTTCATCAGGAAGGTTGACGGCGACCCGCACGCCGTCGTCGGCCTTTCCGTCTCCACGCTGCGCGGCCTGCTCGCTGCCGCCAACGTGCGCATCACGGACCTCTGGCCGCGGCGGTAAAGTACCCGCTTTTCTGCGCTGCTTGTAGCTTCCCTACAAAGGAAGGCTCCTTTACACGCGGATTCCGCAAGTAATATCGGCGGAACCCTCAGAACCGCGCTAGGCTCCCTGAAGGAAAGAAGGAGACGCCTTGTCAGCAAATTTGGAGCAGTCCGCAGGAACCACGCAGCCCAGCCTCACAAAGGTGCTGATCGCCAACCGCGGCGAAATCGCCGTGCGGATCATCCGGGCGGCCCGCGACGAGGGCATTGCCTCCGTGGCTGTCTACGCTGACCCGGACCGCGACGCGCTGCACGTCCGGCTCGCTGACGAGGCCTACGCCCTCGGTGGCACCACCGCCGCGGAGTCCTACCTGGTGATGGACAAAATCATTGACGCCGCGCGCCAGTCCGGCGCCGACGCCATCCACCCCGGCTACGGCTTCCTGGCCGAGAACGCCCAGTTCGCTGCCCGCGTCATCGACGCCGGCATCACCTGGATCGGGCCCTCCCCTGACGCCATCTCCGCCCTGGGCGACAAGGTCCGGGCCCGGCACATCGCCGAAAAGGTGGGCGCCCCCCTGGTCCCCGGCACCGCCGACCCCGTCGAATCCGCTGACGAAGTCCTGGAGTTCGTCGACCAGCACGGCCTGCCGGTAGCCATCAAGGCCGCGTTCGGCGGCGGTGGGCGCGGCATCAAGGTGGCACGCACGCGGGAAGAAATTCCCGAACTCTACGAATCCGCAGTCCGCGAGGCGACGGCCGCCTTCGGCCGCGGCGAATGCTTCATCGAGCGCTTCCTGGACGCTCCCCGGCACGTGGAAACCCAGTGCCTGGCCGACGCCCACGGCAACGTGGTAGTGGTCTCCACCCGCGACTGCTCCCTCCAGCGGCGCAACCAAAAACTCGTGGAAGAAGCACCGGCACCGTTCCTCACCGAGGACCAGAACCGCCGTCTCTACGAATCCTCCAAGGCGATCCTGAAAGAGGCCGGCTACCTGGGCGCCGGAACCTGCGAATTCCTGGTGGGCCAGGACGGGACCATCTCCTTCCTCGAGGTCAACACCCGCCTGCAGGTGGAGCACTGCGTCTCCGAGGAAGTCACCGGCATCGACCTGGTCCGCGAGCAGTTCCGGCTGGCCCGCGGCGAGGAACTGGGCTACGGCGATCCCGAGGTCCGCGGGCACTCCATCGAATTCCGCATCACCGGCGAGGACCCCGGCCGCAACTTCCTGCCCGCCCCCGGCACCCTCCGCGTCCTGAAGAACCCCACCGGTCCCGGTGTCCGCGTAGACTCCGGCGTGGAACAGGGCGACGTCATCAGCGGCAACTTCGACTCCATGCTGTCCAAGCTCATCGTCACCGGAGCCAGCCGCCCGCAGGCGCTGCAGCGCGCCCGCCGCGCCCTGGAGGAAATGGTGGTGGAGGGCATCCCCACCGTCATCCCGTTCGACCTCGCGGTGGTCTCCGATCCCGCCTTCGCACCCGCCGAAGGGCCCTTCAAGGTCCACACGCGCTGGATCGAAACCGAATTCACCAACAACCTGCCGGCCTGGACCCCGGACTCCGCTGCTGACGCCGAGGGCTCCGCCGAGGACCGCCAGCGCGTGGTGGTGGAGGTGGGCGGCAAGCGGCTCGAGGTGGTCCTTCCCGCTTCCCTGGGAACCCCGGGGACGGCAGCTGCCGCCGCCGGCAAGCCCGGCAAGTCCAAGAAGCGCTCCCGCTCCGCCGGCCCCACAGCCGCCACCGGCAACGCGCTGACCTCCCCCATGCAGGGCACCATCGTGAAGGTGGCCGTGACCCACGGCGACGTGGTGTCCGAAGGCGACCTGGTGGTGGTCCTCGAGGCCATGAAGATGGAGCAGCCCCTGACCGCGCACCGGTCCGGCACCATCACGGGCCTGACGGCAACGGCGGGCGAGACGGTGTCCGCGGGCGCCATCATCGCCACCATCGAAGACTAGAAAGCGGCACACGCAGCCATGCTCGCACCAAGTTTCCAGGAAGAAGTGGACCGCTACCACCAGGCGGTCCCCGAGATCACCCGGGGCAACCCTGCGCCGATCAAGGAACTGTACTCCCGGCTGGATGACGTTACCCTGGCCAACCCGTTCGGCGGGATAGCCCGCGGCTGGGCCCAGGTGGAGGCCCGGCTGGACCAGGCGGCGCGGCAGTTCCGCGACGGCGAGATGCTGGGCTTCGACACCGTCACCTCCTACACGGCCCGCGACACCGCGTACCTGCTGGAGACCGAACACTTCCGGGCCCGGCTGGACAGCGCCGCCACCACGGAGGAGTTCGCGCTGCGCGTGACCAGCATCTTCCGCCGCGAGGAGGGCTACTGGAAGCTGGTGCACCGCCACGCGGACCCCGCGGCCCGGCCGCAGTCCCGCCGGTCACTCACGCAGCCCCCGGCCTGACCCTGGAGTGGCCACTGGCTTCCGGCGGTGGTCCGCTGCCGGCATTGTCCTCGCAGCCGGGATGCTGGCAGGGGCGCCCGGCAGGATGCAGACTTAGCACATGCTGCCTTTCCTGCTCCTGGCCTCCCGCGCGGAAGAGGCCGCCGCTGAGGACGAGTACGCCGCGTACCTGAGGTACGGCGGGCTGGAGGAACGGGAGCTGCACCGGATCCGGCTCGAAGCAGCTCCCCTGCCCCCACTGGACCTTTCCACGTACTCCGGCGTCATCGTCGGCGGCAGCCCGTTTACCTCCAGCGACCCGCCGGAGCACAAGAGCCCGGTCCAGCGCCGGGTGGAGCAGGAGCTCGCAGCGCTCCTGGACCAGCTGGTGGACCTTGATTTCCCGTTCCTTGGCGCCTGCTACGGAGTCGGCACCCTGGGAAGCCACCAAGGTGCGGTGATCGACCGGACCTACGGTGAGCCGCTCGGCGCCGTGGAGGTGGAACTGACTGATGAGGGGCTGCAGGACCCTATCCTGCAGGGAATGCCCCGGACGTTTACCGCCTTCACCGGGCACAAGGAAGCCGTCAGCGTACTCCCCCCGCATGCGGTCCTGCTGGCACGTGCCGCCACCTGCCCCGTCCACATGTTCCGCATCAGGACGAACCTCTATGCCACCCAGTTCCACCCCGAGCTGGACGCCGAGGGGCTGGTGACGCGGATCGACATCTACCGGCACGCCGGGTACTTCCCGCCGGATTCGGCCGGGGAGCTCATGGCCGCCGCACGCCGCTTCACCGTCACCGAACCCATGGCCGTACTGAAGAACTTCGTGGCCCGCTACGCGCGGTGAACGCTGTGACTGTCCAGACACGAAGATGCCCGGCAGGCCACCAGGGGCCGCCGGGCATTTCTGAGGGCCGTCAGGCGACGTTGTTCTCGTAGTCCACGTCCCGGGTTTCGCGGGTGAGGAACAGCGCGATCAAAGTCAGCACGGCCATGGAGGTCAGGTAGATGCCCACCAGCACCGGGCTGCCCTTGGCGGCTTCCCACAGGGCGACGGCGATGAACGGGGCCACGGCGGCACCCAGGATGCTGGAGAAGTTGTAGCTGATGGCCGAGCCGGTGTAGCGGACGTTGGTGGGGAACAGTTCCGGCAGCAGCGCTCCCATGGGGCCGAAGGTGAGGCCCATGAGGGAGAACCCAAGGATCAGCAGGCCCATGGTGCCCACGAAGCCGCCGCTGAACAGCGGGACGAACAGCAGGCCGAAGACGAAGATGCCGGCGGTGACGGCCATGAGCATCTTGCGGCGGCCGTACTTTTCAGCGAGCGGCCCGGAGACCAGGGTGAAGATGCCAAAGAAGACGACGCCGGCAATCAGCATCCAGAGGAAATCGTTCCGGCTGAAGCCAAGGCCCGGAACGAACGCGGCTGCTGCGGCCTCGGACATGGGCTTACCGGCCTTTTCGGCTGCTGCCTTGGCACCCTCCAGGGTGGGCTTGGTGCCGTAGGTCAGCGTGAACGTGGTCATCAGGTAGAAGAGCACGTACGTGGCCAGCATGATGAAGGTGCCCAGGATCAGCTGGCGCCAGCTGGACTTGAAGACGCGGCCCAGCGGCAGCTTGGCCACCTCGTTGGATTCCACCACCTTGGTGAAGGCGGGGGTTTCGATCAGCTTGAGCCGGACGTAGAGGCCCAGGATCACCATGACGGCGCTGAGCAGGAACGGCACGCGCCAGCCCCATGCTGCGAAGGCCTCCGGCGTCAGGGTGTAGCTGGCCACCAGGAAGATGACGTTGGCGATGATGAAGCCAATGGGGGCACCGAGCTGGGGGAAGGTGCCGTAGATGGCGCGCTTGTTGGCGGGCGCGTTCTCCGTGGCCAGCAGCGCGGCCCCGCTCCACTCGCCGCCGAGGGCCAGACCCTGGGCGAAGCGCATGACCACCAGCAATGCCGGCGCCAGGAACTCCCAGCCCGGAACCAGCGCGGTGGGGAGGCAGCCGATAAGGAAAGTGGCGATGCCCATGGTCAGCAGCGACGCAACAAGGGTTCCCTTGCGGCCGAACTTATCGCCGAAGTGCCCGAAAATAATGGAGCCGAGGGGGCGGGCAATGAAGGCCACGCCGAAGACGGCAAAGGAGCTCAGCAGCTGGGTGGTTTCGTTCGCACCCGGGAAGAACAGCTTGGGGAACACGAGCACGGCGGCCGTGGCATAGACGTAGAAGTCGTAGAACTCCACAGTGGTGCCGATCAGGCTGGCGACGATGACGCGGCCGCGGGAGTTCACCGGCTGGTGCGAACCAGGCACCTTGGTGGTATCGGTGGATGACATGGGTAAACGCTTTCGTGAGACCGGCCGGGCGCAGGCGGGTGCTGCCTCCCGGCGCGAATAGTTAGAGTTCGATCTTACTTCGCCACGTCCAGTCAATGGACGAAACGTCCATTATGCGGACCTGTGTTGTGCGTCTCACATTCCGGGCCCCGGACCGCCTCACGCCGGCCCGCCGCGCCGGATAGGCAAAAGTCACAGCGCGTTAACAAACATCGACCGTCCGCGAAACGCGCCGTCCCTACCTTGGAGGAACAACATCCCCTGAAGGAGGTAACCCGTGACTGTTGACCGCACCGTCGATGCCGTATCCGCCAGCGCACAGCCCGGCCCTACCCGCACCACTGACGCCCCTGCCCTTGAATTCCGTCCCGGCCGCTGGATCGCCAACTGGGATGCCGAGAACAAGGAGCAGTGGGAGGCCGCAGGCCGGGCCATCGCCCGCCGCAACCTGAACTGGTCCATCTTCGCCGAGTTCCTCGGCTTCGTCGTCTGGCAGCTGTGGTCCATCGTTGTGGTCCAGCTTCCCGCCGCAGGCTTCACCTTCTCCACCTCGGAAATCTTCTGGCTCATCTCCATGCCAAGCCTGGTGGGCGCCACCCTCCGCATCCCCTACACCTTCATGGTCCCCCGCTTCGGCGGCCGCAACTGGACCATCGTCTCCGCCCTGCTGCTCCTGATCCCCTCCACCGGGCTGGCCCTCTGCGTCTCCAATCCGGACACCCCATTCGGCGTCATGCTCCTGGTCGCTGCCCTGGCCGGCTTCGGTGGCGGCAACTTCGCCAGCTCGATGGCCAACATCACGTTCTTCTACCCGGCCCGGGAAAAAGGCTGGGCGCTGGGCCTGAACGCCGCCGGCGGGAACCTTGGCGCCGCCGTCGCACAGCTTGCCGTTCCGATCGTCATTACCCTGCTTGCCGCGGGCACCGTCAACCTTCCCATGGCGGGCTGGATGTGGGTCCCGTTCATCCTGCTGGCCGCCTTCGGCGCCTTCAAGTACATGAACAACCTCACCAGCGCCAAGGGTGACGTGGCCGGCTCGGTCGCAGCTCTCAAGGAACCGCACCTGTGGATCATGGCGCTGCTGTACATCGGCACCTTCGGCTCCTTCATCGGCTTCGCCGGCGTGTTTCCCAAGCTGATCAAGGACTACTTCCCGGAGTTCTCCTCCATCGCCGTGGGAAGCGTGGCCCTGTCCCTGGCGTTCCTCGGCCCCCTGGTGGGATCCCTGGCGCGCCCCTACGGCGGCCGCATGGCAGACCGGATGGGCGGAGCCCGGATGACAGTGTCCGCCTTCGCCGCGATGGCCGTGATCACGCTGACCATGGTCTGGACCCTGCCGCTGAAGAACTTCCTGCTCTTCCTGGTCCTCTTCCTGATGCTCTTCACCGCCAGCGGCTTCGGCAACGGGGCCACGTACCGGATGATTCCGGTCATCTTTGCCACCTCAAGCCGGGCTGCCCGCAACGGTGCAAGCTCCGTGGCCACCCAGCGGCTCGCGTCCTCGGCCCTCGGCCTGATCTCCGCGATCGGCGCTTACGGGGGCTTCGTGATTCCCCAGGTGCTCAATGCCTCCAGCACCGCCAGCGGCTCCTACACTCCGGCCTTCTACGGATTCGTCGGCGCGTACGTCCTGATGCTGGTGGTCTGCTGGACCTGCTACATCCGCAACGCCGGCCGGAACGCGATGGGACACGTCTAACATGACCACAAGCGCCGACACGCACTGCCCTTACTGCGCCCTGCAGTGCGCCATGACGCTCACGTCCCCGGCGGACCTGGCCCCGGCTTCGCAGCCGGGGCCGGGCCCAGCCCCCACACCTGCCAGCCCCAAGGCATCCCCCGAACTGGACGTTGCCGGCCGGGACTTCCCCACCAACCGCGGCGGCCTGTGCCGCAAGGGCTGGACCTCGGCCACGCTCCTGAACCACGCCGGCAGGATCACCGAGCCCCTGCTCAAAGGTGCCGACGGCATCCACCGGCCCATCGCCTGGGACCAGGCCCTCGACCTCGCTGTTGCGGCAGTGAAGGACGCCCGCGCCCGGTACGGTGCGGACGCCGTCGGCGTTTTCGGTGGCGGCGGGCTCACGAATGAAAAGGCCTACCAGCTGGGCAAGTTCGCCCGGCTGGCGCTGGGCACCTCCCGGATCGACTACAACGGCAGGTTTTGCATGTCCTCAGCGGCCGCCGCGGGAATGCGCGCCTTCGGCGTGGACCGCGGGCTGCCGTTCCCGCTCGAGGCCCTGGACACCGCCAGCACCATCCTGATGCTTGGCTCCAACGTTGCCGAGACCATGCCGCCGTTCGTCCAGCACCTGCAGGGCGCCCGCGACGCCGGCGGGCTGGTTGTGGTCGATCCCCGCCGCTCCGCCACCGCGGCCTTCACGGCCGACGGCGCCGGCCTCCACCTCCAGCCCCTTCCCGGCACCGACCTCACCCTGCTGCTGGGCCTTTCGCACGTGGTCATCCACGAGGACCTGGTGGACACCGCCTACCTCCAAGAGCGCACCTCGGGCTACAGCGGCGTCGTCCGCAGCGTGAACGCCTTCTGGCCCGAACGCGTCCAGTCCCTGACCGGCGTCCCCGCGGAGCTGATCCGTGAAACCGCACGCCTGCTCGCCGCCGGCGCCCGCAAGGGCGGCAGCTACATCCTCACCGGCCGCGGCGTGGAGCAGCACGTGGACGGCACGGACACCGCCACCGCGGCCATCAACCTCAGCCTCCTGCTGGGCCTGCCCGGCTCCGCCCGCAGCGGCTACGGCACCCTCACCGGACAAGGCAACGGCCAGGGCGGCCGCGAGCACGGCCAGAAGGCCGACCAGCTGCCCGGTTACCGCAAGATCACCGACCCCGCCGCCCGCGCGCACGTCGCCGCGGTCTGGGGCGTCCCCGAAGACCTGATCCCCGGCCCCGGCCTGCCCGCCGTCCAGCTGCTGAAGTCATTGGGAAAGCCCGACGGCGTCCGGTGCCTTTTCGTGCACGCCTCCAACATCGCGGTGGCGGCACCTGATGCCAACGCCGTGATCGAGGGGCTGCGGAGCCTGGACTTCCTGGTGGTCTGCGACTTCTTCCTGTCCGAAACCGCCGCGGAGGCGGACCTGATCCTTCCGGTGCTCCAGTGGGCCGAGGAGGAAGGCACCCTGACCAACCTGGAAGGCCGGGTGCTGCGCCGACGCCGCGCCATTTCCCCTCCCGCCGGCGCCCGCAGCGAGCTCTGGATCATGGCGCGCCTCGCGGAGCGGCTGGATGCCCCCTCCACCTACAGCGAGGATCCGGAGACTGTCTTCGAGGAGCTCCGGCTGGCTTCCGCGGGCGGCCTGGCCGACTACTCCGGCATCGACTACGCCATGCTGGACCGCGGTGAGGCCGCCTACTGGCCGTACCCGGCCGGCAGCACCGGAACGCCGCGGCTGTTCCGGGACGGCTTCGCCCACCCCGACGGCAATGCAGTCATGGTCCCGGTGGCGCCGCGCCGCCGTCGTACCCCCGAGGCTGAAGCCGCCGGGCACGCAATAGACCCAGCCGGCAAAGCCATGACCCTCATCACCGGCCGCCTCCTGGAGCACTACCAGTCCGGGGCCCAGACCCGCCGGGTCGCCGAGTTGGCCGCCGCCCAGCCCGAGGCCCGGATGCAGATCCACCCGGGGGCGGCCCACGCCCTGGGCATCGCCGCCGGAACCCTGGTGTCGGTGTCGAACGGGCGCGGCGAAGTGGTGTGCCGGGCCGAGCTCAGCACCGGCATCCGCCCCGAGACGGTCTTCCTGCCCTTCCACTTTCCGGGGGCCGAGAGCGCCAACCGGCTGACCGAAGCCGCCACCGATCCGGTCTCGGGGATGCCCGAGTTCAAGTTCAACACTGTTTGGGTCCGGCCCGTGGCCGCACCCGGTTCCGCCCGCATGCTTCAAACAACGGAGGCCTCATGAGCGAGCAGATTGTCATTGTGGGATTTGGTCCCGTGGCCGCCCGGCTGGTGGACGAACTCCTGCCCGCCGTGCGCAGCGGACACGCCAGGCTCACGGTGGTGGGCGAGGAAGCCGAGGCCGCCTACAACCGCGTCCTGGTTGCCGATCTCGGCGTTGGCCGAACCACCGCCGGCGCCCTTGCCCTCGCCGACACCGCTGAGCTGGTTGCCGAGGGCGTGGACGTCCGGCTGCGAGTCAGGGTCCGGCGGGTGGACCGGGCGCGGCAGCAGGTGGTGCTCACCGACGGCACGTCCGTGCACTACGACAGGCTGGTGTTTGCCACCGGCTCCCGCCCGGTGATCCCCAACCTCACCGGCATCAACCCGGACCCGTCCTCCCCTGTGCTGCCCGCCGGAGTCACGGCACTGCGGGACCTCCGCGATGCCCAGGTGCTGCGGCAGGCCGTGGCCGGAGGCAAGCGCGTGGTGGTCCTGGGCGGCGGCGTCCTGGGCCTGGAAACCGCGCTGGCCGCCGCTGAGGAAGGCGCCACGGTCACCGTGGTCCACAACGGCCCGCACCCGCTGGGCCGCAGCATCGACCGCGGCGGCGGGGCGGTCCTTGCTGCGGGGCTGCGCCGCTGCGGTGTCCGGGTGGCCGGGAATGCCCGTTCCACCGGTGTTGAGCACAACGCGCCCGACGGCGGGTTCTCGGCTTTGCTGCTCGACGACGGATCCGCGATCGACGGCGACCTCCTGGTCATCTCGTGCGGTGTGCGTCCCCGGACGGAACTGGCCGAAGGCTGCGGCCTCTCCACCGGCACCGGGATCCTGGTGGACCACCGGCTGCGGGCGCACCACGAGCCGCACATCTTTGCCATTGGCGACTGCGCCGAAGTCCGCTGCCCGGACGCCGACTGCGCCGACTGCCGCAATGCCAAAGGACCCTCCGGGCTGGTCGGCCCCGGCTGGCGGCAGGCCGAATGGCTGGCCGGCTACCTCACCCTGCTGGCCGGTGGCGCCGGCGCGGACGCCGAACTGCTGCCCGCGCTGCCACCGGAACAGCCCGGCGTCGTTGTCCTAAAAGCCCGGGGCATGAATCTGGCCGTGGCCGGAGACAACGCCGCGGAGCCGTGGGACGAGGAAGCCCTCACCGCCGGTGCGGTCAACGGCAGGCCGCGCCTGCAGGTGTCGCAGTGGGCAGATCCGGAGCATGGCCGGTACGTCAAGATGACCACCCGGGGCGGTGTGCTGGAAGGCCTGGTGGCGGTGGGCATGCCCCGGACCGCCGCAGAACTCGTGGGGCTTTTTGAACGGGGCGCCGAGCTGCCCGCGGACCGGTCACTGCTCCTGCGCCTGGATGGACCGGACCAGCTGCCCGGAGGCGGGGCTGCTGACCCCGCGGGCACCGTGTGCCGGTGTGCGGGCGTCAGCGGGACAGCCATCTCCGCCGCCGTGGCGGATGGCTGCTCCACGGTGGCGGATGTTTCCAAGGCCACCCGGGCGGGCACCGGATGCGGCGGCTGCCACGAGGACATCAAAGGCCTCATTGAACGGCACTTCCAGGCGGCAGCGGCATAGCGGCCTGCGGGGCTTTGTTCCCTTGGCAGCGGGATTCCACAGGGCTTGAATGGTCACAGGATCCCACCGGCTGCAGGAGGCACCCATGTCCTTCCCTCTCATTCTGGCGTTCGCCGCGGTGGTGCTCGCCGCAGTGGCCGGAGTACTCCTGGTCCGGGAGAAGGATCCGCAGCGCCGGGCCCGTGCACTGGTGAAGATGGGCGCGGTGGCCACGACGGTCTTCACCGTGGCCGCTGTGGCTTTCATCGGCGGCTACGCCATGGATCAGCCCGGCGGCATGGCCGGGCTGATGATGATCCTGTCCTGGTTTGCTCCCATGGTGGTCCTTGCGGCCTTCGCCTGGTTCCGGCCGGCCGGGGCCTCTCCCCTCCTGGGGGCGCTGGCCGTGCTTCTCGTCGCGGTCTGCGTGTGGTTCACCCTCGATCCCGCGACGGCCCGCAGCCTCCAGGATTCGAACGGACCGGTGGTGGCCATCGGCGTCGTCGCCCTGGCGTTCCCGGCCGCTGTCCTGGGACTGAAACGGTCAAGCCCGGCCGGCTGGCTGCTGTTGGCCATTGGCACGCTGCCGCTGCTGATCACGGTTCTTGGCCGGTCGGGGCCCGCGGCCTCGCTTGCCGCCGCCAGCGTGGTTCCGTTGATAGCCGGCGTTGCCTACCTGGTGGCCGCACGGCTGGCCGGGCGGGACCCGGCCTCCCGGAATACGCTCCCGGCCGCGGCATAAGCTTCCGCACGGATACCGCTGCCCTCATTTCCCGTTCATGCCCTTGACGACGGCGTCCGCACAGCATGTGATGGACGGAACTGACCCGCGCGCCCATTTTCCGGGCCGGACGCCTGCCGTTCGGAACAACGAAAGGACTACCCCAATGTCCCTGCTCGACTCCGCCCTCTGGGAAGGCAAGATCTACCTCAACGGCTGGCGGGCGGGCGGCGGTGGGACCGCCCCCAGCATGGAACCGGCTACCGGTGGGCAGCTGGGAAGCTATGGCGTCGCTTCCGTGGCGGACGTCCGCGAAGCCGCAACCGCCGCCGCGAAGGCGCAAAAGGAATGGGCTGCCCGCAACCCGGAGGACCGGGCCGCGGTGCTGCGCCGGGCCGGGCAGCTCTGGGAGGAGCACGCTGCCGAGGTCCAGGACTGGATTGTGCGCGAATCAGGCGGGATTCCACCCAAAGCCGGGCTGGAAACG
The DNA here is from genome assembly GCF_059414985.1 of Arthrobacter sp. SAFR-044. NCBI lineage: Bacteria > Bacillati > Actinomycetota > Actinomycetes > Micrococcales > Micrococcaceae > Arthrobacter > Arthrobacter sp. SAFR-044. Next base: position 373,198 of record NZ_JBPFDN010000001.1, on the reverse strand, counting down.
CATATCGCAGCAAACGAATGCTACGACGCCTCGGCGCTGCCCTCACTCCCTGCCGGGGACGTCCTCACCTCCAATGAAAACCGGTGGTCCTTTGCCCGGCGCCGTCCGGTAGGCGTCGTCTCCGTCATCGCGCCGTTCAACTTCCCGCTGATCCTCTCCATCCGCGCCGTGGCACCCGCCCTGGCATTGGGTAACGCCGTGCTGCTCAAGCCGGACCCGAGGACAGCGGTCTGCGGCGGCGTGACGGTGATGCGCATCTTCGAGGAGGCCGGGCTTCCGCAAGGCCTGCTCTCCCTCCTGCCGGGCGGCGCGGACATCGGAGCCGCCGTCGTCGAAGCCCCGGAGGTCCGCGTGATCGCCTTCACTGGCTCGACGGCGGCCGGCCGCAAGATCGGCGAGACGGCCGGCCGGCTGCTCAAGCGCGCGCACCTTGAACTGGGCGGCAACAACGCGCTCATCGTGCTCCCCGGCGCAGACCTGGCCAAGGCGGCCTCCGCAGCGGCGTTCGGCTCCTTCATGCACCAGGGCCAGATCTGCATGGCCGCCGGACGCCATATCGTGCATGAGGACATCTACGACGACTACGTCGCCGCCCTGTCGGAAAAGGCGGCCCACCTGCCTGTGGGCGATCCGAAAAGCGGCACCGTAGCCCTGGGGCCGGTCATTGATGAGCGCCAGCTGCAGCGGGTGGACGGGATCGTCCAGGACGCGGTCCAGGCGGGCGCGCGGCTTGCCGCCGGGGGAACCCACGATGGCCGGTTCTACCAGCCCGCCGTGCTGGTTGACCTGGACACGGACAGTCCTGCCTGGAAGGACGAAATCTTCGGCCCGGTGGCCCCGGTGGTGAAGTTCTCCACCGTGGATGAGGCTGTGGCGCTGGCCAACGACAATGAGTACGGCCTGTCCATCGGGATCCTGGGCGACGTCGGGCTGGCCATGACCATCGCCGACCGCCTCGATTCCGGGAAAGTCCACATCAACGAACAGACCGTCTCCGACGAGGCGAACTCCCCATTCGGCGGCATGAAGAACTCAGGCAACGGCTCGCGGATCGGCGGCCACCACGCCAACATGGAGTCGTTCACCGAGATCCAGTGGCTCACCATGCGCCCGGACATCGCCCCGTATCCGTTCTAGGCTCGTTCCCGCTCCAGGACCGGGCTGCACTCCGAAGACGTGTCACACCCCGAAAATTTGTCCTGCCATCACGTAGATTCCGTAAGTGCCCGCGGCGAGGAGGGCACCTAAATAAGCGAGTACAAGCCTCGTGTCGCGCAGGAAACATTTAGACCTCGTGAGGCCCCGCCGCCGTGCCTTCCAGTAACCCACGAACCCGAGCCCGGCGAAGACGGCCAGGGCAACCGGTCCCGCGAGCCAGCCGAGCAGGGCGATCGTGGCGAAAATGCAGAGCCGGAGTGGATCAAAAGGTGGCTCGTCCATGGGTGCCGTGGTGCCGGGATCCTGCGGGGTTGAATGTGGTGCTGGTGCTGCCGCGTGCTTGCCCGCCAGCTGGGACGGCGTCGGCCCTGCGGCAATGCGCCGGGCATCAGAAGCTGGGTCCATGGATCCTCCCTAGACCTGGCGCACCGGAAGCAGCCGTGCACCGGTTGCCGTGCTCATCCGCTGCCGGGCCAGGGAAGGCCACGCCTGGACAGCGCAGAACGGCGCACACTGGTGCTCGCCGTCGTCGCCCTTGGTTCCAACGTGGACGCAGCATTGCGTAAGCCGTTCCTCGATCATGGTGGAGACATCCATAAACGGCTTGACCATGATCCGGGTGACCCGTTCGGCGAGAAGGCGGCGCAGGCGCTCCTGCTGGCCTGGAAGCTTGCCGGCGGCCAGGGTGGTCAGCGTCCCGATGCCAAGGTCACACTGCGTGCAGATGTTCTTCCAAAGGTCCATGGTCCGCGGGTGCGACTGGGATGACTGCTCACTCAACAGGTCCAGGAGCGAGGTCTTCATCAGGTTCCGCAGCTCCAGCGGGACAGCGCTGTCAGCGATCCGGTTGGCGATGCTCCCAGGGTTGAGTTCCAGCCAGGCGAGCAACTGGTCATGGCCGATAAGCGCTGTCAGGGAACGCCAGGTGCCGGCGTCGTCCTTGAGCATGTAGCCCACCGATGCGCAGTGTGGATGGGAGCAGGGCAGTGCCGTGAGGTCGTGCCAGGAGACCACGCCACCGGTTTGTGATTCCAGCCTGTCCAGGACGCCGGTATGCGTCAGGCGGTCCATAGGATCGATGCCGTGGCCACGGCCGGAGCCGAAAACGGGCTGCAACGCCACGCCGCCCACAAACGGGGTCTCCAGTGCCCGCATCACCACATCGCCGATCTCACCGTCGTTGACGCCAAGGGATGCGGTCATGGTCAGCGTGGTGAAAATGCCGGCTCCTGACAGGCGGGAGATGGCCGCATCCTTGTAGCGGGTCAGGTCGCCGCCGCGGTGGTAAACCGATGATGCCCTGGAAGAGCCATCGTATTGGAGGTACACCTCCACCCGGTCCCGGTGCCGGGCCAGCAGGGCAAGCAGGTCGTCGTCGGTGGCTATCAGCATGCCGTTGCTGTTGACCATGATCCTTACGATCGGCCGGGCAACGAGTTCGTCCAGCAGTTCGGCCAGGTACGGGTACAGCGTCGGTTCACCGCCGGAGAGCATCAGCACGTCAAGGCGGTTGTTCTCGCGTGCCAGGCGGGTATCAATGTTGGCCAGCACCTCCTCCAGCGGTGCCACCCCCTGCAGTTGCGGTCCGGAGGCCGTGAAACACGTGGGGCACCGCAGGTTGCAGTGCTCGATAATGTCCTGGAGCAGGATGCACGTGTGCTGGGTCTGCATTGCGGGAAGCCCGTAGGCGTACGCCTCCGGTATGGGACGGAAGTTGTCCGGCCGGTCCGGAACGTGCTGTTTGGGAGGCGCCTGCCATTTCTCCAGGTAGCGCAGGATCTCCGCTGATTCGTCGTAGAGCGTGCGGACCAAACCGTGGTCCGGGCAGCCGCGTTCAAGCCACACCCGCCCGTCGCGGATCAGCAGCGCCCCGGACAGTCGCCGGACTTGGCTCAGTGGAGGGTTGGTCCCGTGGCAACGCGGGCAGAATGCCGTTACATAGCGGTGGATCCGGTCACCGCGAAGCGGCTGGCCGGGACCTGGCAACTCTCGCGACCTCATTGATCAGTGCTCCCCTCTTAGAATCCGGTCTGTGCGAGGGCACCCACGCACAGTCCCCCGCCAAGCAACAAGAAGATGCCCAGCCCAATCAGCATCCCCGCCCCTGTCCGCGCGGTGCCGGGGCGGACGGCAAGAAAAATGGCCAGTCCCAGATAGACGGCGATGGGGACGAAGGCTGCGGGGCCCGCCAAAATGCTGTTTGGCCAGGAATTCGGCGCACCGATGCCGACCGTGGCCCAAAGGTAGAGGATGTACAACGCCAAAGCGCCAAAAGAGAGCCCCGGACCCAAGTAGCCGCGCCGCGGTTCCCGCTGCTGCCCCGGCCGGTGCGGCTCCAGCGGAGGGGACGGAACCTCCTGGTCGTCGTCCATGTCAGGCCCGGACCTGGACAAGGAAGCTGATGCAGAGGCCGCCGCCGAGCAAGACAAAAGCGCCCAGGCCGATAAGCAGCCCTGCCCCCCAGAACGACGTCCGGCGCCGTACTGCGAGCACGATCGCCACAGCCAGGTACAGGACGATGGGGATGAAGGGGGCCGGCACGGCGAGGAAGCTTGCAGACCAGGCATAAGGCCCCTGGGCTATGGTTCCCAGGACGTAGACCGCGTACAGCGCCACGGCGCCAAACACGGCCCCCAGCCCCAGGGACCCGCCCCGTGGTTCGTTGTCCTCAGCGTTCTCCTGCCGCCGTGGGGGCGGAACCTCTGGAACGCCGGACGGACCTCCGCTCATGCCACGGTTCCTTCCAGTGCAGGGCGGACGGGCTTCCTGAACACGCGCCGGACGCGCCAGGCCAGCAGGGGAAGGACCGCCAAGAGGAACAGCTGGGGGCGGCTCAGGCCCAGCCAGAGGACCTCGTTTCCCCGGACGAACTCGACGAAGAACCTGAAGACGGCGTACGCGCTGACGAAGCAGATGAAGAGGTCGCCTGGGTGGGGCAGGGCGTCCCGGTAACGCCACATCAGGGCAAAAGCGGCCAGGTGGAAGACGATCTCGTAGGCGAAGGACGGATGGAGGGCCATACCCGCCGGGGCGCCCGTCACCGCAGCCTGGGCAGAGGTGAGGACGATCCCCCAGCTACCACCGGTGGGGGTGCCCGGGAGCTCGGTGAGCAGGCAGCCCACGCGCCCGATGACCATCGCAAGGGCCACCGCAGGGGCCAGCAGGTCTCCCGTCGATTCCTTGTAACCGGTCAGCCGTTTGCCAAGGTGGACGCCGAACCAGGCCCCCACCAGGCCGGCAAGGATGCTCCGGTCGCCGTTGCCCCACCAGTCGGCCAGGGAAACCTGCCGGGAGATGTCCCACGTGAGCACTCGGGAACCGATGGCGCCAAAAGCCACCGCGAACCCGGCGATGGGCCACAAGCGCGGGTCTGTGAGGCCTCGGCGGCGCTTCTCATAGGCGTAAAACAGGAGAGCTGCGCAAATGCCCAGCCCCACCATGCCGGCATGCACCAGCGCGTTTCCCGCCAGGGGAAGCCCAATCATGGGCAGAGTGTAACAACGGATTGCCCACCCGATGCGGGCCCTTCGGCCCTTACATGTGGACGTGCAGGCGGCGGGCTGCCTCGGAGATCGATCCGGTGAGCGACGGGTACACCGTGAAGGTGCTGGCGACGTCGTCCACGTGCAGCTTCTGCTTGACAGCGATGGAGATGGGGAAGATCAGCTCCGAGGCGTTGGGCCCCACCACCACGCCACCGATGACGGTCCCGGAGCCCTTCCGGGCGAAGATCTTCACGAACCCGTCCTTGGCGTTGCGCATCTTGGCCCGGGCATTGCTGCGCAGGGAGAGCTTAATGACATCCGCCTGGTACTTGCCGGACTCGATCTCGGCCTCGGAGACGCCGACATTCGCGATTTCGGGCGAAGTGAAAATGTTGGACGCCACCTGGTGGAGCTTGAGCGGGGTGACACCGTCGCCCATGAAGTGCGCCACTGCGATGCGGCCCTGCATGGCAGCGACGGAAGCCAGCGGCAGCACACCCGTGCAGTCTCCGGCGGCGTAGATGTTCGGGGCGGTGGTGCGGGAGACGCCGTCGACCTTAATGTGCCCGCTGTCACTGACTGCCACGCCGGCTTCCTCCAGGCCGACGCCGGCGGTGTTGGGGATGGAGCCAAGGCACAGGAGGCAATGGCTGCCGGTCACCTTGGTGCCGTCAGAGAGCGTCACCACCACGCCGTCGTCGGTGCGTTCCACGGTCTGGGCACGGGAGCGGGACAGGACCCGGACGCCGCGGCGTTCAAAGACTTCTTCCAGGACCACAGCGGCGTCAACGTCAGAACCCGGCAGCACGCGGTCACGGCTGGAGACCAGGGTGACCTTGGAACCCAGGCCGTTGTAGGCCGACGCGAACTCTGCACCGGTGACGCCGGAGCCCACCACGATGAGTTCCTCGGGCAGTTCGTCCAGGTTGTAGATCTGGGTCCAGTTCAGGATGCGCTCACCGTCGGGGCGGGCCGTTTCCAGCTCGCGGGGGTGCGCGCCTACAGCCAGCAGGATGGTGTCCGCCTCGACAGTTTCGGCGCCGTCCACCGTCACGACCTCAATGGTGTGGCTGTCCAGGAGCCGGCCGGAGCCTTCGATGATGCGGACGCCCTGCTTTTCCAGGCCGTCCCGGATGTCACGGGACTGGTTGCGGGCCAGGTTAAGGAGACGGTCGTTGATGTGCTTGAGGTCGGCGCGCATGACCGGCAGGAAGTCACCGCCGTCGACGTCGAACTTCACTCCCAGCTCGCCGGCCTCCGCAACACGGGTCATCAGGTCAGCCGTGGCAATGAGGGTCTTGGACGGGACTACGTCGGTCAGCACCGCGGATCCACCGAGCCCGGCACGTTCGATGACGGTAACCGTCGCGCCCAGCGAGGCGGCCACCATGGCAGCTTCGTATCCGCCGGGACCACCTCCCAGGATTGCGATCCGGGGGGAACTGAAATCTGGATGCGTAGTCACAGTCATCCATTCTCTCCCATCCAGGGCCCGACCACCAAGAAACCAGGGTGCTTTCCGGGCCTGCCGTGACCGGGCCAACATGGGTGGCAGGATAACTTGTACTGGTGAGTACAACAGACTTCCTGAACACGGACCCGTTCGCCGCCGCCCGCGCCGCCGCGGACTACATTGCGGAAGAAACCGGGGTGGACCGCCATGACACCGCACTGGTTCTCGGCTCCGGGTGGGGCGAGGCTGCAGACCTGATCGGCGAGACCACGGCCACCCTGTCCGCCGAGGAGGTTCCCGGCTTCCACGCCCCCGCCGTGGAGGGCCACGTCGGCACCATCCGCTCCGTGCTCACCAAAGGGGGCAAACGCGCCCTCGTCCTGGGCGCCCGCACGCACTACTACGAGGGCAAGGGCGTCCGCGCCGTGGTGCACGGCATCCGGACCGCTGCGGCCGCCGGGTGCAGCACGCTGGTCCTGACCAACGGCTGCGGCGGCCTCAACGAGGACTGGGCCCCGGGCACACCCGTACTGATCCGGGACCACATCAACCTCACCGCCGCGTCGCCGCTGGAAGGCGCCACCTTCGTGGACCTGACCGACCTGTACTCGCCGCGGATCCGCGGGCTGGCCCGGGAAGTGGACCCCACCCTGGACGAGGGCGTTTACGCACAGTTCCCCGGCCCCCACTACGAAACGCCGGCAGAGGTGCAGTACGCCAAGCGGATCGGCGCAGACCTCATTGGCATGTCGACGGCGCTGGAGGCCATCGCAGGGCGGCATGCCGGCATGGAAGTGTTTGGCATTTCGCTGGTCACCAACCTTGCGGCGGGGATCAGCCCACAGCCCCTCAGCCACCAGGAAGTCATCGAATCCGGCCAGGCAGCGGGCCCGCGCATTTCCAGGCTGCTGGCTGACATCATTGCCCGGCTCTAGCGGGTAAGGCGTCCGGGGTGCGCCACGTGGATGGGCAATGACGATAGCGTTAGGCCCATGACGTCTTCCGATGCCGATCTTCGCCTGCTCACCGAGGCCCGCGAATGGGCTGCCCAGGACCCCGATCCCGTAACGAAGGCGTCGCTCCTTGAGCTTGTCCGCCTCGTTGGGGATGGCGACCCCGTGGCCCGGCAGGAACTGGAAGACAGCTTTCGCGGCACGCTGCAGTTCGGCACGGCGGGCCTGCGGGCCGCGCTGGGTCCCGGGCCAAACCGGATGAACCGGGTGGTGGTCCGCCGCGCCGCCGCGGGACTCGCAGCCTTTCTCGTGGACGCCGTGAGCAAGGCGGGAGACGGCGGCCGGCCGCGCGCCGTCGTCGGCTATGACGCCCGGCACAACTCGGACGTCTTCGCGGCGGAAACCGCCGCGATCTTCACCGCGGCCGGCATCGAGACGTTCCTGCTGCCGGCAGCCCTCCCTACTCCCGTGCTGGCCTACGCTGTCCGCGCCCTGGAGTGCGACGGCGGCGTCATGGTCACTGCCAGCCACAATCCGCCGCAGGACAACGGCTACAAGGTGTACCTGGGGCGGCACGCCGTAACGGCGGACGGCGACGGCGCCCAGATCGTGGCGCCGTACGATGCCGAAATCGCCGCGCGCATTAGTGCCGTGGGGCCACTGGAATCGATAGCACTCGCGGAGGGCGGCTGGACCGTCCTGGACAGCTCCATTGCCGACGGTTACCAGCAGGCGACGGCGGCCCTCGCCATGCCGGAGCGGTTTCCGGCACGCGACCTTCGGATTGTCCTGACCCCGCTGCACGGCGTCGGCGGCGGAACCGCCTTGGAAGTGCTGAAGGCGGCAGGTTTCACGGATGTCACCGTGGTGGCAGAGCAGGCCGATCCGGACCCCGATTTCCCCACCGTCAGTTTCCCCAACCCGGAGGAACCCGGGGCACTGGACCTTGCCTTGGAAGCAGCGGCGCGGCTGGACGCGGACCTCGTCATCGCCAACGACCCCGACGCCGACAGGGCCGCCGTGGCGGCCAAGGACCCCGACACCGGCGCTTGGCGCATGCTCCGGGGCGACGAAGTGGGGTCCCTGCTGGGAGCCCACATGGTGGCCCGGCTCGCGGACGGCGACTCCGTTGCGGAGGCGGACGGCCGGCGCGTGTTCGCCAATTCGATTGTGTCCTCCCGCCTGCTGGCGCGCATCGCCGCCGCCGCAGGACTGGGCCACGAAGAAACGCTGACCGGATTCAAGTGGATCTCCCGGGTCCCCGGGCTGGTCTACGGCTACGAGGAGGCGCTGGGATACTGCGTCGCACCGGACCAGGTGAAAGACAAGGACGGCATTTCCGCCGCGCTCCTGATCGCCGAACTTGCGGCCACCGCCAAAGCCGCCGGCAAGACGGTCTTTGACACCCTGGACGAGCTGTACCTTCAGCACGGCCTGCATGCCAGTGACCAGCTCAGCATCAGGGTTGCGGACCTGGGACTGCTGGATGCCATGATGAACCGCCTCCGGGTTTCGCCGCCGGAATCGTTCTTGCAGTCAGCGGTGGAGGTATTCACGGACCTGGCCGAAGGCAGCGCGCAGCTGCCGCCCACGGAGGGCCTGCTCTACGTCACCCGTAATTTGACCCGCGTGATCATCCGGCCCAGCGGCACCGAGCCCAAGCTCAAGTGCTACCTGGAGGTCATCCACCAGGTGGGCTCCGCCGCTGAGCTGCCGGCGGCACGCCAGGCTGCGCGCGCCTCCCTGGACGAAGTCCTCCACGACGTGAGTGAGGCGCTGGGACTTTAAACCCGCAAAGGGGCGCCGGCAGGCGCCCCTTTGAAGGTGTGGAAGGTCTTAGAGCTCCACCTCGACGAAGCCGTCCCTGACGCGGGTGCTGAACGCGGCCAGCCGCAGGCCAGGGGTGGTGAAGCACTCACCGGTCTCGAGGTCATAGACCTCCTTGTGCAGCGGTGAGGCGATAGTCGGGCGGATTCCCTTGGAACCGAGGATGCCGCGGGCCATGACGTGGGCTCCGGTGGCCGGATCCTCGTGCGCCACGGCGAAGACTTCGCTGGGGCCGGTGCGGAAAAGCGCCACCTGGCGGCCTGCCACCAGGGCTGCCTCACCCCACGCGGGTTCGAGGTCATCCACGGTGCAGACACGGTGCCAGCCGGTCCCGAACCCGGCGATGTCTGATTCGGCGGCGAGCGCCCCAAGTTCCAGTGTTGCCGTCATGTCCGGCTCCTTTCCCGTTGCCTGTTGTCCCTTGCAATGGCAGCTTTTGCAGCCGTGTCCCACGCTATGGTCCGGGTGTTTCAACCGGGTGCGGTCAATGTGTCCGGCGCGTAAAAGAGACCTAACGCAGCCGGAAATGCGTTCGTGATGCAGAAGTTAAGTTGACGAAACAATTGGGAAACTGAGGCGAAACTGCCCCTCCCTAGGCTGGAAGCACAAGCTGCAGAGCACCGTCTGCGGCCCATGCGAAAGGCCCACAGTGACCGAACAGACTTCAAGCACAGAGACTCCGCGCCGCATCGTCGTCGCCGGCGGCGGCCCCGCGGCCCACCGTTTTGCGGACGCCATGCATGCCCGCGGCCTCGATGGCTGGCATGTCACGGTCCTCACCGAGGAGGCACACCTCCCCTACGACCGGGTGGCGCTCTCCAAGGCCCTCACCGATACCGGCGTGGACCTTACCCTGGGCACGGCGTCAATGTGGGACCACGGTTCACTGGTCCTGAAGACCGGTGAACGCGTGCTCCGGATCAATGCGGAAGCAAAGAGTGTGGAAACCGCCGCCGGCCACAGCTATGAATATGACCAGCTGGTGGTGGCCACAGGCTCCGATGCCATGCGACTGCCCATTCCCGGCGCACAGCACGCCCACGTGTACCGCACCCTCGAGGACGTGTGGGCCATCAACAAGGCCATTGCGGAGCTCACGGAAAAGCTTGGCCGCAAGGTCAACGCCGTGACCATCGGCGGCGGACTCCTGGGCCTGGAGTCTGCAGCGGGCACCGAGCAGCTCGGCGCCACGCCGGTCGTCATCAACGGGGCACCCTGGCTGATGAACACCCAGCTGGACGAGGGCGCCGGCCAGGCCCTGGGCCGCCTCATCGAGGCGAAGGGCTTCGAAGTCCACGGCGGCGTGTTCCCTTCAGAGATTTTGGCGGACGACGACGGCCAGGTCACCGGGGTGCTCATGGCCGACGAACGCATCATTCCGGCCGACCTGGTGATTGTCGCCATCGGCGTCAAGCCCCGCGATGAACTTTTCCGGGCCGCCGAGGGCGAAGAGCAGGTCTTCAGCCTGGGCCCCCGCGGCGGCGTGGTCATCAACGACTACTGCGCCACCGAAGTACCTGGCATCTGGGCCATCGGCGAAGTAGCCAACTTCGGCGGCATGTGCCTGGGCCTGGTGGCCCCCGCCAACACCATGGCCGAGATCGTGGCCGACCGGCTGCACGGCGGGGACGCCACCTTCCCCGGCTTCGACACCGCCACCAAGCTGAAACTCTCCGGCGTGGACGTTGCCAGTTTCGGCGACGCCTTCGCCAGGACCGAACATGCCCTGGAGATCGTCTACGCCGACCCCGCGCGGGGCGTGTACCAGAAGATCGTGACCACCGACGACGCCAAGACGCTCCTCGGCGGCATCTTCGTGGGCGACGCCTCCCCCTACATGAGCCTGCGTCCGCTCCTGGGCCGGGAACTGCCGGCCGAGCCCGGCGCGTTCCTCAGCGCGGCGGGCGGCGGCGACGCTCCGGAAACCGAGCTCCCCGACGACGCCACCCTGTGCTCCTGCAACAACGTCACCGCGGGAACCATCCGGGACACCATTAACGGCTGCGGCGCCTGCGAGGGCAACGCACCCGTCCAGGAGCTGGGCGAGCTGAAGGGCTGCACCCGGGCCGGCACCCAGTGCGGTTCCTGCGTGCCCATGCTGAAGAAACTGCTGGAAACCGAACTCACCAAGTCCGGCGTCGAGGTCTCCAAGGCCCTGTGCGAGCACATCGAGCTGTCCCGCCAGGAACTGTTCGACGCCATCCGCGTCCTGGAATTGGCCTCCTTCGAGGAGATCATGGCCAAGTACGGCACTGGCGCTGGCTGCGACATCTGCAAGCCCACCATCGCCAACATCCTGGCCAGCCAGAACAGCGCCTACGTCCTGGATGCGGGCCGCGGCACGCTGCAGGACACCAACGACCGCGCCCTGGCCAACATGCAGAAGGACGGCACCTACTCGGTTGTCCCGCGCATCGCCGGCGGTGAAATCACCCCCAGGAAGCTCGGCGTGATCGCGGCCGTCGCCGAGAAGTACAACCTCTACACCAAGATCACCGGCGGCCAGCGGATCGACATGTTCGGTGCCCGGCTGGAACAGCTCCCCGAAATCTGGAAGGAACTGGTGGACGCCGGCTTCGAGTCCGGGCAGGCGTACGGCAAGAGCCTGCGCACCGTGAAGTCCTGCGTCGGGTCCACCTGGTGCCGGTTCGGTGTCCAGGACTCCGTCGCCATGGCCATCCAGCTCGAGCTGCGGTACCGCGGCCTGCGGAGCCCGCACAAGCTCAAGATGGGCGTCTCCGGCTGCGCCCGCGAGTGCGCCGAGGCCCGCGGCAAGGACGTCGGCGTGATCGCCACGGCGGACGGCTGGAACCTCTACGTGGGCGGCAACGGCGGAGCCACCCCGGCCCACGCCCAGCTGCTGGCCAAGGACCTGGACGACGAGACGCTGATCAAGTACATCGACCGCTACTTCATGTACTACATCCGCACCGCCGACCGCCTGCAGCGCACGGCCCGCTGGCAGGAAGAGCTCGTCGGCGGCATCAAGCATGTGGAGGACGTGGTGGTCAAGGACACCCTGGGCATCGCGGCCGACCTTGAGGCCGCCATGGCCAAGCACGTGGACACCTATATCGACGAGTGGGCCGACACCCTGAAGGACCCCGAGCGGCTGCGCCGGTTCCGCTCCTTCGTCAACGCCCCGGACCAGAAGGATGACTCCATCACCTTCGTCCCGGACGAGCGCGGCCAGATGCGCCCCGCCACACCGGAAGAAAAGGGAAAGGTCCTGATCGGTTCCTCCATCCCGGTCCGCTCCACCACGCAGGCACCCAACGGGAACGAGGCATAGCCATGCAGCTCAGCATCGACCTCACTGGCCGGGACATCCTGGTCACCGGCACCGACACTGCCGCACGGCAGGCAGTGCGGCGGTACCAGGCCGCGGGCGCCGTCGTCCACCGCCGCACCAGCCCCCACGACGGCGGCCTCCGCCATGGCAGCGAAGGCGCCCGGGTGCCGGAGCAGCCTTTCCTGGTTGCCGCCGTCGACGACGGCCAGCCTGGCTGGGCCCCTTTCCTGGACCGCTGCCGGGAGGCAGGAATCCCGGTCGCCGCCGAGCCTGCCGCCGGCCCCGCCGGGCATGTCACCCTGGTGGGTGGCGGCCCGGGCACCGGCGACCTGCTCACCGTGGCGGCCGTCAAGGCGCTGCGGGATGCCGACGTCGTGTTTTATGACCGCCTGGCGCCGTACCAGGAACTGCCGCTGCTGACGTCCGCGGAGCTCGTGGACGTTGGAAAGAAGCCCGGGCACCACAAGGTCAGCCAGTCGGACATCGAGAAGCTGATGGTGGAAAGCGCCCTCGCCGGCAACAACGTGGTCCGCCTCAAGGGCGGGGACCCCTACGTCTTTGGCCGCGGCGGCGAGGAAGTAGCCGCGTGCGTGGCCGCAGGCATCAAGGTCCAGGTGGTGTCCGGCGTGACCAGCGCCATCTCGGTGCCCGCCGCTGCAGGCATCCCGGTCACCCACCGGGAAGTCAGCCACATGTTCACCGTGGTCTCCGGGCATGCACCGCTCACCGAGAAGGAGCACCACCACCTGGCCGGCCTGGGCGGCACCATTGTGGTGCTTATGGGGATCGGCACCCTTCACCAGCTCGCTGCCGGCCTCCGCCGCGCCGGGATGCGCCCGGACATGCCCATGGCCGTGGTGGAACGCGGCTACCGGCCCGGCCAGCGCACCACGATCGCCGACCTGGGCACCATCACCTCCGCCGCGGCCGGCTGCAGCAACCCGGCCGTGCTGGTTATCGGCGAGGTGGTCCGGGTGGCTGAAGCCAACCAGCAGCACGCCGGGGCCGCCGCCGACCTGGACAGGCTGGCGGCCTCGCTGCTGGGATCATGAAAGGATTAACCCCCATGACCGCACTTGCACCGGCCGAACCAACCCAGGCTGAAGAATCCACCGACGCTGCGGGGTCGCCGCTGGAGGGATTCCGCATCGGCGTCACTTCGGACCGGCGGTCCCGCGACCTGATCGAAGCACTGGAACGGCGTGGCGCCGAAGTGCTGCACGCCCCCGCGCTGAAGATTGCCCCCGTCCAGGAGGACATGCGCCTCATCGAGGACACGCGGGCCATCATCGCCGCCAAACCGGACCTCTGCATCGCCACCACCGCCTACGGCATGCGCCGGTGGTGCGAGGCAGCGGATTCGTTCGGGATCGGTGACGAACTGCTGGAAACGCTGGGCAATTGCCGCATGTTCGTCCGGGGACCGAAGGCCCGTGGTGCCGTGCGCGCGGCAGGCCTTGCCGACGTCGGAATCAGCAGTGACGAAACCACCTCCACCCTGGTAGACATGCTGCTGGCGGAAGGCGTCCGGGGCAAGACCGTGGCCATGCAGCTGCACGGATACACCGACGTCCGCCAGTTGGAGCGCCTGCGGATGTCAGGCGCCACCGTCCTGACCGTGACGCCCTACCGCTGGGTCAAGCCCGACGGCGAGGATAAGCTCCCCCGGCTGATCGAGGCTGCCTGCACGGGAAACCTGGACGTCCTGACCTTCACCAGCGCCCCCGCCGTGGACGCTATGTGGAGCACAGCCCATGAGATGGGGCTCTACAAGCAGCTGGTGGAGAGCCTGAAACTGAACGTCACCACCGCTGTGGTGGGCCCTGTGACGGCCCAGCCGCTGCTGGACGCCGGGATCACGCCCCTCATCCCGGAGCGGTTCCGGATGGGCGCGCTCATCAGGCTGGTGTGCGAGCACCTGGCGCTGAACCATGTGCGCCGGCTGGAGACGCGCTCCGGCAGCATCGAGCTTCGCGGCCGCAGCCTGCGCATCGACGGCCAGCAGGTGGAGCTGGCGCCCGCCCCCCTGCTGCTCTTGCGCGCCCTGCTCGGCGCCGACGGCGCTGTCCTGTCCCGCGAATCGCTGTCCGACCTGCTGGAACTGCGCGGCTCCGTGCACGCGCTGGACATGACCGTGAGCCGCCTCCGGTCCTCGCTGCCGGACGGCAAGCTTATTGAAACCGTGGTCAAGCGCGGGTACCGGATCCGCGTCTAGCTACGGTCGGCCGGCCGCACAGTGCCCAGCGTCCGCGCTTTTGTGTCGGCGGGTGGACGAATGAGAGGTGCGTCACGGGTTCTGTTACCGGCCGGTAAATACTGGCGAACAGGGGCACGATAACCAGCAACTGGAGGGAAACACCCCGGAAAAAACGCGGGCCTACGCTGTATTCCATCACGAAGTTCCGGCCGCTTACCGGCCGCCAGCGAAAGGGCCAGCACATGTCCGCTCCGGCACCCTCACCGTCCACCTCCGCCGCAACCCGCATTGTCATTGCCGGCGCCGGCCCCGCTGCCCAGGCCCTGGTGGCGCAGCTGGACCGGGCCCGTTTCACCGGCACCATCACCGTGCTGAGCAATCGGGACGACACCCCTGGAGAACTGCTGGAGCTGGCCATGCTGCCCCAGGTTTCCGTACGCTTTGGCCAGCCTGCCAGCCACATCGACCCCGTCAACCGCACGGTGGCAACGGCTGACGGCATGGAATTCGCCTATGACCAGCTGGTCATCGCCACCGGCTCCGCCCCCGTGGCCAGCCCGGTGGATGGTGCCGCGCAGTGCCTGAGCTATACCACCATCGACGACGCGCCGCGCATCGCCAAGGGCGTGCAGAAGGTGGCCCGGGAGCTGGGGCGCCGCCCCGTGGGAATCCTGGTGGGCACCGGGGCCGCTGCCGGGCAGGCCGAGGCGGTTCTGCGGGCCAAGGGCGTGCGGCCCATCCGCACCACTGCCCGCCCGGCTGCCGTCATCCCTGCAGTCGCTTCAGGTGCAGGCGCTTCCGGTGCAGCCGTTTCCGGTGCGCCCGCCCGGCAGGCCGCTTCCGCCGTGGTCTTCGAGGATGGCAGCACCATGACTGGCGACCTGGTGGTCCTGGCCGAGGAGCGGGTCTCCCGCGACGGCCTGGCCGCCGGGGCGGGCCTGGAGACGGCAGCCGGGGGCGGCATCGTGATCAGCCGGGACTACCGCACCTCCGTTCCGGGAATCTGGGCGATTGGGGACGCCGCAGCGTTCGACGGCGTCCGGCTGGGCCTGCTAGTGGCAGCCGCTTCGGCGGCAGGCGCCTGCGCCAGCCAGCTGCTGACCGCGGCAGCGGAAGCGCCGGCCCTGCAGGCGGCCTGAGCGGCGGTGCCCCGCTGGGGCGCTCCCGGCGCTCCGCGTGGGGCCTGCTGCGGCGCGGCCCCCTGTGACAAGATGGTTCCCGAAACCGAGTCAACGCCGGGCCCACAAGGCCCTTCGAGAGGACCATCATGAGCAACGAAGCCACCGTTCACGCAGGCACCGCCCACCCGGCCGGGCCCGCGAACATCGCCTCCTACATCGACCACACGCTGCTCAAGCCCGAGGCCGAGGAAGCTGACGTCCTGAAGGTCTGCGCCGAGGCAGCCGAGTACGGGTTCAAGTCGGTCTGCGTCAACCCGATCTGGGTCAAGACCGTCACCACTGCGCTGAGGGGCTCGGGCGTCCTCACCTGCTCCGTGGTGGGCTTCCCCCTGGGGGCGACCCCCACGGACGTGAAGTCGTTCGAAGCCCGCGGCGCAGTCTTGGACGGCGCGGAAGAGGTGGACATGGTGATCAACATTGCAGCGGCAAGGGCCGCCGACAAGGGCGCCCTGACGGAGGACATCGCCGCCGTGGCCGAGACCGTCCACGCGGGCGGTGCCATCCTGAAAGTCATCATCGAAACAGCCCTCCTGACGGATGAGCAGAAGGTCCTGGCATGCCAGGCCGCCGTGGAGGCCGGGGCTGACTTCGTCAAGACCTCCACGGGATTCAACGGCGGGGGCGCCACCGTCGAGGACGTGGCCCTGATGCGCCGGACCGTGGGCCCGGACGTGGGGGTCAAGGCCTCCGGCGGCGTACGGTCGCTGGCCGATGCGCAGGCTATGATTGCAGCAGGTGCAACACGAATTGGTGCCAGCTCCGGAATTGCCATCGTCAAGGGTGAACAGGGTTCAGCCGCTTACTGACCTTGGCCGGAAGCCGCCACAGAGAAAGCCCCGCGGGGCCGAGGAGGAACACATGTCCAGCCAGATCAACGCGTCCAGCAAGGACACGGCGTCCAACCAGGAATCCGTCCGGACCCCGCAGAACGAAAACAACCTCGCCACCAGCGTGGTCCTGTTCGTGATCTGCTTCGCCCTGTTCCTGGGTGCCATCTACTCGCTGTCCTTCCTCACCCTGGGCAACCCGTGGCCCATGGCAGTCTGCCTGGGCCTCTTCGCCCTGGCGTTCTGGCTTCCGCAGACCATCTTTGGCCGCTCGGACTCCGCCGGCGAGCACTAAGCTTCCCGCAAACGCTTAAGACAGCAACGGACCCCGGACGCATCGTCCGGGGTCCGTTGCCGTATCAGCTGTTCACAGCTGGAACCAGAGCCTGATCCATGCCCCTGCGGCTGCCGCCACGCGGCCCCAATGGTGCTGGGCGATGGCCCAGCCGGCCATGGTCATGCCCACCATGGCATAGGCACTCACCGGGATCAGCACCAGCCATTCCCGCTTGGAGCCGGCCCGGCCCAGGAGGGGTACGGACAGGGCGCCGTTGGCGCGCCACACATTCCGCAGCAGGGGCAGGCGGCGCAGCATTTTCGGCGGCCGGACCACCAGCGGCCACAGCAGCGGCACTCCCCCGGTGGTGATGAGGTCTCCGACAATGTGCACCACCACACCGATCAGCATCGACGTGGGCAGCCAGGTCCACTGTTCCGGCGCGTAGGCAGTGACCAGGCCCGCCATTACCAGCGCGAAGATCCAGTTGGAGATGAAGCCGCCCTTGGGAAAGAGTTTCAGTGCCTTCGCCGCGATGTTGATCAGGAACATGCACAACAGCCCGGCGCCGACGGACAGGCGGCCCCACCCTGTGTCCATGTGGACCTGCGATGCCAGACCGGCCAGGAAGACGAAGAACGCCGCCCCGAGGATGGAGTGCGTGCCCTGGCGGTGGCCGCCGCTGGCATTCTCAATGCCGCGGGCGATCACGTTGGACAGCGGCGGCAGCGAATGGGCCACCGTGCTGGACCGGTGGTCCCAGTCGCACACCAGCGCGGTGCCGGCCGTCGCCATGCCGCCAATGAGGATACCGGCGGGATCCAGCGGGTACCAGCCCAGGGTGTACGGGCCGGTGGACGCAACAGCTACCCACGCCGCGGCTCCCGACGCGGCGTGGTGTCCTCCCATCAAGTGCTAACTCACCGCCAGCGGGGCGTCGGAGAAGATGTTCCGGATGACGCCGTTGGCCCATTCCAGGATCTCGGCGTCCTGGAGGTCCCGGCCGCCGATCCGTGCCGTCTTGGGCTTGGGAATGAGGATGGCGTCCATGGCCGGCTTGGACTGCGATCCCGGGTACATCCGGTTCAGCCGCATGGTCTTGGACTCCGGGAGCGAGGCCGGGGAGAACTTGATGAAGTTGCCCTGCAGTGCCACATCGGACAGGCCGGCCTCGCGGGCGGAAACACGGAACCGTGCCACCTCCACCAGGTTCCGGGCGGGCAGCGGCAGTTCGCCGTAGCGGTCCACCAGCTCGGCCTGGACCTCATCGATGGCCTCGTTGGTGAGGGCGGCCGCGAGCTTGCGGTAGGCCTCCAGGCGCAGCCGTTCGCCGGGAACGTAGTCGTGCGGCAGGTGGGCGTTGACCGGCAGCTCGATTTTCATCTCCGCGGCCTTCTCTTCGGCTTCGCCGCGGAAGTCCGCCACGGCCTCGCCCACCAGGCGGATGTACAGGTCGAAGCCCACCCCCTGGATGTGGCCGGACTGTTCACCGCCCAGCAGGTTGCCGGCGCCACGGATCTCCAGGTCCTTCATGGCCAGCTGCATGCCGGCACCGAGCTCGTTGTGCGCAGCGACCGCCTTGAGCCGTTCCAGCGCCACCTCACCCAGGGGTTTCTCGGAGGGGTACAGGAAGTACGCGTAGGCACGTTCGCGGCCACGGCCAACACGGCCGCGGAGCTGGTGCAGCTGGGACAGACCGTATTTATCCGCCCCGTCCACGATCAGGGTGTTGGCGTTGGAGATGTCCAGGCCGGTCTCGATGATGGTGGTGCACACCAGGACGTCGAAGCGCCGTTCCCAGAAGTCCACGATAATCTGCTCCAGGCGGCTTTCGGACATCTTGCCGTGCGCCACCTCCACCCGGGCCTCGGGCACGAGTTCGCGGATCTTCGCCGCGGTCCGTTCGATGGTGGACACCCGGTTGTGGACCAGGAACACCTGCCCCTCGCGCATCAGCTCGCGGCGGATGGCGGCAGAGGTCTGCTTATCCGTGTACGGGCCAACATAGGTCAGCACCGGGTGCCGCTCCTCCGGCGGGGTGGCCAGGGTGGAGGTCTCCCGGATGCCGGTGAGGGACATCTCCAGGGTGCGCGGGATCGGGGTGGCGCTCATGGCCAGGACGTCCACGTTGGTGCGCATTTTCTTGAGCGCTTCCTTGTGTTCCACGCCGAACCGCTGTTCCTCATCCACGATCACCAAACCGAGGTCCTTGAACTCGAAGTCCTTGGACAGCAGCCGGTGGGTGCCGATCACCACGTCCACGGCGCCGCTCTTGACGCCCTCGGCGGTTTCCTTGGACTCCTTGGCGGACTGGAACCGGGACAGCGGCTTGACGCGCAGGGGGAAGCCGGAGAACCGCTCGGTGAAGGTCTCGTAGTGCTGCTGGGCCAGCAGGGTGGTGGGCACCAGCACCGCCACCTGCTTGCCGTCCTGCACGGCCTTGAACGCAGCGCGCACCGCGATCTCGGTCTTGCCGTAGCCCACGTCGCCGGACACCAGGCGGTCCATGGGGATTTCGCGTTCCATGTCCGCCTTGACCTCGTTGATTGTGGTCAGCTGGTCCGGCGTCTCCACGTAGGGGAAGGCTTCCTCGAGCTCGCGCTGCCAGGGGGTGTCGGGGCCGAAGGCGTGGCCACGCGAGGCCATCCGGGCCGAGTACAGCCGGATCAGCTCGCCGGCGATCTCCTTGACGGCCTTGCGCGCCTTTGACTTGGTGCTGGCCCAGTCAGCGCCGCCCATCTTGCTCAGGACCGGCGTGTCCCCGCCCACGTAGCGGGTCACCTGGTCCAGCTGGTCAGTGGGCACGAACAGGCGGTCGCCGGGGGCGCCGCGCTTGGCGGGCGCGTATTCCAGCACCAGGTATTCGCGCACGCCGTCGCCGCCGCCGGCGACCTTGCGCTGGATGAGTTCCACGAACCGGCCGATGCCGTGCTGTTCGTGGACCACATGGTCGCCTGCCACCAGCTGCAGGGGGTCGACGGCGTTGCGCCGTTTGGAGGGCATCCGCCGCATGTCCTTGGTGGACCCGGCAGAGGTACGGCCCAGCAGGTCCGCCTCGGTGAGCAGGCCAAGTTTGAGGCCGTCCAGGACGAAGCCGCGGCCGACGGCGGCTGTGGTCACTTCGATGATGCCCGCCTGCGGCTCGTGGTCCAGGCTGTCCACCCGGGCGCAGGGGATGTCGTTTTCGTGGAAGAGTTCCGCCAGGCGCTGTGCGGGCCCCGGGCCTTCGGTGGCCACCACGATCCGCCACTGGTCCCGGACATGCGAGCCGATGAAGTCCATCATCTCCGCAACGTCGCCCTGGTAGCCGCGGGGTTCGCGGGCGTGCAGGTTCAGGACGTCGATCTCGGGCAACAGTTCCGCGTCCTGGGCCAGTGACGTGATGGACCACCAGGACGCCCCGTGCGACAGGGCGGAGCCGCGGGTTTCGGCGAGTGAGCGGAAGCTCGCCGAATGAAGCGCTGCGGACGCCTGGGAGCTGAGGTCCAAAGGTGCCGCCCCGCCGTCGGACGCGGTGGACCACGCCGCCTCGAGGAACTCCTCATTGGTGGCAGCGAGGTCGTGGGCGCGGGTGCGCACCTTCTCCGGCTCGATCACCACGGCGATGGAATCGGCCGGCAGCTGGTCCACGAACGGAACCATCGCGTCCACCAGGACCGGGGCCAGCGATTCCATGCCTTCCACAGCGATGCCGCCGGCGATCTTCTCCAGCATGTCGGCTGCGGCCGGGAGCTGGGATTTCAACGTGGCCGCACGGGACATCACGGACGGCGTAATGAGGATTTCACGGCAGGGCGGGGCGTGCAGCTCTGCCGGGTGGTGGATGCCCGGCGCGGACAGCGAGCGCTGATCAGCCACGGCGAACCAGCGCATCTGGTCCACCTCGTCCCCGAAGAACTCCACGCGGATGGGATGGTCCTCCGTGGGCGGGAAGACGTCGATAATGCCGCCGCGGACAGCGAACTCACCGCGGTGCGTGACCATGTCCACCCTGGCGTACGCCGCGTCCGCGAGGCTCTTGACCACGCTGGAGAACGGAACGTCCTGGCCCACCTTCAGCGTGACGGGGACCAGGTCGCCAAGGCCGGCCACGACGGGCTGGACCACGGCGCGGACGGGCGCGACGACGACGCGCAGCCGGCCCGCCGTCGAACTTTCCGGATGTGCCAGGCGGCGCAGCACGGACAGCCGGCGGCCCACGGTGTCCGAACGCGGCGAAAGCCGCTCGTGCGGAAGGGTCTCCCAGCTGGGAAACTCTGCCACCGAATCCGCGGGCAGGTAAGCGCGCAGGGCTGCGGACAGGTCCTCCGCCTCGCGGCCGGTGGCGGTGACGGCAAGCACGACGCCCGGCTCAGCGGACTGTCCTGCTGCGGCCGCGGCAAGCCCGTCCGCCATCTCTGCCAGCAGCACCGGGCGCAGGCCCGCGGGGGCACTGATCTGGTAATCCTGGCCGCGGACGGCAAAGCCCCGGGCTGCCTCGGCCCGGACGCGGGCGAACGTCTGGTCGGGTTCCAGGGCGCGGCGGAGTCCGTCCAGCGTCGGGAGCGCGGCGGACTTGCCCGTGCTGGATGTGCCGGCGGCGGACTGGCCGGGAAGACTCATGGCAGAAGCTCCTGTGGTGTTCAGCGAAAACAAGCAGGCAACGCGAAAACCCGAAATTCGCTGCGAATCCCGGGTACTCCCAGCCTACCGCGCAGGAACGACATGGCGGCGCGGCACTATCTCGGTGGGAATAGGCCTAGGCTGGCACCGCCGAGCCATTTTCCGAAGCTTTTTTCGCCGCGGCAACCGTCCTCACCGGCCGCCGCTGCGAATTGCAAGGGACGAACAGGAGCCCGCATGACCGCAATGAGTGCCCAGCGAACACCGAAGACCGTCCTCGTGACCGGTGCCACCGGCTACATCGGCGGCCGGCTGGTGCCCAGGCTGCTGGAGGCCGGCCACGCCGTGAAGGTGCTGGTCCGCTCCCCCGAGAAGATCGCCGGTGTCCCGTGGCGGGACAAAGTGGACGTGGTGCAAAGCAGCCTTGACGACGGCGAAGCCCTCCGCGCAGCCCTGGCCGGCGTCGACATCTTCTACTATCTGGTCCATTCCATGGCGGCAGGGGCCGGGTTTGAAGCGAAGGAAAAGGCCATGGCCAGGACCGCCGCGGACGCTGCTGCCGCCGCGGGAGTCCACCGGATCGTCTACCTGGGCGGCCTGCACCCGCAGGATGTGGAACTGTCCACCCACATGCGCTCCCGCGAGGCGGTGGGCAAGGTGTTCCTGGACAGCCCGGTGGACGCGGTAGTGTTCCAGGCCGGCGTGGTCATTGGATCCGGTTCCGCGTCCTTCGAAATGATCCGGCACCTCTCCGAAACGCTGCCGCTGATGCCGGCGCCCAGCTGGGTTCGCAACAGGATCGAGGCCATCGCCGTGCGCGATGTCCTGTACTACCTGGTGGCCGCTGCGTCGCTGGAAGGCGCCATCAACCGGACCTTCGACGTCGGCTGCCGGCAGGTGCTGACCTACGCGGGAATGATGAAGGAGTATGCGGCTGAGGCAGGGCTGCCGTACCGGGTGGTACTGGCGCTGCCCGTGCCCGCACCAAAACTGGCAGGCATGTGGGTGGCCCTCACCACCCCCATCCCGCTCTCCATGGCCGTGCCCCTGGTCCAGTCGCTGCAGCACGACGCCGTGTCCAACGAGCACGATATCGACCAGTACATTCCACAGCCCGACGGCGGCCTGACCCCTTACCGGACGGCGGTGGCCCTGGCACTGGGCAAGGAGCGGGACGGCCAGGTGGAAACCACGTGGGCCAATGCCGGCGCCGACTCCGATCCGCTGCCCAGCGACCCGGACTGGGCCGGGCATAAGGTGTACATCGACGAGCGGACGTTCCACGGCGACGTGGATCCCGCCCACGTCTGGACCATTATCGAAGGCATCGGCGGCCGCAACGGCTGGTACTCGCTGCCGCTGGCCTGGCAGGTGCGGGGCTGGCTGGACAAACTCACCGGCGGCGCAGGCCTGCTGCGCGGCCGCCGGCACCCGCACACGCTGGTTGCGGGGGAAGTCGTGGACTGGTGGCGCGTGGAGAAGATCGAGCACGGCAGCCTGCTGCGGCTTCGGGCGGAGATGCGGGCGCCGGGACGGGCCTGGCTGGAGCTGTCCGTGGCGCCTGACGGCGGCGGCAGCCGCTACCGGCAGCGCGCCATTTTCTTTCCCAAAGGACTCAGCGGCCGGCTGTACTGGCTCGCCGTCCTTCCCTTCCACAGCCTGATCTTCCCGGCCATGGCCCGCAACATCACCACGGCTGCCCAGAAACTGGCGGATGCGGACCGTGCCGAGCTGACCCCGTAGGATGTTGGAGGCTTAATTCATCTCCCACGTCCCAGGAGGACCCATGGCGCTGAGCGCAACCACCACCCTTCCGCATTCCGTTGACAGTGTTGCCGCTGTGCTGGTGAACGAGGACTTCCAGCGCCACGTCAGCCAGCTGGTGGGCGGCAGCCTGGAGTCCTTCACCCTTGACGGCGACATTGCAGGGGCCTTCAACACCACCTCGGTGCGCACCCTTCCCACCACCCGGCTGCCCGAGATTGCCCGTAAGTTCGTTGGTGAGCACCTCAAGGTGACCCAGGTGGAGAACTGGGAGGCGCCCGCGGCAGACGGCTCCCGCCAGAGCAACATCTCGCTGAAGATCGCCGGCGCCCCAGTGGATGTGACCGCCGTCCAGCGGCTGGTGGCAGACGGCGGCGGAACCCGCGTTGAACTGGAGGGCGCCGTGAAGTCCTCCGTACCGTTCCTCGGCGGAAAGATCGCCGACGCCGCCGAGCCCATGGTGGCCAAGGCACTGAACCTGCAGGCCGCCCAGGCGCAGGCCTGGCTGGAAAGCCACTAGCCCATGCAGCTTCCCGTCCTCGCCGCGCTGGTCCTGATCATCGCCGGCGTCTGGTCACTGGCCGTCTGGCCGCAGTTCCTGCGCCGGGTGATGAAGGATCCACGGGCCCGTGATGCCGCCGGCAAGGCAACGAAGTTCCTGACCGTGCACGTGGTGCTGGTGAGCATCTCCATGGTGCTGGGACTGGCCACCGCCGTGATCGGCGTCCTCGGCCTGCTTGGCTGAGCTGCCAGGCTGAGCCAGGCGTTTTCCGCACGAAACAGCCCGGGCCTTCTCTCCTCCAGGAGGGGAAGGCCCGGGCTGTTTGCTGTCCGGCTCAGGCCGCCTGGTTGAGCGCGTCCTCGGCCGCCACCCAGGAAATCATGGCGCATTTGACCCGCGCTGCGTAGCGGGCCACTCCCTCGAACGCCGCGGCGTCCCCCAGCAGTTCAGGATCGGCATGGACCTTGCCCCGGGACCGCAGCACCTCGCGGAAGCTGTCGATGACCTCATGCAGTTCGGCCACCGTCATGCCCTGGGCGAGGTCGGACAGCACTGACGCCGAGGCCATGGAGATGGAGCAGCCGGCACCGTCCCATGCAATCTGGGCCACCTTTCCCTCCTGGACCGCAAGCCGGAGCGTCACTTCGTCACCGCACACCGGGTTCAGCTGGTGCGACTGCCCCGTGGACGTGCCATCCGGGGCTTCCGTGGCGGCGAGCCCGCTGCCGTGGCGGGCTTTGGAATGGTCCAGGATGATCTGCTGGTACAGCTGGTCAAGGCTCATGATGTCAGCTTTCGTCTGCTCCGCTAGGCGCGGAAGTAGGCCCGGACGCCGGCGACGGCATCGAGGAAGCGGTCCACGTCGTCAGTGGTGTTGTAGAGGTAGGCGCTGGCGCGGGTGGTGGCGGTCAGGCCAAGCCTGCGGTGCAGCGGCTGGGCGCAGTGGTGCCCCACGCGCACGGCAATTCCCCGGGAGTCCAGGAACTGCCCCACATCATGGGCGTGGACACCTTCGACGTCGAACGCGGCAAGGCCGATCCTTTCCTGTCCGGCGGCCGGGCCCAGGACCCTGATACCGGGAATGCCCTCCAGTCCCGCCACCATGCGCTGGCCAAGGTCTGCCTCCCACCGGTGGATGCGGTCCAGCCCGGTTTCGGTCAGGTAGTTGGCGGCGGCGGCCAGGGCTACCGCCTGGGAGATGCGCTGGGTACCTGCCTCGAAACGCTGGGGCGCCGGAAGGTATTCGGCCCGTTCCATGGTGACCGTGGTGATCATCGATCCGCCCGTCAGGAACGGCGGCAGGATGTCCAGGAGCTCCTGGCGCCCGTACAGCACTCCGATTCCCGTGGGGGCAAGCATCTTGTGGCCGGAGAAGACCGCGAAGTCCACGTCAAGCTCCTTGACGTCCAAGGGCAGGTGCGGCGCGGACTGGCAGGCATCCAGGACCACCAGGGCGCCCGCAGCATGCCCCAGGGCCGCCAGTTCCTGCACAGGGTTGATGATTCCCAGGACGTTGGAAGCGTGGGTGAAGGCAAGGACCTTGGTGCGCGGGCCGATGATCGTCCCGGCCTGCTCCATGCGCAGGCTGCCATCGTCGGCAATGGGGATGTAGCGGAGCGTGGCCCCGGTGCGGAATGCCAGTTCCTGCCATGGAATCAGGTTGGCGTGGTGCTCCATTTCCGTGACCACGATTTCGTCACCCGGGCCCAGTGCCAGTCCCCTGAGCGCCTGGTCGCCGCGCCCCTGGGCAGCCCACAGCCCGGCATTGGACAGCGCGTACGTCAGGAGATTCAATCCCTCCGTGGCGTTCGACGTCCAGATAGTCTCGGCATAGTCCGCACCGATGAAGTCGGCAATGGTCTGCCGGGCATCTTCGAAGACCTCGGTGGCCTCCACCGCAAGATGGTGGGCGCCCCGGTGAACGGCGGCGTTGCGCTGTTCGTAGAATTCCTGCTCGGCCTCGATGACGCTCATGGGGTTCTGCGACGTGGCCCCGGAGTCGAGGTAGACCAGCGGCTGTCCATTAACCAGCTGGTTGAGGACTGGGAAGTCGTTGCGGATGCGCAGGACCTCGGCGTTATCCATGACAGGTACGGCGCGTTCCAGTGTGGCTGGCGTTGATACTACGGCCAAAACGAACTCCTTGGGGCTGCCAATGTCTGACATCCCAATTGTCCCACACACGGCTGTGGCGGCCGCCCGGGAGGGGCGGCCGCCACAGCTGCCCCGGGCTTCAGCCGAGGGAGCAGAGGGCCGGCGACGGCTGGGGGGAGAGTCTCGGTCTCAGAAGACTCTGACGCCGCCGGCCCCGTCTAGGCCCGGTCCCTGCGGACCGGAAGTTGAGAGGGCCTCAATGTCCTGTTCGGCGTGCTCCGCGGCGTCCAGCCGGCCGCTTCGCTTTGCCTCCTTAAGTAAATCCCGTGGCGCCCTCCTGTACACGAGTAGGGAGTACTCGAATCCCCCGGGGAGTACTACCGGGGCGCGGTGCTCCTACCCGCCAGATGGTTCGGGCGCACGGGTGGGAAGGGCAGGTGCGGCGCTTACCAGGGCAGCACTGGTCCATCCCAGGCGGCCGACGGCGGACGGGCACCTGCGCGGCAACGGACAGGCGCGGGGAACAGGCATCGGGCGGGGCTTCCCGCGGGACCTACTTGGGCAGGGCCGACTCCAGCTCATCGCGGCTGCGGACCCCGAGCTTGACGTAGGTGCGGTACAGGTGGCCTTCCACCGTCCGCACGGACACCATCAGCCGTTGGGCGATCTCCCGGTCGGTCAAGCCCTGCACTGCCAGCTCAACGATGTCCTGTTCGCGCCGGGTAAGCCGGACGGCGGGCGCAGCAGCAATAAAGCGGCCTTCACGGAACCGTTCACCCAGCTCGTGGTCGCACTTCTCACGCTGGGCAACGGCCTGCCGCGACCGGCGGCGTTCGCCGGCCTGTTCCAGCACCGTGCTGGCACGGGCGTAGGCTTCGCGGGCCAGATTCACAAAGCCTGCCTCCTCCAGCGAGGCAGCCGTTGTCATCAGGGCATCGCCGTCGGCGTTTTCCCAGTCCGTCGCCAGGGTCATCAGCGCTTCCGCCCAGCGTCCCTCCACCCCGCCCGCGGCTGTCTGCACCATGGGGACCACCGACGGGTCCCCCAGGTCCCAGCACATGGCGAAAATCTCAAGGAGGTTTCCCGTGCGGGCGGAAGCCTCCGGGGTGGTCATGAGCGTCTGCAGGGCGGCCAGCCCCTTGCCGTCGCGCGCCTGGTATTCAGCGGCTGCGGCCACGTAAGCCTCGGCAAGGAGATCGTGCGCCGGCCAGCCGGCGTCGGCGTCTTTGTGGTCCTGTTCCAGGCGCCTTGCCTGTTCCGTGTCCCCAAGCCTGGCTGCCGCGTAGAAGCCCAGGGCAGTGCCAAAACGGTACAGCTGCAGCGGATCATTGAGGCTGAGCGCCTCGACGGCGGGCAGCAGCACCTGGTACGCCCGCTCCATCCTTCCCTGCCGCAGCAGCGAGTAGCCATGGAGCAGCTGAAGACTCCCGTTGAAGGTGGCGGCGCCGGGCGCATTTCCGGTGGCATAGTGGTTGATCTCCCGCTCTGCCGACTCCCATTCACCCATGGCCAGGTAGTCGGAAACCAGCCGCCCCAGCACGAACTCGGGGAAGAAAAAAAGGCTGCCTTCCAGCGGGGGAAGTTCCGAGGCTGCCAGCAGGGCAGCCTCCAGGCCCTGGACGGGACGCCCAGCGGAAGCGAGTGCGTGGGCCTGGAGACCCTCGGCCAAGGCACGGAGCGGTTCTCCGCCGGTGCCCGTACGGCGCTTCCGCATGACCTCCACTGCCTCGCTCAAGGCTTGGACGTTTACCTCCGCACCCAGCTGCAGGAGGTGCAGGAGCTCTTCCTGCCAGCTCCTTTCGCCGCCAGGTGCTGCATGCTTTTCGACGTCTTCGGCTACGACGCCAAGCGGGTGGCCGATGGCCTGGTGGGCCGAGACCCGGAGCAGTAGGACCGCCAGCCCCTCGGCGTCCTCTGCCAGGGGGAGCCAGCATGCGTCCAGGAGTGCCGCCGCCTCCGTATATGAAC
Source organism: Arthrobacter sp. SAFR-044 (assembly GCF_059414985.1). Taxonomy (NCBI): domain Bacteria; kingdom Bacillati; phylum Actinomycetota; class Actinomycetes; order Micrococcales; family Micrococcaceae; genus Arthrobacter; species Arthrobacter sp. SAFR-044. The sequence continues at coordinate 345,618 of NZ_JBPFDN010000001.1, read as the reverse complement.
CTTCGTTGTACAGCGCCCGCGCCTGGATGGCCTGGGCCATCGGAACCAGCGGGGGATGGTGGATGCGTGCCGCAATGGAACGCGCACTGTGGTTGCGGAACCTGAGCAGGGCCTCTTTCGCCGCCGCCAGCATCTCGTCATCACCCACCCGGACGCCGCATTCCAGGGCCCACTCAACGGACCGCAGCCGGCCCTCCCCCTGCAGCTGGGTGGGGTTCTGGTGGGCCTTGACCGTCTCCAGCAGCTGGAGGCTGCGGGATACGGAGACGGTGTTGCGGATGGCACCGGCAAAGATCCCGTTCCAGATGGAAAGCTCGGATGGTACGCCGGGGGCTTCCACGATCATCTGCTGGTCCAGCAGGGACCGGACCACTGCTGCGCCGCTGATGTCTTCGATGACTTTTCGGCCCACCGGGCCGGCGAGGGCGATGAGCTTCAGGGCTTCCTGTTCTTCCGGGCCCCGGCGGAGGTGGTCTTTGGCTACCACTCCTGCAAGCCGTGCCCCATCGGCGGGCAGGGCGCCCAGCAGCATCCAGATGCCGTTGCGCTTGGCGAGGACGCCGGTTTCAGCGGAGTCGTGGAGCAGGGCATCAAGTATCCGGGGATTGCCTCCTGATGCATTCCAGATGGCGTCCACTGTTGCCCCTGGGACTGTCCCGTCAAGAACGTGGGCAAGGACCTCCTCGACCTGTTCACGGTTGAGGGGCCGCAGGTCCACGCGCTCGGCAAGACCGTCGTACCAGAGCTGGTCCAGCGGCTGCGGCAGCCCGGGCCGGGGACGGGCCGCGGCCAACACTGTTGCCCACCCGGCCGAAATCACTTCGGCCAGCACGCCTGCGGATGCGTCATCCAGGTGGTGGGCATCGTCCACGGCAAGCAGGACAGCAGCGCCGTGGCCGCCCTTCAGCTTCTCGAAGTATGACCACATGGAACGGAGCACTGCCACGGGCGAGACGGACTCCTCAGCGGTGAGCTCCCCCGTATAAGGAGTCAGGACCCCAAAGGGCACCCCTGCCAAGGCCGAGCTGGCATGGATGCGCAGAATCTTCATGCTCCCGGCGAGGCGCTCCGTCACGGCATCGGTCACGGCCGACTTTCCAATGCCCGGGCCCGCCATGATGAAGACGGCCTGGTGGGTGCCGTTCCGGACCAGGTTGCAAATCCGGTCCACCGGCTCCCGGCGGCCGGTAAGGAGCCGGTGCGCAGCCCCTGCCTTGTGGCCATTAGACGAGTCCAGTCAGATCACCCCTTGAAGTCACGCCCAGCTTGGTGAAGACCTGGTACAGGTGGCCCTCCACGGTGCGGACTGACACCCCCATTTCCATGGCGATGTCCCGGTTTGAGGCACCGCGGCCGGCCATCCGGGCAATTTGGCGTTCCCGGCTGGTCAGCAGCGGGCTCCCGCTGCTGGGCACGATGGGCAGGTTCGACACTGTGGCGGCCAGGATGTCCAGCCGTGCCTGCGCCGTCCTCGCAGAAAGGGCGTCCCCCTCCTGGCGGGCGAAATCCACCGCCAAGGCCATGCACCGGGCTTCCACGGCGTCGAGTTCAAGTGTTGCCGCGAGTTCGCCGCCGGCAAGGAGGGCCTTGGCGTCCTTTGTCCTGCTTCCAAGGGCGATCAGCCGTGAGACCTCGGCCAGCGGGCCCTGCCGGTGGCCGGCGATATCTTCCAGGAGTCGGAAGTCGGCGTCGCTGCCGTTTACGGTTGCTGCCAGCAGCTGCATGCCCGCGACAGTGTGCCTGCCCGCCTCCACGTTCCGGCGGGCCCCCTGCTTCAGGCTGGCTACCGCCTCCGAATCGCCCAGCCAGCGCCCGGCGACCAGCGCACAGAACTCGATGATGCTCTCCGTGGCAAACCCTGCCCTGCCGGAGGTCCTTTGCAGCTTGGCGAGGTATTTGCGGGCGAATGCGGCGTTGCCGGTCTGGGCATAAGCCAAAGCCGTAGCCGCGTACGCGGTCCGCAGCGCTGCCTGGACCGGCTGCAGCTCCAGCTGCGCAGTGGCGGAGATCAAGGGCTCCAGGGCGGCCTCGCCGCGGCCGGAGAAAGCAAAAGCCACCCCGGCAGCCAGTTCGGTGGCGGCACTGCGGTACGGCAGCCGGTGGGGCTGGCCCGTACTGAAGGGGCTGAGGAGGTCGATGCAGCGCCGCCACTGCCCCGCCACCAGCAGGACGAAGTAGGCCTCCCTGGCGTAGCGCTCACGGAGGCCGACAATGTGCGAGGCGTCGGTAAGCTGGCCGCCGAGTTGGCGCATAAGGCCCAGTGCGTCCATCTCCCGCCCGGTCAGCGCGAGGGCGCTCATGAGGATGATGGCGGACTGGAGCCGGAACGCGGTATCCGGGTTACTGTCAGGATCGGCCGCCCGTTGCAGCGCGGGAATCATGGCAGCGTAGTCGCCGGTGTGGGCCTGGTATTCGAATTCGCTCAAAGAGATGCGGTTTGCTGCCACTGCGCCGGCCGCGGGCCAGGAGGAGTGCCCGGCAGTCCGGTCCAGCCGTTCCCGGGCCGAGGCGAGCAGTTCCGGGACTTTGCCTGCCTGCTCCGGAATGAAGCGCATGACCCGGGCTTTGGCGGCGACTACCTGGGCATACTCCTCCGGGTCCAGGGCCTCAAGCTCGGGATGGGAAATATCGTCCAAGGCGGAAAGGGCCTGGGCCGGCATATCCAACTGGAGGTACGCCGCGGCCTTCTGCCGTTGCGCCGACGCCCACCCGGCGTCGGTTCTCTTCAGCATCTCCGCATAAGTCAAAGCAAAACGTGGGTCGAAGAGCTGGACCGCGGCCTGGGCCGCGGCCAACGCCAACGCCGGGGCAAGCTCGGCTTCGCACTCGTGGGTCCAGGCGGCAAAGGACATCAGTTCGTCCACCGTCATGGTGGCCGGATCCGGCTCCAGGCCGCCCATCAGCACGTTGCGAAGCTCCCTCCGCCGGGAAATGCTCAGCCATGTCCTGACGACGTCCCCGATATATTTCTCCCGGAGCGACACCCAGCGGTGCTCGGAGTCGTCGATCTCCAGCAGCCCGCCGTCCTCCATGTCCGCGACCACCTCCGCGCCGTAAATGGCAGTGAGGCTGGACAGCTCCACCCGCCGGGCACAGGAGAGCATCTCCACGACTTCCCGGGTTTCCGGTGTTTCCCGTGACCAGCGGGAGCGGACGATGTCATCAAGGCTGGCAGCGCCGTCGAGCACCACTTTGTCCCGCAGCGTCCAGACCGAATCAGACAGGACCAGGTTTCCGGAGAGCTGCTGTTCGGTGACCAGGGCTTTGAGCAGCAACGGATTTCCACCAACCATCTGGTGGTACGTGCTGACCAGGGAGGAAGCAACGCGGTGGCCCAGGAGGGACAGCAGGACCTGCCTGGTTTGCAGCTCGTTGAGGTTGCTGAGCCGCACTTCGGTCAGCTTCCGGTCCGTCAGCAGCCAGTGGAAATCCGCCGGCAGGTCGCTTGAGTTGGGGGCGACGGCAACAATCTTCGCCGTACCGGTCAGCAGGACGTTCAGCAGGACGCCCGCGCTCATGTCGTCGATGCCGGTGGAGGTATCCAGCGTAATGATGGACGGCCTTCCGGCCGCATCGCTGCGGATGAGCGAGGTGATGCCGCGCAGGATGGCCGTGGGGGACCCCATGTAGGCCTGCGGCAGCCGGGCCAGCAGGAACGACAGGCAACCATACGGGGTGGTGGAGCCCGCGGGACCGCTGCGGAGCTGCAGCGACCAAATATCAGGGCCAAGGTCTGCCACTGCTGCGCGGGCCAGGGAGGACTTACCCACTCCCCTGGCACCGGTAATGACAACGCCCAGCGAGTTTTCGCTGGTCAGCGCGGTGCGGACGGCGTCGAGGTTGGCGCTTCGTGCAGGCATGGACCATTGCTGGCCCTCCGGCGCCCCGGAGGTTGGCGTGGGCAGCCCGTCACCTTGCGGCGTTGACCCACGTCCCCAGCTGAGTGGCTCGATTGACATGAACTTTTCCCCTACATCCTGCATTAGCGGGATGTAGCCCCTTTGCTCCCCCGCATAGGAAGAAGAGTACCCTGTGCCACAGACAGGGAAACAGGGCCGGAAGGAACTTTTACGATTCCGGCTGGCGTGATTCCGCTTTGGCGGGGTGGAATCTCTGCTGTGCGGCCGTGAGCCCGTCACGGATCAGGGACTCCACGGCATCGGCGGCATCGTCCAGCAGGAAGGGCAGTTCCTTATGCTCCGCGGTGCCGAAATCGCGCAGGACATAGTCGGCGGTGTCCATCCTGCCGGGCGGGCGACCCACCCCCACCCGGACCCTCAGGTAGTCCTTGGTGCCGAGCGCCTTGGAGATGTCCCGCAGCCCGTTGTGGCCGCCTTCGCCGCCGCCCAGCTTGAGTTTGACCGTGTTGAACGGGATGTCGATCTCGTCATGTACCGCAACCACATGGTCCGCCGGGATGCCGTAGAAGTTGGCGAGGGCGGAGACCGGGCCACCGGAAACGTTCATGTAGCTCGCCGGCTTCGCGAGGACAACCCTGGGCCCACCGATACCGAGCCGGCCTTCGAGCACCTGGGCGCGTGCCTTGTGGGTCTTGAAAGCAGCCCCGATGCGGCCCGCGAGTTCATCGAGCACCATTTGGCCTACGTTGTGCCTGTTGCCTTGGTACTGCGCTCCGGGGTTGCCGAGGCCAACGATCAGCCAGGTGTCTGTCATGGAATCAATCCTATGGGGGCGGCGTGGGAAGGGATGGAACCGGGCGCACAAGGACGCCGGCCCGCGGACATGGCAGTGGCCGGGCCCCCGGGGGCCCGGCCACTGCGGGAAACTGCGGAGTGGTTACTCGGCTGCTTCTGCTTCAGCTGCGGGAGCCTGCTCTGCTGCGCCCTCGGCGGCTGCTTCGCCTTCCTCGGCGATTTCGACGGCCTCGGAGATGTTCACCACGAGGGACTCGGCGTCCGTCAGGAGGATGCTGCCCTTGGGCAGGACCAGGTCGGAAGCGTGGATGTGCTCGCCTGCGGCGCGGCCCTCGACGTTGACCACCACGGCGGTGGGCAGGTGGGTGGCCTCAGCCTCGAGTGACACAACCGTCAGTTCCAGGTTGTGGACGGTTCCGGGAGCGGTCTCACCCTCAACGTGGACCGGAACGTCAACCGTGACCTTCTCGCCCTGGCGGACGGTCAGGAGGTCGATGTGCTCGATGATCTGCTTTACGGGATCGCGCTGGATGTCCTTGACCAGGGCAAGGTGGCCCTCGCCGTTGATGTCCAGGGACAGCAGGGCGTTGGCGGTGCGGACGGCCAGGGTGGTGGCCTTGGCCGGCAGGGTGACGTGGATGGGCTCTGCGCCGTGGCCGTAAATGACGGCGGGGATCAGGTTGGCCATCCGGGCGCGGCGGGCGTAGCCCTTGCCGAATTCGGTGCGCAGTTCTGCTGCGAGCTTCTGCTCAGACATGGAAATCTCCTTGAAGACTAAACGGTGTTCAGCAAGGGCGGAGGTCTGGTGTGACCTTCAACGCCGGGCACCCCGGAGGCGGCCCTTCAAGAAGGCGGCCCCTCGCGGGAGGGGCCAGCAGACCCAGTCGATAACGGAGACCTGCAAGCCGGAGTTCCGGTTTGCTCTCCCTCGCCAAGGTATCGCCTAAAAGCCTACCAGTGCGGAGACCATTTCCTTTAATCCCCACCGGCCCCCTGAGCTCGCAAGCTCGCCCAGGGAACCCTGCCGCCGTGGGCCCAAACCCCGCCGGCTCCTGCCGGCGGGGTTTCGTCAAGTACTGTCTTAGGCCTTGCCGTCGAAGAGGCTGGTGACCGAACCGTCGTCGAACACTTCACGGATGGCCCTGGCAATCAAAGGCGCGATCGAAAGCACCGTGAGCTGCGGGAAGCGCTGGGACGAATTCAGCGGCAGCGTGTTGGTGACCACCACTTCACGCGCGCCGGACTCCGAGAGGCGCCGGGCGGCGGGATCGGAGAAGACGGCGTGGGTGGCCGCGATGATGACATCCTTGGCGCCGGCGTTCTTCAGGACGGTGACGGCGCCGGAGATGGTTCCGCCGGTATCGATCATGTCGTCGATCAGGACGCAGGTGCGGCCCTCGATCTGGCCCACCACAGTCTTGGAGACGGCCTGGTTGGGGACGGTAAGGTCCCGGCTCTTGTGGACGAAGGCCAGGGGCGCGCCGCCCAGCCGTTCGGCCCACTGTTCGGCAACGCGGACGCGGCCGGTGTCCGGCGACACAACGGTGATGTTGTCCGAACCCACCCGGGTGCGGATGTAGTCGGCCAGCAGCGGGATGGCCATCAGGTGGTCAACCGGGCCGTCGAAGAAGCCCTGGATCTGGGAGGTGTGCAGGTCCACGCTCATGATGCGGTCCGCACCGGCGGTCTTGTAGAGGTCGGCAACCAGCCGGGCGGAGATAGGCTCGCGGCCGCGGCCCTTCTTGTCCTGGCGCGCGTAAGGGTAGAACGGCGAAACCACCGTGATCCGCTTGGCGGAGGCCCGCTTCAGCGAATCGATCATGATCAGCTGTTCCATAAGGTGGTTGTTCAGCGGGGCGGGGTGTGCCTGGATCACGAAAGCATCGGTGCCGCGGACGCTTTCACCGGCCCGGACATAGATCTCCCCGTTCGCGAAGTCGTAGGCATCCAGGGGCAGGAGTTCGGTGCCCAGCTCCTTGGCGATTTCCCGGGCCAGCTCCGGATGGGCCCGCCCGGAGGCAAGCACCAGCTTCTTCTCGCCGTGCGCCGTAATTTCGCTCATGGTTACTTGCCCTCTTCTGTAGATGCCGGGGTACTGGAGGAGTCATTGGTGGCCGCCTGGGCCAGTTCGGCGGAACGGGTTCCCGGGCGGTGCGCGGAAACCCAGCCTTCGGTGTTGCGCTGGGCAGCGATGCTCAGCGCAAGGGCACCGGCCGGAACGTCTTTGCGGATCACCGCGCCGGCGCCGCTGTAGGCGCCGTCCCCCACGGTGACCGGGGCAACAAAGACGGTGTTGGAGCCTGTCCGGACGCCTGAGCCGATCACCGTGCGGTGCTTCTTCTCGCCGTCGTAATTGGCCGTGATGTTGCCACAGCCGATGTTGGTGTCCTCGCCGATCTCGGCATCTCCGGCGTAGCCCAAGTGGGACAGCTTGGAGCCACGGCCGATGGTCACGTTCTTGGTTTCGTAGAAGGCGCCGATCTTGCCCTTTTCGCCCAGCACCGTGCCGGGGCGCAGGTAGGTGAAGGGGCCGACGGCGGCGCGTGGGCCGATCACCGAGCCGGAGCCGTGGGTGCGGACCACCGTGGCACCCTCGCCCACCTCGACATCGGTCAGGGTGGTGTCGGGGCCCACGACGGCGTCCCTCGCCACGGTGGTGGCGCCGTGCAGCTGGGTGTTGGGCAGCAGTCGGACGTCCTCGTCCAGCGTGACGGACGAATCGATCCACGTGGTGGCGGGGTCCACGACAGTCACGCCGGCACGCATCCAGGCTTCCACCGTGCGGCGGTTCAGCTCGGCACCGAGTGCTGCGAGCTGGACGCGGTCGTTGGCGCCCTCCACCTGCCAGCGGTCGGCGGTGACGACGGCGGCAACCCGGCCGCCTGCCTGGCGGGCCAGTCCCAGCACGTCGGTGAGGTACTTTTCGCCCTGCGCGTTGTCGGTGGTGACCTTGCCCAGCGCATCGCGAAGCACCGCGGCATCGAAGGCGTAGATCCCGGAATTGACCTCGCGGACCAGCCGTTCGGCCTCGGAAGCGTCCTTGTGTTCGCGGATGCCGGTGACGGAGCCGTCGTCACCACGGAGGATGCGGCCGTAACCGGAGGCGTCGTCCAGGACCGCCGTCAGCACGGTGACGGCATTGCCGTCGCGCTCGTGGGTGGCGACAAGTTCGGTCAGCAGGTCGCCGGACAGCAGCGGCACATCGCCATAGGTAACCACAACCGTGCCTGCCAGGTCCTGGTCAGCGTGCAGCGCCTCGAGTGCAGCTTCAACGGCGCGGCCGGTGCCCGGGACATCATCCTGGTCCACGATCACGGCCTGCGGATCCAGGGCGGCCACGTGGCTTTCCACCAGGTCCCGCTCGTGGCGGACCACAATGGCCAACCGCTGGGGGTTGATGCTGCGGGCTGCACGGAGGGCGTGGCCCACCATGGACAGGCCGCCGATTTCATGCAGGATCTTGGGGGTACGCGATTTCATCCGGGTACCGGCGCCTGCTGCCAGAACGATTACAGCGGCCGGGCCGGCATTCTCGGGGATCACGTACGGGCTCTCCTTGCTTCGGTTGTGCTGGCGTTTTGCGGCGTCCGGCGGTCAAGGCCGCCAGGCACCGGGTGCCATCCTCGTGATCGCGCCCCGCGCAGCAGTTCCGCCCATAGGATTCGAACCTATACTCCACGGCTCCAAAGGCCGGGGTGCTGCCGTTACACCAGAGCGGACCGTGCCGATGGACTCAAGGCCCGGGCACAAGTCCTTATTTTGCCACGGGTTCAGGGCGCCGCGCGACACAGGGCCCCCTGCCCCTTCCGGTACCCCTGAATCACGCCGCCGGAGGTGAGGCATGATGGGGAGGTGAGCAACAACCTTCCGCGGATGCGGATGACTGGCCTGCAGCGCCGAAGCCAGCTGATCGACGTCGGCCGGGGCCTTTTTGCCGTCCGAGGGCTGGACGGGACCACCATCGAGGAAATCGCCGCCTGCGCCGGAGTGTCCAAGCCGGTCATCTACGAGCACTTCGGCTCCAAGGAGGGGCTGTACACCGAGGTGGTGGACTGCGAGTTCCACATCCTGCTCGACGCCGTCAACGCCGCGCTGACGGAGGAAGCCAAGCCCCGCGTCCTCGTGGAACGCGCCGCCCTCGCCCTGCTCACCTACATCGAGGAACGCACGGAGGGCTTCCGCATCCTGATGCGCGACGCTCCCCCCTCCCAGCCCGAGGGCGCCTTCTCCACCTTGCTGTCCCATGTCACCGCACGCGTGGAGCACATCCTCTCCGACGAGTTCTCCCGCCGCGGCCTCAGCGGCGAGGACGGGGCCATGTACGCCCAGATGCTCGTGGGCATGGTGGCCATGACGGGTCAATGGTGGCAGGACAGCCGCCAGCCCGACAAGCAAACCGTCGCCGCGCACCTGGTCAACCTCGCCTGGAACGGGCTCACCGGCCTCAAGAAGGACCCTGAGCTGCAGTCTGAACTCTAGGCGTCGGCGTGGTTCCGTCCGCGGCACAGGAGCCCTTCGCCGTCGCTTAGACACAACGCATAGGGGCACCTGCGGTCGCTGGGCGACCTACGGCGCCCGATGCGCCGCGATGCGCTCCTACGCGAAGGCCTCCTGCACCGCTTGTGCCCGCGTCGCCTTTGTCAGTCGCCCAGGAGTTCTGAGGACTCCAGCCACTCCAGTTCCAGGGTGTCCTTTTCGTCTGCCAGGTCCTTGAGCTGTTTGTTCTGGTCGGCGAGCTTGTCGAAGTCCCCCACCTCGGTGGTTTTCACCATGTCGTCGTGGAGTTTCTTTTCCTGCTGGTCGAGCTTCTTGAGCTGCCGCTCGATCCTGTTGAGGGCCTTGCGGGCTTCGCGCTTCTCGGCCTCGGAGGGGCCTGCGCCGGTCGCCCCGGCAGTCTGCGCCTGCCCGGCGCTGGTGACCGGGTTTCCACCGCCGGTCACGGTTGAGCCGGCCAGGGCGGCTTCGCGCAGCTCAAGGTATTGGTCTACGCCGCCGGGCAGGCCGCGGAGCTTGCCGTCGCCGAGCAGCGCCATCTGGTGGTCGGTCACGCGCTCCAGCAGGTAGCGGTCGTGGCTGACCACCACCAGGGTGCCGGGCCAGCCGTCCAGGACGTCCTCGACGGCGGCGAGGGTATCGGTGTCGAGGTCGTTGGTGGGTTCGTCGAGCATCAGCACGTTGGGTTCGCCCACGAGCAGCCGGAGGAGCTGCAGGCGGCGCCGCTCACCGCCGGACAGGTCCTTTACCGGCGTCCACTGCTTCTGGTTGGTGAACCCGAGCTGTTCCACCAGCTGGCCGGCCGTGAATTCCTTGCCGCCGACGTTGAAGGAACGCTTTTCCCGCTCGATGACCTCGATCACGCGGAGGTCCGCGACGTCGTCGAGCTCCTTGACTTCCTGGGTGAGGACTGCGGTGACCACGGTCTTACCCCGCTTCAGCCGGCCGGCGTCGGGCGTGATCTCGCCGTTGAGCAGCTTGAGGAGGGTAGTCTTCCCGGCGCCGTTGACGCCCACCAGGCCCAGCCGCTCCCCCGGGGCCAGGCGGAGGGTGATGTTGTCGAAGAGCTTCCTGCCATCGTCGCTGCCCTGGAAGTTCAGGGATATGTTTTCAAGGTCCAGGACATCCTTGCCCTGGCGCGCTGTGGCCATCTTGCTCAGCGCCATGGAGTCACGCGGAGCCGGTACATCGGCGATGAGCGCGTTGGCTGCCTCGATCCTGAACTTCGGCTTTGCGGTGCGGGCCGGGGCGCCCCGCCGCAGCCAGGCGAGCTCCTTCTTCACCAGCTGCTGACGCTTGCCTTCCACCACGGATGCCATCCGGTCCCGTTCCGCACGGGCCAGCACATAGGCGGCGTAACCGCCCTCGAAGGGGTCCACGATCCCGTCGTGCACCTCCCAGGTCTTGGTGCAGACTTCGTCAAGGAACCAGCGGTCGTGGGTAACCACCAGGAAGGCGCCCTGGTTGGGCCGCCAGCGCGTCTTCAGGTGCCGGGCCAGCCAGGCAACGCCCTCGACGTCGAGGTGGTTGGTGGGTTCGTCCAGCATGATGACGTCGTGGTCCTCGATGAGCAGCTTGGCCAGGGCCACGCGCCGCTTCTGGCCGCCGGAGAGGGCGTGGACGTTGGCATGCCAGTCGACGTCGGACACCAGGCCGCCCATGATCTCCCGGATCTGCGGGTTCCGTGCCCACTCGTAATCCGCCTGGTCCCCCACGATCGCGGCACCCACTGTCAGGTCGCCGTCGAGCACGTCGCTCTGGTCCAGGTACCCCACGTTGACGTCACCGCGCTTGGTGACGCGGCCGGAGTCCGGGGTGGAGCGCAGGGCGAGCAGGCGCATCAGGGTGGACTTGCCGTCACCGTTGCGGCCCACCATGCCGATCCGGTCCCCCTCCTCCAGTCCCAGGGTGATGCCGTCCAGGACGGTGCGGGTTGCGTAGGAAACCGTGAGGTTCTCGCCGCCAAGAAGGTGTGCCAAAGGGAACTGCTTTCTGCTGCCGGACTTGAAGTATTAAAGGAGGGTGTCGGAGATGATGCGCGCGCCCGGGACCGGGCCGTGGACGGCCAGGGCTGTCAGGCCGTAGTGCTGCAGGTCCTCTGCAAGGGCAGCGGCCGCAACGGAATCCTCCACCAGCAACGCCACGGTGGGGCCGGATCCGGAGACCATGCCTGCGATAGCGCCATGGGACTCGCCGATTCCCAGCGTATCGCGCAGCGCGGGCGAGAGTTCAATGGAGGCCCTTTGCAGGTCGTTGACCAGCACGCGGCTCAGGGATTCGGCATCGCCGCCGCGCAGCGCCGCAAGGATGTTCGGGTCCACACCGGTGGGTTCCCCGGCATCGATTCCCTCCGCATGGCGCAGCCGGTCCAGGGTCCGGTACACCTCGGGAGTGGAAAGGCCATAGTCGGCCACCACCAGCACCCAGTGGGTCTGCGCCTTGGCCAGGGCCGGAGACAGTTCGTCCCCCAGGCCGAGGCCGACGGCGGTTCCACCCAGGAGCGAGAAGGGGACGTCCGCGCCCAGTTCCGCCGCCAGGTGTGCCAGCTCCTCGCGGGAGAGGCCGCTGTTCCAGAGCGCGTCGCAGGCCAGGAGCGTGGCAGCTGCGTCGGCGGAGCCGCCGCCCATTCCTCCGGCCACCGGAACCCGCTTGGTGATGTCGAGGTGCACGCCGGTGGCGTGTTCAGAGACGTCGGCCATGATGGCGGCCGCCTTGTAGGCCAGGTTGCTGCTGTCCAGGGGGATATCAACGGCGTCGAGGTCCAGGGTGCTTTCGGGGCTGAGGCTGATGGTGATGCCGGGGGCGGCGGTGCTGGTGGCCGCCACTTCCTCGTAGAGGGACACGGCGAGGTAGACGCTGGCCACCGAGTGGTAACCATCCGGCCGCAGTGGCCCCACGGCGAGGGACACGTTGACTTTGCCGGGCGCCTTGACGCGCACTGTCCGGGCCGCGAACCGCCCTCTGCCTGCCCTCTCAAGTCCTGCGCTCACGGGCGGTTTTCCCTGGCTTCGGCAATCCTGGCGAACGCGGCAATGTCAATGACTTCACCGCGTGCGGTGGGGTCGACGCCGGCCGCCAGCAGGCAGCGCTCAGCTTCCGGCGCTCCCCCGGCCCAGCCCGCAAGGGCGGCCCGGAGCGTCTTGCGCCGCTGCGCAAACGCGGCATCCACCACGGCAAACACTTGTTCGCGGGTGGCGGTGGTGGCGGGGGGTTCGCGCCGGGTGAAGGCCACAAGCCCGGAATGGATTTTCGGGGCCGGCCAGAAGACGTTCATGCCGATGACGCCGGCCTTGCGCATCTGGCTGTACCAGGCGGCTTTAACGGAAGGGACACCGTAGGTCTTGGACCCCGGTCCTGCTGCCAAACGGTCTGCCACCTCGTCCTGCACCATCACCAGGCCGTGCTGCAGGCTTGGGAAATGCTGCAGCAGGTGCAGCACCACGGGAACTGCCACATTGTAGGGCAGGTTGGCTACGAGCGCCGTGGGTTCCACCGGAAGTTCCGTGACCTTCATGGCATCGGCCTGCACCAGGTGGAACGCGCTGGCGGCTGCCGGCCGCCATTCCTTCACGGTTTCGGGGAGCTTGGCGGCAAGGACGGGATCGATTTCGACGGCGACGACCGCCGCTGCTGCGTCGAGCAGTCCCAGCGTGAGGGAGCCCAGCCCGGGACCGACTTCAAGCACCGTTTCATCCGGGCCCACGGCCGCGGCGGCGACAATCCGGCGGATGGTATTGCCGTCAATGACAAAGTTCTGGCCCAGGGTCTTGGTGGGCCTGACTCCGATTTCCTCTGCCATCCGGCGTATGTCGGAAGCACCGAACAACGGTGCGGGAACGGCGGGGATCGGTTCAGTCACCTAGGTATCCTATCCCGCGCGGCACGTGGGCCCTTCCGGTTTAACGGCGATGGCCGGCCCCGGAGTACCGGGGGCGGCCATCGGCGATACCTGCGTCCATGGCTGACGGATCAGCGGCTGGCGGCCCAGCCGCAGCCCCACGGCGACAGGCCGCGCTGCGCGTAGACGCGGTTGGCAATGTCGATCTGCTGCGCCTTGGTTGCCAGGCTGGCGTTCGGTGCGTAGGCGCCGCCGCCGGCGCCGATCCAGGTCTGGACGTCGAACTGCAGGCCGCCGTAGTAGCCGTTGCCGCTGTTGATACTCCAGTTACCGGTGGACTCACACTGGGCAATCTTGTCCCACATGGCTTCGTTCATCATGGCCGGTGCTGCTGCCCCGCTGTTGGCGCCTGCGGGGGCCGCGGCGGCCTGGGGCGCGGGCTTGGCTTTGGTGCCCACGGTGACCTTCTCGGTGACCGGCTGGACGGCTACGTTCTCTGAGACCAGGGTGCGGGAAGCTTCCCGTCCGTCCACGAGCACCAGCTTGAAGGTGCGCTCGATCTTTCCGGCGGCTCCAGCCTGGGTCACTTCCTTCTCGCCCTTGAGCATGTCCGCGCTTTCGGCGGTAACAGTGTCGAAGGGAACGTCTTCGCTGGTGACCGCGGTCTGGCCGGTGTCAACCCGGGAAACCTTGATAACCATGTTGTTCACTACGTTGGCGTTGGCCGGCTGGGAGGTGCGGTCGTTGGCGCCGAGGGTCACGCCGGAATCTTCAAGGACCTTGCCGACCGTGGGGGCGGTGGTGGTGGCGGTGTCCACCTTGCCGTCGGCCACGATGCTGACGGTCTTGGGCGTGGAGATGGAGACGTAGGAACCGGCCAGCGAAAGGGTGGCATCCTTGGGCGCTGAAACGGACGAGGCGCTTGCCACACCGAGTTCCGTCACCAGGTCTTCGACGTCCTGCGCCGTGGTGTTGACCGTCTTTTCGGCTCCGTCAAGGCTGACCTTGACTTCTTTCGCCTGGTTGATGTTGATGACGGTGCCGTTCTGGACGGTGGCGTCAAGGGAGGGGGAAACCCGGTCGCCGGGCTTCAGGTCCAGGTTGGCACTCTTAACCACCTGTTCCACTGTTCCACCAAAGGACTGCACGGACGACGCTTTGCCGTCCACGTTGAGCGTAATTGTTTTGTTATTGCCCACGAAGGCTACGAGGCCTGCGACCAGGCCGCAAAGCACCAGCAGCTGGGCGCCAACCTTTATAAAGCTGAACTTGCCGTCCGATGTAAAGAACTTGATCACGATTGCCCGTAACTCTCGGTCCATCCGGGCACGGGGAATGCGCAGTAAAATGCCCGGAGCAACCTCAAAAGGAGAGTCCGGGCACCAGTGCGCCGCCACACTCCGCGCAGCGGCAAGGCCGGATATTGGACAGGCCGGCCCGGCTGCACGTGGAGTGAAATTACCCGTTGGCCTTCCCCGACCCCGGCTAATAGTTTTCCACTGTAACCGTAGCGTTATAAACCAGCCAACATTTTTGCATACCAGGTATGCCCTCGGCAGCTGGCCGGTTGGTCCCGATCAGGTCCAGGATCCGTATGCCCGCACGGTATTTTCGCTGATGGCGGTGCAGAGCCCGCCGAGGTCGGAGCCTGTCAATTCTGCCATGGCCCGCACGGTGTAAGGAACCATATAACTCGCGTTCGGACGCCCCCTGTGCGGGTGCGGCGTCAGGAAGGGGGCGTCCGTTTCCACCATGATGAGCTGCCGGTCCGCGACGGCGAGCGCGGCGCGCAGGTTCCCGGCGTTCTTGAAGGTCAGGGTGCCGGCAAAAGACATCCACCAGCCCTGTTCGTTGCACGTCCTGGCCAGGGCCTCATCACCGGAGAAGCAATGGAACACCACCCTTTCCGGTGCACCTTCTTCCCGGAGCACCCGGACCACGTCGCTGTGCGCATCGCGGTCGTGGATCTGCAGGGTGAGGTCGAGACGCTTGGCGATGTCGATGTGGCGCCGGAACGAGTACTCCTGGTGCCGCAGCCCCTCACCTTCGGTGCGGTAGAAGTCCAGGCCGGTTTCCCCGATGGCCCGGATGCGGGGATGCGCGGCCAGCCGTTCGATCTCGGCAAGGGCCACCTCGAGTTCACCCTTGGCGGCGTAGTCTGGAGCATCGTTGGGGTGCAGCGCAACAGCTCCCAGGAGCCGTTCATCCTGGTCCACCGCCTGCACCGTGAACCGCGAGGACTCCAGGTCACAGCCCACCTGCACGGCACCCTGCACGCCCACGGCCGCTGCCGCATCGAGCGCGGCCCTTATCCCCACAGGGGCCTCTCCGTCCGGGAAGTCCAGGTGGGTGTGGTTGTCCATGACGGGGACGGGCAAGGGCTCCGGCGCGGGCGGAAAGTCCCTCCGGCGCCCGGCTTCCGGATCCGGTGCGGAGCCTGCCCCAGGCTCCCGGTAGGCAGCGGGAATCGACGAATTGCACATCCAGTCAGCCTAACGGCCCGAGGCTCCCCCATATTTGCCGGAACTCTCTGTCAGGCATGGCAGTTGTGTTAGTAGTCTGGAACGGACACATGCGCACGCCCACCGAGGGGCGAAGGCAGGCTTGCTGTCACGTCCAGGTGAAACCCGGGCTGAAAGGTTGCCGATGGAACCCCACCGACGCACTGCCAACAATGCAGGCGCACCCAGCCTCAACCTGGCCGGCGTCGCCGATTCAGTGAGCCACCTGAACGGCCACCGGCCGGCAGCCATGGACTCAGGCGCCTTCCACGCCGCCGCGCAGCGCATCCTCACCACTGTCAATACCGTCATCGACGGCAAGTCGGATGCCGCCAAGCTGGCGCTCACCGTCCTTCTGGCGCAGGGCCACCTGTTGGTGGAGGACGTGCCCGGCGTCGGAAAAACCCTGCTGGCTAAAACCCTCGCACGTACCATCGACTGCACGGTCAACCGCATCCAGTTCACCCCCGACCTGCTGCCTTCCGACGTGACAGGGGTGTCCATCTACAACCAGGCCTCCAGGCTCTTCGAGTTCCGGCCCGGCGCCGTCTTCGCCAACATCGTCATCGGCGACGAGATCAACCGCGCATCCGCCAAGACCCAGTCGGCCCTCCTGGAATGCATGGAGGAGCACCAGGTCACGGTGGACGGGACGTCCTACAAACTCGACGAGCCGTTCATGGTGGTGGCCACCCAGAACCCCATCGAGATGGAGGGGACGTACCCGCTGCCGGAAGCACAGCGGGACCGTTTCATGGCCCGGATTTCCATGGGCTACCCGGACAAGGACGCGGAGATCGAGATGCTGGAAACCCACCAGGCGGTCTCGCCGCTGGCCAACGTCTCGCCCGTCGTCACTGCCTCCGATGTCGCCGCGATGATCGCCACGGTCCAGCAGGTCTACGTCTCCGGTCCGGTAAAGGAATACACGGTGTCGGTCGGCCGGGCAACGAGGGAAAGCCCGCTGCTGCGGTTGGGTGCGAGCCCCCGGTCCATGCTGCAGTTGCTGCGCGCCGCCAAGGCCACGGCGGCCCTGGACGGACGCGATTTTGTCCTTCCGGACGATGTAGGTGACGTGGCAGAAGCCGTCCTGGCACACCGCATCATCCTTGACCGGAAGGCTGCCGGCGCCGGCGAGACCCCGCACAGCGTCCTGCGCGGCATCCTGTCCCGGCTGCCCGTGCCCCAGGCCGCCCCCGGACAGCCCAACCGGGCCGCAGCCGCCGCAGGCAGCAGGAACCGCTAGGGGCACGAACCATGGCCCTCCTGGACAAGCTCCCCCGGCACCTGTTCACCAGGCGCGGATGGGGCATGCTGGCGGCGGGTGCCTTTACGCTGGCCGCGGCCCAGGTCATGGGCCGCCGTGACCTCCTGACGCTGGCCCTGCTGCTGCTGGTGCTTCCGCTTGTCTCACTGGCCGGCGTGCGGTTGGTAAAGCCACGCTTCCGGGTCTACCGCGAATTCAGCCCTTCGCCGCTGGAAACGTCGGCACCGGCAGCGGTCAACCTTGCGGTGGCCAGGACCGGCCCGGGCACCGGGCGGGTGGTCATGGAGGAGCGGCTGCCGGCGCAGTTCGGCCAGGCGCCTGCCTTCCGGTTCCCGTCCCGTTCCGCCTCCGGCGGCACCAGCCGCTACGAATACCACCTCACCTCCAGGTACCGCGGGCAGTTCAGGATTGGGCCGGTGACGGCCGAGTTCACCGACCCGTTCGGTCTCTCCCTGCACCGGCGGGCCATTGACGACGGCGACGTCCTCACCGTGACGCCCGCCGCCATCGTCCTGCCTTCCACCGGGCTGGCGGGAGCGCGCGGCAATGACGGCGTCACGGCCACCCGGGTGCGGGCGAACCCCAGCGATGACGACGTGATGACGCGTGAATACCGCCACGGGGATCCCATGCGGCGGGTCCATTGGGCCGCGACGGCCAGGCACGGGGAGCTGATGGTCCGGCAGGAGGAATCGGTCACTACCCCGGAAGCGACCATCATCCTGGACCACCGTTCCGGCTCGTTTGGCGGAAGGCCCGGAACATCCATGCCGGGGCTGCCCGGCCTCGATGGCCATGCACCCTCAACAAGCGACACCTTCGAGTGGTCCGTTGTTGCCGCGATGTCCGTCAGTACACACCTGGCTGAACGCAACTACTCCCTGCGCCTGCTGGATACCGGCGGCCACCCGGCGTTCCTGCACTCCCCCTCCTCCCCGGAACCAGCGGCGGAAGAGTACAGCGGCCCGTCTGGCCTGCAATCGATCGCCGAGAGCCTGGCTGCAATCCACCTCTCCGGAACGTTCCACCCGTGGCGGGACGGCACGCTCCTGGACATCACCGGCAGGAACACCGAACACCGGGCCGCTGGGGGTGCGCGGACACATGCTGGAACCGACCATGGTCCGCCGGCGTTTGACGACCAGTTGATGGACAAGTTGTCCGCGCACCGGATGCGGGGGCCGCTGATCGCCGTGCTTGGTCGGATTACCGGGGAGGAAGCAGCGGCACTGGCACCGGCGGCAGCGTATGGCACCGATGCGTTCGCCCTCCTTGCTGTGGAACGGCCCGCGGAATTCCAGGACGTCCTGGACGTGCTGCGGCAGGGCGGCTGGCGGGCGGTGGCAGCTGCGCCGAAGTCCCGGCTTGCGGCCGTGTGGGGCCAGTTCGAGCAGGACCCCGCCCTGCCGGTGGCGCCGGCAGCGGAGGTCCGCCGGGGAGCGGGGGTGGCCAAATGACGATGGCACCGGCCCGGCCAGCGGGTGCGGAACACCAGGCGGAGCATAAGCCGCAGATCCCGGCGGGCCGCACGGGAATGGGAGCCTATCCCTGGGCCATGGCGGCAGCAATCGCCGTGGCGGCCTGCGGGGCCGCCCTGTCCCTGAACGGCGTCCTTCGCGGCTGGAACTGGTACTGGCCCGCCATGACCACGGTGGTGGCGGTTGGCTTCACGCTGGCAGCACTCCGTACCCTCCGTGCCCAGCCCCTGCTGGTCACGGCCGCAGGGTTCGTGGCACTGGGCGGCGTCCTGACACTGACGTTCTTCCGCAGTTCCAGCTTCCTTTGGGTCGTCCCCACCGGCGCCACCTTGCCTGAGCTGGACCGGTTGATGCGGCGCGCCAGCGAGACCGTCCTGGCGGAGACAGCGCCCGTGGCGCCCAACGCTGGAATCGTCATGGTGGTCTGCGCCGTACTCGGCCTGGCTGTCATCCTGGTCGATGCCCTGGCGGTGCCCTTGGGGATGCCGGCTGCCTCCGGCATCGGGCTGCTGGCCCTGCTGGTGGTCCCGGCCATGATCAAACCCCAGAGCGTGGGCGTGTGGAGTTTCGTTGCCACCGCGGCGGGATACCTGCTGATCCTCGCCTGCAGCCAGTGGTTTGCCCCGGACGGCAGGCTGCAAGGCGGTTCTGCCGGCAGCCCCGGACTGATGCGGCGGGCCGCGCTGACCGGCGCCGTGGCCCTGGCGGCCACCTTGGTACTGCCGCTGGCCATCCCTGGCTTCGACCGCGGCACTTTCCCCCAGGGTTCACGGCTGAACCCGTGGGGCGGCTCCACCGGCCTGAACCCGATGATCACCCTGGGCAGCAGCCTGCGCACCCCTGACGGAAGCGGCAGGATCACGTACGCCACCAACTCGCCTGCACCCCTCTACCTGCGCTCGGTCACGGTGGACAGTTTCGACGGCGACTCCTGGGGCCCGGACGACCGGACCGGCTCCAGGGTGCCGCTGGACGGCCGGATCGACCCCGGCTATCCGGTCCTCACGGACGAGCAGGTGCGCCTGGTCACAGCCATCGACGCCGGTTCCTTCACCAGCCCCTACCTGCCGGTCCCCTATGCACCTGAAACCGTGAGTGGCCTGGGCGGGCAGTGGACCTGGGATCCGGCCACGCTGAGCATCAAGGGTACGGACACCACCACCCGGCGGCAGGAATACCTGGTGACCTCTGCGGTGCCCAAGCTCACCGCAGCCCTGCTGGCCCAGTCCTCCGCTCCGGCACGCGGCATTCCCGACGTTTTCACCAGGGTCCCCGGCAATGTGCCGGACATCGTGAAAACCACTGCGCAGACGGTGGCCGGAGCCGCCGGCACGCCGTACCAGAAAGCCATGGCCATCCAGAAGTACCTGCGGTCGTCCGAGTTCACCTACTCGCTGCAGTCACCGGTGCAGGGCGGCTACGACGGCAACGGGCTTTCTGTCCTGGCCGACTTCCTGCAGCAAAAGAGCGGCTACTGCATCCATTACGCCTCCGCCATGGCAGTCATGGCACGGCTGGAGGGAATCCCGAGCAGGATCGCCGTGGGGTACGCTCCTGGACGGTTGACCGGGGCGACGATAACGCTGGCTGGCCAGGGTGCCCTCCCGGAGTACGAGGCGGATGCCCGCGACGCCCACGCCTGGCCGGAACTGTACTTCCAGGGCCTGGGCTGGGTGTCGTTCGAACCGACGCCTTCCCGGGGAGTGGTTCCCGACTATGCCTCCGACGCATCAGCACCATCCGTTGCGGAGTCTTTGGACAACAACGACGGGCTCATTCCCGATACCGCCCCGGTACCATCACCTTCGGCCAGCGCAACGGCACTGGCCGTCCCAGGTGCCGGCGGCAGCGGCTCCAGCGACGGCGTGCAGTTGATGCCCTGGCTCCTCGGGACGGCAGGAGCGGTGGGCCTGGTCCTCCTGGCCACCGCCCCGCGCATGGTCCGCACCGGCACCCGGTCTCGGCGGCTGCGCCCAAAGCGCCCGGAGCTGGCCGTCCCGCTGGCTTGGAGCGAGCTCAGGGACCTCGGCACCGACTACAGGCTGCCTGCCGGGGACAACGAAACCCCGAGGGCCTATGCGGCCCGGTTCCGCGGCACGCTGCTGGGCGAGCCCGACGGTATGGACCGGGACGCCCACGAGGCGGTGGCGTCCCTCACCTCTGCCTTCGAGCACCACAGGTACGGCCGTCCCGGCGCCGGCGGTTCCGCGGGTGCGGGTGTCAGGGACCTCGCGGCCGGTATCGCCGCAGTGGAGGCGTCCCTGCAGGCCAATGCTCCCCTGCCCCGGCGATGGGCTGCTTCGTGGCTCCCGCCGTCGGTCACCCGCCGGCTGGGCCAGCTGCTCAGGATGCCGTTCAGCGCAGCCGGCCGCGCCATCCGCCGGCTGCCGCACACCGGGGCGCGCTTCAGGCGGGCGCCGGACGACGTCGGCAGGAGGGCCGGCGGGGGCTGAACGCACAGTGCCGGCCGGGAAAGTTCCCGGCCGGCACATGCGGTTGGAGAGGCGCCGGGCTAGCCCGCGTAGGGGTCGGCGATGCCGATGTACTGCGTGTAGAGGTACTCCTCGATGCCTTCGAGGCCGCCTTCGCGGCCCAGGCCCGACTGCTTCACCCCGCCGAACGGTGCTGCAGCGTTGGAGATGACGCCGGCGTTCAGCCCAAGCATGCCGGTTTCCAGGCGTTCGCCCATCCGGATACCGCGGTTGATGTCCTTGGTGAAGACGTAGGCCACCAGCCCGTATTCGGTGTTGTTGGCCAGCCGGACGGCCTCGTCCTCGCTGCTGAAGGTGATGATCGGGGCCACGGGTCCGAAGATTTCCTCGGACAGGATGCGGGTCCCCTCGGAGACGCCGGACAGGATGGTGGGCTGGTAGAAGTAGCCCGGCCCCTCCACGGGAGCACCGCCCAGGACTGCTTTGGCACCGGAGGCGAGCGCGTCGGACACCAGCTCGTGCACCTTGTCCCGGCTCTTGCCATCGATCAGCGGGCCCACCTTTGATTCGGGTTCGGTGCCGCGGGCGGTGGTCATCTCCTTCATCTTCGCGGCGAACTTCTCCACGAACTCACCGGCCACCGACTCGTGGACGATGAACCGGTTGGCAGCAGTGCAGGCCTCGCCCATGTTCCGCAGCTTGGCCGCCATGGCGCCGGTGACGGCAGCATCCAGGTCGGCGTCCTCGAAGACCAGGAACGGGGCATTGCCGCCCAGCTCCATGGAGGTGCGCAGCACGTTTTCGGAGGCATCGGCCAGCAGGCGGCGGCCCACCTCGGTGGAACCGGTGAAGGACAGCTTGCGGAGGCGGGAATCCTTGATCAGCGGTCCCGTAGTGGCCCCCGCCGTGGAGGTGGGGATGACGTTGAGGACACCGGCGGGCAGTCCGGCCTCCTGCATGACGGCGGCGAACAGCTGGGACGTCAGCGGCGTGAGGTTTGCGGACTTCAGCACCATGGTGCAGCCGGCAGCGACGGCGGGCGCGATCTTGCGGGTGGCCATGGCAAGCGGGAAGTTCCACGGGGTGATCAGCAGGCACGGGCCAACCGGCTTCTTGGTCACCAGGAGGCGGGATTTGCCATCCGGGGACACGGAGTAGCGGCCGAAGGCACGTACTGCTTCTTCGGAGAACCAGCGCAGGAACTCGGCGCCGTAGGTCACTTCGCCGCGGGCTTCGGCCAGCGGTTTGCCCATTTCCAGGGTCATCAGGAGGGCGAAGTCTTCTGCCCGCTCGGTCACCAGGTCGAAGGCCCTGCGGAGGATTTCACCCCGTTCGCGGGGCGGTACTTTCGCCCAGGACTCCTGGGCTGCCGCGGCAGCGTCGAGGGCCGCCGCACCATCCTCGGGGCCGGCGTCGGCGATGCTCAGCAGCACCTTCCCGGTGGCGGGATCCTCGACGTCGAACGTCTTGCCGGACGCGGCGTCGCGCCACTCGCCGTTGATGAGCAGCCCAGTGGGAACGGAGGCCAAAAGCCGGGTTTCGCGCTCGGCGGTAACGGCCGGCTGTGCAGTGACAGTCACGATGACTCCCTCGTCGGTAGGGTTGTGGCAGCCCGTCGCCGCGGCCGGAGTGACCGGGATCATGGGGCTGATTAACAGCCAGACTACTGCCGGCGACACCCATGGTCTACGCCGCGGCGCACTGCGGAATCGCTGCTGCGCTGTGCAGCTGCACAGCGCAGCAGCGTGGCGTGGGGAGCGGCTTGGGAGGCAGGCTACCGCGCGGCGAGGACCGCTGAATAGAGCTCCCGCTTGCTGACCCGGACATCTTCGGCGACGGCGGCTACGGCCTCCTTCAGCCGGATGCCCTGGGCCACCAGTTCATTGACGGCCGCAACGTGGTCCTCCGGCGTGCCGGCCGCCTGTTCGGGCGCGCCGCCAAGCACTACGGCAATCTCGCCGCGGACCTCGTTGTCCTCAGCCCACTGCAGGAGTTCGCCCACGGTGCCGCGGATGACTTCCTCATACGTTTTGGTCAGTTCGCGGCACACTGCGATGGGCCGGTCCGGGCCGAACCTCTCCCGCAGGGCCCGCAGCATGGCTTCAAGCCGGTGCGGTGCCTCGAAGAACACCATGGTGCGCCGCTCCCCCGCAAGGTCCGCGAGGCGCGAGGCCCTCTCACCGGCCTTGCGGGGCAGGAATCCTTCAAAGCAGAACCGGTCAGTGGGCAGGCCGGACAGTGCCAGTGCCGTGAGGACCGCGGACGGCCCGGGGACAGCGGTAACCGGAAGTCCCGCGGCGATGGCCCCCTCCACCAGCCGGAAACCGGGGTCTGACACCGCAGGCATCCCGGCGTCGGTGACCATCAGAAGCGTGCTGCCTGCACGGACCTGGTCCAGGAGCTCGGCCGTCCGGGTGGCCTCATTGTGCTCGTGATAGCTGATAACGCGCCCCGCAACGGCAACACCCAGGCTTTGGACCAGGCGGTGCAGCCGCCGGGTGTCCTCTGCCGCCACGATGTCCGCGGTGCCCAGCAGTTCCACCAGCCGGGCGGAGGCATCGCCGGTGTTCCCGATCGGAGTGGCGGCAAGGACGATCCGTCCCGCCGTCGAAGGGGCGGGCTCGGGAAGGGGGCTGGGGTTCGGGTCCACCCACCAAGCCTACTGCTGCCGGGTCTTCCAGCCGCAAAAGGTAGCATGGGGCTCGTGACGCAGACCTCGACGCGGCCCGCCGGGGCCGGGAAACCCAGCCCGGCGGCATCCCCCACCGGTACCGGCGCCACTGCGGTGGAACCCGCGAAGGCGGACCGGCCGTGGATCAGCCGGCCAAACGAGGCCTTCACCGTCGAGGCGCTGAAGGCGAGGCTCATCGGGACCGGCACGTCCTGGCGGGAATATCCGCCGTCGCTCCGGCTCTGGTTCATCCTGGTCCCGGCCTTCACCGCAGTTATCGGCGGCCTCCTCCGGTTCATCCGCCTCGAAGTACCGCACAAGCTTGTTTTCGACGAGACGTACTACGTCAAGGACGCGTACTCCTACCTCATCAGCGGCTACGAACGCAGCTGGCCGGACAAAGCCAATGATTCCTTCAACGCCGGGAATCCGGACGTCCTGCTGAACACCCCGGAATATGTGGTCCATCCCCCGGTGGGCAAATGGATGATCGCGGCGGGCATGTGGCTGTTCGGACCGGAAAATCCGTTTGGCTGGCGCTTTGCGGCGGCACTCACGGGCACCCTCACCGTGCTGCTGGTCTCCCTGATCGCCTTGAAGCTGTTCCGCTCCCTTCCGTTGGCGGGCGCCGCCGGGCTGCTCCTCGCCGTCGACGGCCACCACCTGGTGATGTCCCGCACGTCGCTGCTGGACATCTTCCTCACGTTCTGGATCCTCGCCGCCTTCGGCGCCCTGCTGATGGACCGCGACGACGGACGCCGCCGCCTGGCCGCCCGGCTGGCACGCATCGCCGCCGCGAACGGCGGACAGCCCCCGGCCGGTGCGCTGCTGTCCGGACCATGGCTGGGCATGCGCTGGTGGCGGGTTGCCGCGGGCGTCTGCCTGGGCCTGGCAGTGGGAACCAAATGGTCGGGGCTGTTCTTCCTGGCCGGGTTCGGCATCCTCACGGTGCTGTGGGACCTCAACGCCAGGCGGGTGGCAGGCATCCGCGGCTGGATCAGCGGCGGCGTCATCCGGGACGGTATCCCCGCCTTCATGGGCATGGTCCCGGTCGGAGGGATCGTCTACTCCGCTACCTGGACAGGCTGGTTCCTGTCGGACAACGCCTACTTCCGCCATTGGGCGGAAAGCAACCCGTCGGCAGAATGGGGATGGCTCCCCGACTCCGTCCGGTCCCTCGTCCACTACCACCTGGAAGCGTACAACTTCCATCAGGGCCTGAGTTCGGAGCACCCCTACCAGGCCAGCGCCTGGAGCTGGCTGGTGATGGGACGGCCCACGTCGTTCTTCTACGAATCCCCGCCCCAGGGCACCCCGGGCTGTGACGTGGAGAAGTGCACCTCCGCCATCCTGTCGGTCGGGAACCCGCTGGTCTGGTGGCCGGCGGCCATCGCACTGGTGGTCCTGCTGTTCTGGTGGGCGGGACGCCGGGACTGGCGCGCCGGGGCCGTGCTGGCCGGCGTCGCTGCGGGCTACCTGCCGTGGTTCATGTACCCCGAGCGGACCATGTTCTACTTCTACGCCGTGTCCTTTGAACCGTTCCTTGTCCTGGCCCTGGTGTACTGCCTGGGGCTGGTCCTGGGCAGGTCCACGGACCCGCCCTGGCGGCGCCGCTCCGGGGTGTACCTGGTGGCCCTGTTCCTTGCTGCGGCAGTGCTGCTGTCGGCGTTTTTCTACCCGATCTGGACGGCCGAAGTGTTCCCCTACGTCGACTGGAAGGTGCGGATGTGGATGCCATCCTGGATCTAGGGCAGGATGGCAAGGGAGACCTGAAGGAGCCGCTGCCGCGGCGTGGCAGCGGAAACGGAGACCTGCTGTGAGAGAAGCGAGCACGGAACTGCTGGTTGAGCTTGACGCCAACAGCAACGTGACTGACCTGCTGCTGGAGCAGCACGCCGCCAGCCCGGCCCACGCGCTGTACCGGCGGAAGGGGCCCAATGGCTGGGTGGATGTTTCCGCGCAAAAGTTCCTGCAGGACGTCAGCGCGTTGGCAAAGGGCCTGATCGCCGGCGGCTTGGAACCCGGCGATACCGTGGCGGTGATGTCCCGCACTTCCTACGAGTGGACGCTGGTGGACTTTGCCATCTGGTTCGCCGGCGGCGTCACCGTACCTATCTATGAAACGTCCTCCGCCAGCCAGGTGCAGTGGATCATCCAGGACGCGGGGGTCCGCCGCGTCTTCGCGGGCGACCGCGCCACCGTGCGGCTGGTCAGCGGCGTGGTGGCCGGTTCGGCCGAGCTCAGGGACCGCTTGGTCAACGTCGTAAGGATGGATTACGACGGCGAGGCCCCGGACCTCGCCAGCCTCGCCGCTGCGGGCACGGGCGTCAGCGATGCCGAGCTGGAGCGGCAGCGAAGCCGCGCAGGGTTGGCCGATCTCGCCTCGCTGGTATACACGTCGGGGACCACAGGCCAACCCAAGGGGTGCGAGATCACGCACGGGAACTTCGCGCTGGTGGCCAGGAACATCGTCGCTTTCCTCCCCGAAGTCCTGCAAAAGGACCAGGCCCGCACCTTGATGTTCCTCCCGCTTGCCCATGTGCTGGCCCGGGCGGTCCAGGTGGTCTGCCTGGCCGCGGGAGCCACCCTGGGGCACACCCCGGGCGCGGCGCAACTGCTCGAGGACCTCGGAACGTTCCGGCCCACCTTCCTGCTGGTGGTGCCGCGCATCTTCGAAAAGGTCCGGGCGACTGCAGCGCACAAGGCTGCCGTGGCAGGCAAGGGGAGGCTGTTCGATGCCGCAGCGGCAGCCGCCATCGAATACTCCCGGGCGCAGGACCGCCAGAACCAGGGCGAAGGTCCGGGCCCCGGCCTGCTCAGCCGGGTCCGGCATTCGGTGTACGACCGCCTGGTCTATCCGCGCCTGCGCCAGGCGCTGGGCGGAGAGGTGGGATACACCGTCTCCGGGGCCAGTCCCCTGGCGTCAGAGGACGCGCACTTCTTCCGGGGCGTGGGAATTCCCGTCCTGGAAGGTTATGGCCTGACCGAGACCACGGCGCCCTGCACGGCCAACACCCCGTCCCGCACCAAGGTGGGTACAGTGGGCATACCCATCCCAGGCACCACCATCCGCGTTGCCGAGGACGGCGAAATCCTGGTCAAGGGGATCGGGGTGTTCAGGGGCTACCACGCCAACCCCGCGGCGAACGCGGAGGCGTTCGTGGACGGCTTCTTCCGTACCGGTGACCTTGGCGTCCTGGACAAGGACGGTTTCCTCACCGTCACGGGCCGGAAGAAGGACCTGCTGGTCACGGCCGGCGGCAAGAATGTGGCGCCGGGGCCGCTGGAGGAGAAGATCCGTAGCCACCAACTGGTGGGCCATGCCGTGGTGGTGGGCGACGGCAAGCCTTTCGTCTCAGCCCTGCTGACCCTGGACCCGGAAGGCGTGGCCAATTGGCGGTCTGAGCGTGGCATGCGTCCCCTCCCCCTTCGGGAAGCCGCGGACGACCCCAAGGTCCTGGCTGCCCTTCAGGAAGCAGTGGACCTTGCCAACCAGATGGTGTCCCAAGCCGAGTCGGTGCGGACTTTCAGGCTGCTGGACGCTGAATTCAGCGTGGAGTCCGGGCACCTGACGCCTTCCCTGAAACTCAAGCGGGCCGCCGTCGTCAAGGAGTTCCAGGCGGAGATCGCCAAAATTTACGGCTGATCCATCTTTTCCTGGTCCGGGCTTACCTGCTTGTCCTCCGTTGCCAAACCGCGGCGGCGGCGGGTGGGCCACGTGAGCACCAGGGTCACGATGGATGCCAGGAGCACCAGGCCGGCGATGGCGATGCCGGCGTCAATCCAGAACTGGCTGGGGAACAGCCTGATCAGGGTGTCGTCCAGGCTGAACGTCCAGGACCCGTTGGCGAAGAAGACGCGGTGGAATTCGGTGAAGAACTGCTGCCAGCCCAGCGCCGCCAGGGTGCCCAGGCCCAGGATCAGGACCAGCGTGATGATGGAGCCGGCGAAGAGGCCGCGCCGGACTCCGCCGGTGCTGCGCCTGCGCAGGTAAAGGATTGCGATCAGCGCCAGGAGGAGCAGCAGCGCACCGGCGCCAAAGGTGGAGAGGATGACCGCCTTGACGTCCGCCATGTGGCTGACTTCGCCGTCCTTGAAGAGTTTTTCGCCGCCGCGCTGCACCAGATCGCCCAGATACCTGGGGCCCGACCAGTTGATGAGGTAGTCCACGGCGTAGGAGCCGTACGTCATCCTGTCATCGGTGCTGAAGCCGTAGCCGTCGCCCGGGAAACCGGGGCGGTTGTACTCCACCCAGAGGAAGAGCGGGGTGGTCACTGCCCGGACGGCAAGGATCAGGAGGATGAACGGGTAGATGATGGCCAGCACGACCTGCAGGACGCGCGGCGCCACGGGCTTGGCGTTCGCAGCGCTTTCCCGCTGGGCATTGCGGCGCTCCACTTCCTCCGCAGGGGGACGGACGTGCAGCGCTGAGGTGGGGAGGGGCTCCTTGAAGACCGGCGAGGCAGTGCTGCCCGCGGGCCCATCTGCGGAAGTGGCGGCCGTTGACGGGCCGGCGGCAGGACGGCCGGCAGCCGACGGACCGGCAGCGTGGCTTCCAGGGGCGGAGGATTCGACTGCGGCTTCCGCAGCCTTGCGGTGGGCACGGCTTTCGGGCTGGACAGTCTTGCCCGCTGCCGTGGGTTCTTCCCGGTCGGGCCGCTTCCCGTGGGATGCTCCCCCGCCGGTCTTGTCGCCGGGTTCCTCCCCGCCGGTCCTGTCGCCGTCGGTCCTGTCGCCGTCGGCCTTGTCGGCGTCGGCCTTGTCGGCGTCGGCCTTGTGGGCGTCAGTGGGCGTCAGCCAGGAGAACGCGGGCTCGTCGGAATCCCGGGACGTATCCAGCAAAGGTTCCGGCTGCGGCGCAGCGCTTTTGGCGCGGACCGGTGTTTCGTCATTCACAGCAGCGTCACTTCCGTTGGGTTCCGCACCGGCCCCATGCCGCCGGTGCGATTGATTCTGCTGTCGAGCCTACCGTCACGGACTTCCGCTGGGCGAGGAACCACCCCGGCAGGATTACAACGATTCAGGCAGCGATTTCCGCGTACCCGGCATCTTCCCGGCGGAGGTCCCCGCGTTCCCCGGCGAGGAAAGCCCGCCTGCCCCAGACCACGGCGTAAGTCCAATACGCAGCGAGGACTGCCGCGCCGATGCTGATCCGCGCCCAGGCAGGCAGCGGACTGGGAGTGACAAACCCTTCCACGAGCCCCGAGATGAACAGTACGAGGACCAGTCCCAGGGCCACCGTGACCAGCGACCGCCCTTCTTCCGCCACCGCCCGTCCCCGGGTCCGCGGCCCCGGCGAGACCATGGCCCAGAAGATCCGCAGTCCCGCGGCGGAGGCAACAAAGACGGCAGTCAGTTCCATCAGCCCGTGAGGCAGGATGTAGCTGAAAAAGACGTCGGATTTGCCGGCGGCAGCGAAGATTCCGGCGGCGATGCCCATTCCCTGGGCATTGCTGAAGAGGATCATGGGCACCCAGACCCCGGTGATCCCCAGGGCCACCGCCTGCGCACTGATCCACGCGTTGTTGGTCCATACGGCTCCGGCGAAGGATGCTGCAGGGTTCTCTGAGTAGTAGTTGATGAAGTCCTGCTCCACGTACTGGGCGGCAGCGGTCTCCGACGCCACGGCCCTGAGCGCTTCGGGCGATGTTCCGATCCACGCCGCGTACGCAGCAGCGACGAGGACGAAAGCTGTTCCGCACGCCAGGGTAAGCCAGGTCAGCCGGTACAGCGCCGCGGGCAGTGCGACCACGAAAAACCTGGCGAGGTCGGCCATGAGGTTGGAGCGTGCGCCGGTAAAGCGGGTCCTGGCCTGGGCGAGCGTGGCCGAGAGGGAAGCGGACAACCCGCTCTCCGGGGCAACGGACCGGACCAGTGACAGGTGGCCGGACGTTGACTGGTACAGCGCCAGCAATTCGTCAGGCTCGGCGCCGGTGAGCCTGCCTTTGCCCGCGAGCTCCTGCAGCCGCGCCCACTTGTCCGCATTAACGGCGGCGAAGGCATCCATGTCCACGGCTACAGCCTAGCGCCCGGCATTAGACTTTGACCGTCCGCACCATCGGACGGTCCATACCAGCAGCTGCGAAGGGCGGGGACGCAGGGTGAGCCAGATCATCACCGGCGAGGCAGTAGTACTCGAGCTGCGGCCCGCGGGCTTTGCTGCCCGGGCCCTGGGCCTGGTCATCGACGTCGTCCTGCACGTGGTCCTGCTCGTGCTGATCATGCTTGGCCTGTCCGCCGCCGGTGCTGACCTGGACGGTGCCGCTGCGCGGGCCCTTGGCCTGTCCGCCGTCGTATTCTGCCTGGTGGTAGTGCCGGTGGCGGTGGAAACACTGAGCCGGGGCCGGTCGCTCGGCAAACTGGCCACAGGCCTTCGGGTGGTGCGCGAGGACGGCGGCGCCATCCGCTTCCGGCACGCCGTGATCCGCGGACTGACCGGATTCCTCGAGATCTACCTGACGTTCGGAGGTCTTGCCCTCGCCGTGGCGCTCTTCAACGACAAATCCAGGCGGCTCGGAGACCTGCTCGCTGGCACGTACGCTGTGCGCAGCCGGGTTCCTGCCGAAGCGGCCCTCCGGGTATTCGTTCCACCCTACCTGCAACCGTGGGCTGCCGCGGCGGACATCGGACGTATCCCTGACGCCACGGCGCGCCGGGCAGCCCAGTTCCTCCGCCAGGCGGACCGGATGGCTCCGCTGTCCAGGGCAGGCATGGCACAGGCGGTCGCCGAGGAGCTGTCTGTACACGTGGCCCCGGCCCCGCCGCCGGGAACCCGCCCCGAAGACTATCTGGCCGCCGTCGTGGCTGAGCGCCGGAACAGGGAGTTCACCAGGCTGTCGCAGTCACGGCAGCGGAACACGGAGACGGGCCGACGGCTGCAGCGCCTGCCGTTCGGCAACTGACCTAGTTGTCGTACTCGCTCCACGGAATGTTCCAGTCGCCAAACCCGTCAGTGTTCGCCGCGTAGTCACCTTCGGTGTTGATGATCTGTACTACGTCACCGGTCCCCATGTTGTCGAACACCCAGGCTGCCCCGTCCGGCAGGAACCCGATGCAGCCGTGGGACACGTTGGTATTGCCAATGTACGGATAGGCGGACTCAAGTGCCTGGTGGATGTAGGCGCCGCTGAGGGTGAGCCGGATGGTGTATTCGACGTCGGCCTCGCCATAGTAGGCGGGATCGTCAGGCTTCAGGCCGATGCTTGCCGCCCTGAAGTGGTCGAACCGGTTTTTCTCCATCAGCACCGCATATCCCTTGGCGGACGGGAAACGCTTGTCCCCCATGCTGACGGGCAGGGTCTTAACAGGCTGGTCGTTGATGCTCAGCGTGAAGGTGTGGGCCGTGGCGTCGGCGATGGCCACCTTCTTGTCCCCGATGTTGACGTTCACCTTCTTGTTGAAGTTGGCGATCTGGCCGTTCCCAAGGTCAACGCCGAAGAGTTGCATGTCCATGGTGATGGTGGAGTTCGCCGCCCAGAAGTTCTCGGGGCGGTACCGGACCATGGTGTCGCTGTACCAGTGGAATGCACCGGTCTGTCCTGCCGTGCTGGTGATCTTGATGGCCTTTTCCACGGCGGCACGGTTGGTCACGGGCTCGCTGAAGATGATCTGCAGGGGCTGGCCGACGCCGACCTTCATGCCGTTCAGCGGGTAGATGGCCGCGTCCGCCTCATGCGAACTGGAGACGGTGTTAAAGGACTGGGTGGTGCTGGTTTCGCGTCCCGCACTGTCCTTCACCACGTAGGTGTAGCTGTACTCGGTGTTGAACTCCAAAGGCGCGGTGGCCGACCACGATGTCCCGCTGGCGTCGATGCTGCCGTCAATGGTCTTCCCGGCGGTGCTGGCGAGGGTGACGCGCTGGATGGTCCCGTTGCCCACCTTCAGGGACACCGGGGCGGCGGGATTCACCTGCTTGGCCCCGTCAACCGGGGCCGCGTCGAGCTTCACCGGCGGCACGACGGGTGAAGCGATGCCCCGCGATGTCCGCAGTGCGGAGCCTGCTTCCGATTCAAGGGGTCCGCCGGCAAGGCCCGGCGCGACAGCGGCGAAAACCCCGCCCATAGCGGCCAGGATACAAACAGCAGCCACGGCAACGATTTTCTTGGCAGTCCCCCGGCGGCGGGGCTTTACATCAGGCTCCATGTTTTCGATCCTACGTGCAGAAAATAACGGGCCCGGGCACGATGCGCACCCGGGCCCTTACGGCTCAGTAACGATAGTGCTCGGGCTTGTACGGGCCCGCGACGTCGATGTCCAGGTATTCCGCCTGGTCCTTGCTCAGTTCGGTGAGCTCAACGCCCAGGGCGTCCAGGTGCAGCCGGGCCACCTTTTCGTCCAGGACCTTGGGGAGGACGTAGACCTTGTTCTCATACTCGTGCTGGTCCCGCTTGGTCCACAGCTCGATTTGCGCAATGGTCTGGTTGGCGAACGAGTTGCTCATGACAAAGGACGGGTGGCCCGTGGCGTTGCCAAGGTTGAGCAGGCGTCCTTCGGACAGGACGATGATGGAGCGCTCGGCGTCCGTGCCTTCATCAAAGACCCATTCGTGGACCTGCGGCTTGATTTCGACCTTTTTGACGCCAGGGATGCGTGCCAGTCCGGCGATGTCGATTTCATTGTCGAAGTGGCCGATGTTGCCCACAATGGCCTTGTTCTTCATCCCGGCCATGTGCTCGGCCAGGATGACATCCTTGTTGCCGGTGGTGGTGATGAAAATGTCGCCCTTTGCCAGGACGGATTCCAGCTTGGCCACCTGGTAGCCGTCCATGGCCGCCTGCAGCGCGCAGATGGGGTCGATCTCGGTGACGATGACGCGCGAGCCCTGCCCACGCAGCGCTTCCGCGGCACCCTTGCCGACGTCGCCGTAGCCGCAGACGACGGCGACCTTGCCGCCCATGAGCACATCCGTGGCCCGGTTGATGCCGTCCGGCAGGGAGTGGCGGATACCGTACTTGTTGTCGAACTTGCTCTTGGTCACGGAGTCGTTGACGTTAATGGCCGGGAAGAGCAGCTTGCCCTGGTCCGCCAGCTGGTACAGGCGGTGGACGCCGGTAGTGGTTTCCTCGCTGACACCCCTGATCGTGGCAGCCGTGCGGGTCCACTTCTGCGCGTCTGCGGCCAGGGAGCGGCGCAGCACATCGAGGAAGATCCCGTATTCCTCCGAATCCTCGGGATCCGCGGAAGGGACGTTGCCGGCGGCTTCGAACTCCACGCCCTTGTGCACCAGCATGGTGGCGTCGCCGCCATCGTCCAGGATCATGTTGGGACCAAGCTCGGGGTTCGTCCCGGCGCCGGGCCAGGTGAGGATCTGTTCCGCGGTCCACCAGTATTCCTCAAGCGTCTCGCCCTTCCAGGCGAACACCGGTACGCCCTGCGGGTCCTCGACGGTGCCCTTGCCCACCACCACGGCTGCGGCCGCTTCGTCCTGGGTGGAGAAGATGTTGCAGGAGGCCCAGCGGACCTCGGCGCCCAGCGCGGTGAGGGTCTCGATCAGCACGGCGGTCTGCACCGTCATGTGCAGGGAACCGGCAATCCGGGCGCCCTTGAGCGGCTGGGTGGGGCCGAACTCCTCACGGAGGGACATCAGGCCGGGCATTTCATGCTCAGCAAGGCGGATCTGGTGCCGGCCGGCTTCCGCCAGTGAAATGTCGGCAACTTTGTAGTCAAAAGTCATGGGTGGTCCTTTGCTTGGTCCGGGTCCTGGTCCAGTCCCCGTTCTGCTGTTTCTGTGCGTGCGGACGCAGGTGAACTAGTGGCCTGCCGCAGCGGGATCATGCTGGTCGGAACCTGCCGAGGCTGCTGCCGCCAGCAGCTCCGGGGGTAGCAGCAAAGGGATCCCGTCCTCGATGGCATACCGGTTCCTGGCGCCTGTATCCCCGGCGGCGGTGGCCACCAGCTCCTCCCCCTCCTGGACCAGGGGTGAGCCGGTCACGGGGCAACGCAGGACGGACAACAGCTCGGGGCTGATCTTTGGCATTTGTTCATGCTCCCTGGCGGGCGCGCTCGCGCCGGTAGCGGAAAAGATGTGCAGCTTCCAGCCTACCGCCAGATGGGCGTCAGGAAGGTTCCCGAAGGACGCGCAGGTGCCCCCGACGTGCGCCTTCGGTACCGGCCGGAGCTTCCAGGGCGGAGTGGTGTGCCCGCTGGGCGGGCGCCTGCGGCTCCGGGGGCAGGGCGGCGGCGTCACGAACAGCGTTGGCGAGGGCCAGCAGGTCATCGGGTCCTGGCTGCTGGGGGGTGGACGGCATGGCCAGGCGCAGCACTTCCCAGCCGCGGGGCACCGTCAGCGAATCGGCGTGCTGCTCGCAGAGGTCGTAGCAGTGCGGTTCGGCGTAGGTGGCGAGCGGGCCCAGGACCGCGGTGGAGTCCGCGTACACGTACGTCAGGGTGGCTACCGCCGACTGGCGGCAGGCAGACCTTGAACATTGACGGATAGCTCCCACGACATCACAGACTACCCCTTCGCCGCCGAAAACCCGCGCATTGCGGCCATGGCCGACGCGCCGCCGGAGCGGGCGGCATGTATCGCGTAAATCCTCCCCCGGGTTTACAGTCGATGTATGCAGTCATCGAACCATGAATCAGGTTTTTCGGTCCGGTTGGCTGACCCGGATGCCCCAGTGGCAACGGGCGCGGAGACCGCCGGCAGGAGCTTCTCCAGGCGGCGCCGGAACCGCCACGGACGCGGCCTCCGCGGCGAGGTAATGCTGCCCACCCATCCCGGATACCGCACGCGCGGCGACCGCTTTGACGACATGGTGCTCGACTCAGCCCAGCGGCTGCACGACATCTGGGGCAAGACCCTCGACGGCGTCCGGTTTGGCGTGGATGAAATCCCGCCGGACCTCGAGCAGCTGGCCGCGAATGCATCCACGCCACCCATGGGCTCCTACACCCCCGCCGCCGGTGAGGACGGACCCATGATTACCGTGTACCGGCGGGTGGTGGAGCAGACGTGCTCCAGCGTGGAAGAACTCCAGGACCTGGTCCACGACGTGGTGGTGGAACACACCGCGGAAATGCTGGGCGTGGCGCCGGAGACTCTGGATCCCGTGTACCGCCGCCGCTACTGACGCGGGGCCGCAGGCAGACGGCGCCGCCGGCATCCCCGGCCCTAGTACCCCAGCGTGACCGGCACTGTTTCCTGGCCCGCAGCGGCAGCCAGGAAGGCCAGGGATGAGACGTCGTTCCGGCCGTCCTGCCCCAAAAGCACCGCCCCGTAGGCAGCGCCACCGGAGGCGGACACCACGTAGCCGACGACGTCGGCGCCTTCAGCTTGGGCAGGAATGCTGATGGAGGCTGTGGTTCCCCCTGCGATGTCAGCGGAGGCCGCGGCCCGTACCTTTCCGTCGGCCGTGATGGGCGCGTAGGTAATCGTGGCCCTGGCGTCCAGGGCACCGAAGACCAGTTGGCGTTGGCCGCCCTTGGGGACGGGAACCACGTGCTGGCTGCCCAGCCGCACTGCCGACGCCGCCCAGGCCACATCCGAGGGCTGTCCCGCCTGGAGGCCGCGGCTCATGCGCGCGGCGGCGAGGAAGGAGACGTCGGATGAGGCGGCAACCGTGTACTGGCCTGCAGGCACCCCTGCCAGGGAGACCTCAGTGGTTGATCCGGCTTTTGCGGTGATGACGCCGCCGGTGGGAAGCGCGTGCTGGCCGTCGCGTCCGAACAGCTTGATCTCCACCACGGCATCTGATGCGCCGGGAACGGTCAATTCAAGGGCGGGACCGGCATCGCGGTAGCCGGGCTGTGCCGTCAGGGCGGCAAGCCCTGCAGGGTCCTGGATGTCCACTCCGGTCATCACCTGGCGGACAGCGGGGGCAGTCCCCGGGCTGATGTAATCCACGCCACCCGGGGTGAGGCCGCGCAGGAAGCTTTGCTGGATCGAGGCTGCAACCGGTCCACCGGCGCTGCGGACGTGAAGGCTGAGCTTGGACTCGTTGGGCGCGAGTCCGGCGAGGACCACGCTGCGTGTGGTGCCGGGGGCAACCAGCAGCCCACGGCTGCCGGGCGCCTGGACCTGCCCACCGGCACCGAACAGTTCCAGGCTTACGGTGGCGGGCGTGCTGGAGGCGTTGGTCAGCGCAAGCACGGAGGTGCGGCCAACAGTGGTGCTGGCACCCGCCAGCCACTGGTCATTCGAGGGTTGCCCGCAGGGCGCAGCGGCACTGCCCTGCAAGTCGCCGTCGGTGGCGGTGTACTTCATGGCCCCGGCGGCCGAGGCATTCTGGTTGGCCACGGCGTTGGCGCTGAGGACGTTCACCTGGCCCACGGCACGGTCCGTCACCACTCCGGCAAGGAGTTCCTGGGGGGCTCCGACGCTGGGCGCCGGGCCTGGGTCCTTGGCAATTTCGACGGCGGCGGTTCCGTCCAGGTGCGCCAGCCGGCTCCCGGGCAGCACACCTCCGGCGCTGAGCACCGCGGCGCTGACCTTGGTTGCCGCGGTGGCAGACTCGGGCCTGAACTGGGCATCGGTGCCTGCCTCGGTGCCCTCCAGCAGCCGTGCAGGGCCGGGGCATACGCCGAGGCTGGCCCCGGCTGGAACGGCGGTTTCGGCCAGCGGCACCGTCCGGCTGGATGCAGGCTCCGGGATCAGCGATCCGGCGGCCACGACGGCCCCGCCGCCGGCGAGGATCAGGACACCTGCCGCCACGCCGGCAACGGAAGCAGCACGGCCCTTTCCGCCCGGCAGGCGGGTGGCCCCGCGGCCGGACGGTTTCCGGCCCTGGCCGGGACCGGTGCGTGCGGCAGGAGCGGCGGCGGCAGCGGGCTTCCCCGGTGCTGCCGGCTTTTCTCCGGAATGCGCCGGTTCGGCGGGGTCCGGCGTTCCGGCATCAGCCCGGGCCTTGGCAGCCGGTGGGTTGTGCTCATGCATGTTGGTGTTCCTTACGCAGGGAGCCCTCGTCACGGGACAGGCCGGTCCGCGGCCGCCGGGCCGGCATGGGGATGGCAAGGATGACGGTGAGCCCAATGACCGTGATTTGGCCGGCGGCCGCCCAGAACGACCACGGGTTTTCGTAGCGGACCGTCAGTTGGCCGGCCGACGCCGGGAGGGTGAAGGCCTGCGACCAGCCGGAGGTGGTGGAGGTCAGCTTCCGCCCGTCGAGCCAGGCGCTCCAACCGGGATCGGCCCGCTCTGCCAGTACCACCAGCCGGCCTTCCGCCCCGCCAGGGACAGCTGCGTCGACATTGTCAGTGCCGGAAGCGACCAACGCTGTCGCCGTCCCGCCGGCGTCCACGATCCGGACGCGGTGCGCCACGTCGGCGGCCTGGAGGCCCCGCTGGTTCAGCGGGCTGATCCGCCACAGCCAGCCGACGTCGGTCTGCCCCACGGCCACCAGGCCCGGGACTGCGTCCATCCGGCTGGCGGTCAGCTGGGCTGCCGTGTCCGCGGCGCGGAGCACCACAAAGCCGACACCGAGCTGTTCGAGGTCGGACCGGGGATCCACGCCCTGGCCCGCGACCATGGTGGCCACGACGCGCCGGACAGCTGCGGTGACGTCGTCGTCGTCGCGCACCTCTTCGGCACCGGGAGCGCCGATGATGTTCCGGGCGGAGGCGATGGCCGAGAGGCTGTCCAGGGTGGTCCCGGACCCGCGCATCAGCGACGCGTTGAAACTTCCGTCGTCTCCGGTGCTCAGCAGGAGGGTGCGCGTCTGTTCAGGTCCGGTCCCGCGGTCGATGGCGGTGGCGGGAAGGGACCGTCCGGTAGCGGCGTCCACCAGCCGCGTTGTGCCGAGCGCTCCCGCTCCCCCGTCTCCGGGGGTGGCCGGGTTTGAAGCCGGACCTGAATCGGGGGCGACCGCCCGGGCAGCGGGTGCGGCAGCAGTGGCCGGGCGCAGCAGGTTCTGCGCGGACCAGGCGGCCATGCCTGCCAGCGGCCCGGCCAGCAGTACCACCAGGCCCAGCGCCAGGCCGGCACGGGCTGCCGTCCTGGTCTTCGCACCGGCGGCGGAAGCCACGTCCGCAGCGGACAGCAGTTGCTCCGCCCCGAGGAGTGCCGCTGCAAGGAGGGCAAAGGACGCGGCGGACACGGCGGGGCCGGGGAAAGGCGTCACCATGACATCCGTTGCCAGGCCGGTGGCAACGTGGCCTGCCAGCCAACCGCCGGCCAGGGCGATGATCGAGCCCGTCCAGAACCATCTGGCAGTCCGCGCCCGGCGTCCCGGGCTGAAGAGTCCCACAATGGCAAGGATCAGCACCGGACCTGCGATGAGCAAGGCCAGCAGCAGGGCCCACGGCACCGTCCCGCCCGCGAAGGCCGCCAACCCTCGCAGGCCACCGGCGGGGTCGAATGACAGGGGCTGGCCCAGGACCTGCTGCCACAGCGGCGCGGCGTCGAATCCCAGTGGGAGTCCGGGATCGGCCAGGAGCGCGCGCGGCCGGTCGATGGTGGAGAGGGCGAACGGGACAAACAGGGCTGCGCTGGGCAGCAGTGCCCACCAGACTGTCCGTCCGCGCCGCCCCAGCACGATGCCGCACAGCACGATGACCACAGTTGCCGGGATGAGCAGGGACGGCGCCGACGCGGTAGTGACCGCCAGCGCCAGGCCCGCAGCTGCGGCGGCTGTCCACGACGGCACCCCGTTGATGCCCGCCTTGGCCGGAGTCTGTTCACCCGCCAGGTCGCCGGGTGCCGCAGCGGGGCTGAAACGGCCATGGCCAACGGCTGAGCCGGTAGCCCGCAGGAGGCCCAGGACCACCAGCGGCAGCATGATGTGCGCGATCAAGGCGCCGGCCCGGCCCTGGTTCAGCGCGGCCTGGAGTGCCGGCGCCGCGGCCCAGAAGATTGCCGCCGCGAAGCGGAGCCGGCGGCGTTCGGTCACCCCGCCCGTTGCGAACCACGCGGTGAGCCCGGACAGCGGGGCACCGAGCAGGAGCAGCCAGGCCATGGCGGCGTTGGCATCGCCTCCGCCGGCGAGGCCGATGATCCACAGGACATAGCCAAACGGATCACCGCGGCCGGGCAGGCCCGCTCCGAGGCTGATCCACCAGCTGGAGGCGTTGTGCCAGATGTCCCCCAGGTCCGCGGACACGGGAATCAAGGCACCGCCGGCTACGGCGCCGGCACGGAACAGTCCTGCCAGCGCCAGCAGCGACGCCACTGCCGCGATGATGACGGCGGCCAGGGCACCGTTGCCCACCCAGCCGCGCTTGCTGGTGGCCAGGGCGGCAAAGTCGTCCGCGGCGTCGCCGGTTGGCTGGTGCGCGAGCGGGTCCTGCACGAGGTGGTCGGCAGCTGAGCCGTCGGATCCCAGCGCCTCCATCAAGGACCGGCGGTGGCTCCAGACCTCCCGGCGGGGTGTCTGAAGCTTGCGGATGACGGAGCGGCGGATGCGCCGCGTGCGTTTGGCTGCGCGCCGGGCCTTGGCCACAGCACGCGGCCGGCCCAGGGCAGCGGAGGTGGCAAGAAGCTGGGAGATGCCGTGGCCGGGATCTTTGACCACGATACGCAGGACCAGCTTGAAGAGGCTGCCCAGCAAGGCGCCGATGCCGTGGATGGGCACCATCCAGAGCGGGCTGTGCTTCAGGCGCAGGTGGACCTGCGCCTTCCGGGCTGCGGACGGGTTTCCAAGGGCGTGGGGCCGGTGCGCCACATGGAACATCCGGGCCGCGGGAACCACTACCACGCGGTGGCCAGCCAGGCGGTTCCGCCAGCAGAAGTCCACGTCATCGCCGCTGCCCGGCAGTGCGGGGTCGAAGCCGCCCAGATGTTCCCAGACGTCGCGGCGAACCAGCATGCCGGCCGAGTTCACGGCGAAGGTATCGGTGCGGCCGTCGTACTGGCCCTGGTCCATCTCATCGGCGTCGATGAGCGTAAGCCGCTCGGCCCACCTGCTGGTGGAAAGGCCCACATCCATCAGTTTGCGCGGCGAATGCCAATCCAGCTGCTTGCAGCCGGCAACAGTGACCGAGGGTGCGCGCTCCACGGCGCCCAAAAGTTCCGCGAGGGCTTCCGGCGCCGGCGCGGCATCGTCGTGCAGCAGCCAGATCCACTCCGTCCGGGCGCCGTCGGTGCTTCCGTCGAAGGGCACCAGCGCTGCAAGCGCGGCGGAGACGGCGGCACCCATGCCGCCTTTGCCCCGGGGTTGGCTGACAACCCCGGCGTCACCAAGGGCCTCCCTGAGGAGGCTGTACGAATCGTCGCCGGAGCCGGCGTCCACGCCAACGGCACGGTCAGCCGGGCGCGTCTGGGCCGCCAGGGCCGAAAGGGTTCTGGGCAGATAGGCACTGCCGTTGTGGGCAACCACAACGGCAGTGACATGGACATCCTGAAGAATTAGATTGCTCGCTTCCTTAGCCGCCGGCGCTCACGCTCGGAAAGGCCGCCCCAGATGCCGAACCGTTCGTCATTGGCCAGCGCGTACTCGAGGCACTGGGACCTCACGTTGCAGGCGCCGCAAACTTTCTTGGCATCGCGGGTGGAGCCGCCCTTTTCGGGAAAAAAGGCTTCCGGGTCGGTCTGGGCACACAAAGCGTCCGTCTGCCAGCCCAGTTCACCTTCGTCATCGAAGTCCTGCTGGAGCGGGAATCCAATCCATACCGGCTGGGCCGTCCCGGCGGCTGCGAGCTCCATGGGCGGATCAAGGTCGTCTTCCGGCTCTGCGCCGCCGTCCAGGAGGGCTTCATGCGCCGCAAGGAACGCCGTAGCCTGGTCCTCGAGGACGCTGGTGGAATTCCTGTTATACCGCTCCGCAGCATCAGGATCCGCGGGATCCACATACCAGTCGCTCGGCACCCCCCGCGCACGGTACTTTGCCGTTGCCTGGCCGGCCACGACGGCATCTTCCTGGATACGCTCTGCTTGCCCCACGGCGACCCTCCTGATGTTTCAGCCACTGCCTGGATACGTGGACACTCGGTTGTGTGCCGGTATTTACGCAATTGCTTTAGTTACCTAATTACACGTGTGTAACTAGGGCGAGTCAAGCCGTTGCCGGGATAATAGACAGTCTCCGTTCAGAAGTTTGCGCACGCCACGCCCGGGATTTTCGCCGGCTTGGGCGTGGCGGGCCCGGCAGCGGGCGGTTCGAGGCCGAAAAATGCCTCAAAAGGTACGACTGGCGGGGAAAATACCCGGTCATCACCTAAATAGCAAGCACGCTTAGCAATGACAGTGATTAACATCACTTTCTGCCGAGGAGACGAAATCGCCTCTCACCGCTGGATGACCGGGACATTGGGGAGTGGCAGGATGAACCCATGATGACAACCCCCGCGATCGACCTCATGGGCACCCTCCGCTCGGGCAACTCCACGGCACCACGACTCACCTGGTACGGCCCCGATTCCGAGCGGGTGGAGCTGTCCGGACGGGTCTTGGACAACTGGGTGGCAAAAACCAGCAACCTCCTGCAGGACGAACTGGACGCGGAGCCGGGCATGCGGCTGCGGCTTGCCCTTCCGGCGCACTGGAAAGCCATGGTGTGGGCCTTGGCGGGATGGCAGCTTGGCCTGGAAACAGTGCTCGACGGCGGCCCGGCCGACTTCCTGGCCACGGACAATCCCGCCGCGGCCATGGGGCAGCACGACGCCGTCATCGCCGTCGCACTCCCGGCCCTCGCCATGCGGTGGACCGGCGAACTCCCTGCAGGCTGGATCGACTACGCCTCGGAAGTGCGTTCCCACGGCGATGTGTTCATGCCGCATTCCGACCCGGATCCGGCAGGATGTGCCCTCCGGACCAATGAAGGGCGGACGGTCCCCCACCGGGAACTGCTGACCGGCTTTGCCATGCACCATGAGGAGGGCGCCAGGGTACATATCCCCGCTGACAGGGGGCTGGAATCAGCGTTGTCCAGTGCGCTGGGAGCCTGGCAGCGGGACGGCTCCGTTGTGCTCACCCATCCCGACGTGGCGCTCACTGACAAACTGCGTGCCGACGAACGCATCCACGGCAGCTAGCAGCCGCGCAGCGCTAGGTGTACAGCTAGGCCTGC
Source organism: Arthrobacter sp. SAFR-044 (assembly GCF_059414985.1). Taxonomy (NCBI): domain Bacteria; kingdom Bacillati; phylum Actinomycetota; class Actinomycetes; order Micrococcales; family Micrococcaceae; genus Arthrobacter; species Arthrobacter sp. SAFR-044. The sequence goes on along the minus strand of NZ_JBPFDN010000001.1, from coordinate 304,343 downwards.
GGGCCGCCGTCGGCTGATGTGGACGCCGGACTCTCCGCCGTGCGTGCCGGCTCGCGGTGCGGGTGGGCTTCGATGATTTCGTGGTCGTGGGAGAACTCCGGCTCCTGGTCCAGTTCCTGGTTGAAGACGAGGAACCGGTACGCGAAGAAGCGGACAACCGTGGCAACCAGGATGCCCGCCACGCCTGCCAGGAACAGCAGGTTCTTGTTGTCGATGCCCATCCCATACTTGGCCAGTGCGGTGAAGCCGGTGGAGATGCCGATGCCGATGCCGTTGATAATGACGAACATGACGAACTCGCGGAGCACGTTGGCCTGGCGGCGGTGGCGGAAGGTCCAGAAGCGGTTTGCCACCCACGAGAAGACCGTGGCCACGGTGGCGCCCACGAAGCGTGCCTTCGCCTCGCTGTCCGACATGGGACCGTGCATCAGGTAATAGGTCAGGCCGTTGTCGATGACAAATGCCACACCGCCCACCGCACCGAACTTGGCCACCTCGCGCCAAAAGAGTGAGGCGAGCCCCCGGATACGATCTGCAAGTGTGCTAAACATGACCCTCCATGGCCGCGACGAACTGTGGGCCACTCGGCCAAGGATCCATTTTAGCCCCCAAAGCTTGGAGCCGGCCCCGCAGAAGCAGGTGGCGTTTGACCGTCCTGTTGAAAATCCCGTTCCCCCGCCGGGCCGTAAAAGCAGGATTGGCCCCGTCTTCGGTAGGCTGGCACATGTGACTTTCCCAGTGATAGGCGTGGTTGGCGGCGGCCAGCTCGCGCGAATGATGGCCCCTGCCGCTACAGCACTCGGCTTTGAACTCCGGGTCCTCGCCGAGGGTGAGGACGTTTCCGCAGTGTCGGCCGTACCCGCCACTCCGGTGGGCGATTACAAGGACCTGCAGACACTCCTGGACTTCGCCGAGGGCCTGGATGTGATGACGTTCGACCATGAGCATGTGCCGACGGCCCACCTCCGCGCCCTGCAGGATGCCGGAGTCAACGTCCAGCCCGGACCGGACGCCCTGGTCCACGCCCAGGACAAACTGGTCATGCGTGCCGCCATCGACCGGCTGGAACTGCCCAACCCTGCGTGGGCGTCCGTGGCGGACGTTGACGCGCTGGTCCGCTTCGGCGACGAAACAGGCTGGCCCGTGGTATTGAAGACCCCCCGGGGCGGCTATGACGGCAAGGGCGTCCGGATCGTGGCCTCAGCTGAAGAAGCTGCGGAGGCCGCCGACTGGTTTGCCGCCATGAGTCCCCTGCTGGCCGAGGCCAAGGTCGAGTTCACCCGCGAACTCTCGGCGCTGGTGGCCCGCACCCCCGACGGTGAGGCCCGTGCCTGGCCAGTGGTCCACACCATCCAGGTGGACGGTGTTTGCGACGAGGTGATCGCACCCGCGCTGGATATCCCGCTGGAAGTTGCTGCCGCCGCTGAGGACGCAGCGTTGCGCATCGCCGCCGAGCTTGACGTCACCGGCGTCCTTGCCGTGGAACTGTTCGAAACCCCGGGTTCGGGGGCCGGCTTCCTGATCAACGAACTGGCCATGCGGCCACACAACACCGGCCACTGGACCCAGGACGGTTCCATCACCAGCCAATTCGAACAACACCTCCGCGCGGTCCTGAACCTGCCCCTCGGCGCCACCGATGCACTGGCGCCCGTCACGGTGATGAAGAACTTCCTGGGCGGGGACAACCAGGACCTATACACCGCCTACCCCATGGCGCTGGCCGCCGAGCCTGCTGCCAAGGTCCACTGCTACGGCAAGTCCGTGCGGCCGGGGCGCAAGATCGGCCACGTCAACCTGATGGGCACTTCCACGGCCGAGGTGGACTCCGTCCGGCGCCGGGCCACAGCCGTGGCGGGCATCATCCGCGACGGGCGGGTTACCACCGAAGAACCTTCCGCAATTTTCGAGGAGAACGCATGAGCGCCGAAGCCACCCCAGCAGCAGGTTCCGGCGCCAGTCCGCTGGTGGGCCTGGTCATGGGCTCCGACTCGGACTGGCCGGTCATGGAGGCTGCGGCGGACGCCCTGGCTGAGTTCGGCATCCCCTTTGAAGCGGACGTCGTCTCGGCCCACCGGATGCCTACCGAGATGATCAAGTACGGCCAGACCGCGCACGAGCGCGGGCTGCGGGTCATCATCGCCGGTGCCGGCGGCGCGGCCCACCTGCCGGGCATGCTCGCCAGCGTCACGCCCCTGCCGGTGATCGGGGTTCCCGTTCCCCTGAAAACCCTCGACGGGATGGACTCCCTGCTCTCCATCGTCCAGATGCCGGCAGGCGTTCCGGTGGCAACAGTCTCCATCGCAGGCGCCCGGAACGCAGGGCTCCTGGCCGTGCGGATGCTGGCATCAGGCACTGATGAACTTGCCGCTTCCCTTCGCGCCGATCTCCTCGACTTCGCCGCGGACCTGAACGCTGTCGCCGCCCGCAAGGGCGCGAACCTGCGGCAGAAGGTAAGCGAAGTCTTCCCGGGCGGCTCCAGCGCTCTTCGGGGCAGCCGTTAGGGCGCCGGGCATGGCCAGCAGCAGCAGCGTGCTCAATACCGGCTCCGGTCCGTCGCTGACGGACCCGGTCCGCTATCCCGTCAGCGCTTCTCCCGCGGTCAGGACCAAGCGCGCCTTCGTCCTGGTCTTGCTGACCCTCCTGGTACCGGGCAGCGCCCAACTCGTGGCAGGCGACCGGAAGCTGGGACGGACCGCCCTGCGCGTAACGCTTTGCGTATGGGCGGTCCTGCTGCTGGCAGCGGTCATGCTGCTGGTCGACCGCAGCCTGGTCATCAACATCGTCACCAGCCCGGTCACCTCGCTGCTGCTGGTGGTCGTTCTGGCTGCGCTGGCCCTCGGCTGGGCTTTGCTGTTCCTCAATACCCTGCGCCTCATCCGCCCTGTCCTGCTCGCACCGCGGGCCCGTCCCGCCGTCGGCATTGCCCTGGTGGTGGCGCTGGTTTTGGGCAGCGGCTCCGTGGGGTATGCCGCCTACTTGCTGAACGTGGGCCGCAATGCCATCGGCAACATCTTCTCGTCCGGTCCCGCCATAGAGCCGGTTGACGGGCGCTACAACTTCCTCATGATGGGCGGCGACGCCGGCGATGACCGCACGGGACGCCGCCCGGACAGCCTGTCCATCCTGAGCGTGGACGCCCAGACGGGCCAGACCGCCATCATTTCGGTCCCCAGGAACTTCCAGAACGCGCAGTTCAGCGAAGGCTCCCCCATGCGGGCCCTCTATCCCGACGGCTACGACTGTGGCGACGAGTGCCTGATCAACGCCATCAACACCGAGGTCACCAACGAGCACGCGGACCTCTATCCAGGCGTGGCAGACCCGGGCGCACAGGCAACCATGGAAGCAGTTTCCGGAACGCTGGGCATGAAAATCCAGGCGTATGTGCTCGTTGACATGGAGGGATTCTCCACCCTGATCGACGCCATGGGCGGCATCCGGATCAAGGCCGGCGGCTGGGTTCCCATGAGCGGCTATTTTGACGAGGCAACCAAGACCCACGGAATGCCGCTCGGGTGGATTCCGGCCGGGGACCAGACGCTCAACGGCGCGCAGGCCCTCTGGTACGGGCGGTCGCGCGAATACGTGGATGACTACTCCCGCATCCAGCGCCAGCAGTGTGTGCAGCAGGCAATGCTCAAACAGCTTGACCCCGCCACCCTGCTGTCCAAGTTCGAGGACATCGCCGGCGCCGGGACCAAGGTGGTGGAGTCCAACATCTCCTCCGCCCAGCTGGGCAGTTTCCTGGACCTCGCCATCAAGGCAAGGGGCAAGGACGTCAAACGGCTGACCATCGGGCCGCCGGACTTTGACGCGTCGTTCTCCACGAACCCTGACTTCGACCAGATCCACGAGCGGGTGGACCAGCTGCTGGCGTCCGCGTCCGCCAAGGGCGCACAGTCGGCAGGAATTCCCGACGACGGCACGGCAGTTCCGCAGGCAGGCGCCGGACACGTCCAGGCGGCCGGGGCTGTCCCCGCCACCCTGCCCGCCGCGGGCAACGCGGCACAGCAGCCTTCGCCGTCGGACTTCACGCCGGTGACCACCACGCCCGACGGCGAGCCGATCACCGAAGAGATGCTGACCCAGCTCAAGCTGGAGGGCAACGAAGAGGCCATCCGCCAGCTCGTGGCCACCAACGGACAGTGCGCCCCGCTCTAGCGAGCACCCATCAGCGCCCACCCATCAAGGAACGGAACGGCTTTGTACGAGATTGACAACGTCCTGCGGGACTACGCCTGGGGTTCGACGACGGCCATCGCCTCGCTGCTGGGCCGCGCCGAATCCGGGCGCCCGGAGGCCGAACTCTGGATTGGCGCGCATCCTGACTCACCGTCGGTGGCGCACCTGCCGGAGGACGGGACGCGCAGGCCGCTCGACTCCCTGGTCTCCTCCGATCCAGACCACTTCCTGGGCGCAGAATCCGTCGCCGCTTTTGGCCCCCGGCTGCCGTTCCTGGCCAAGATCCTTGCCGCCGCGCAACCGCTGTCCCTCCAGGTCCACCCAAGCCTGGAACAGGCCAGGGAGGGGTTCGCGCGGGAAAACGAAGCCGGACTGGATGCCCATGCGCCGAACCGGAACTACAAGGATGACAACCACAAGCCCGAGATGATCTTCGCGCTCACGCCGTTTGAGGCATTGTGCGGATTCCGGCCGGCGGCCGAGACCCGGAAGATCCTGCAGCACGTTGCGGATGCCTTCCCCGCGGACGGCCAGTCCCCAAAGCTGGTCCAGGCCCTGATCGACGATCTTGCCGCCGCCGATGAAAGTGAAGGACTGCGCCAGGCCTTTGGGCGGCTGATCACCGGCGGACAGGGTGTGGCAGAGGACACCGCCCTGGTGGTGGAAGCCCTCCTGTCCGGGGCACCGCTTGAGCCCTACCAGGCCGAGCTGGGCACGGTCATCAGCCTCAACGAGAAGTACCCCGGCGATCCCGGCGTCCTGATTTCGCTGCTGCTGAACAGGATTTCCCTGAAGCCGGGCCAGGCTGTCTACCTTCCCGCCGGAAATGTGCACGCCTACCTGCATGGGCTGGGCGTTGAGGTCATGGCGTCCTCGGACAACGTCCTGCGCGGCGGCCTGACACCCAAGCACGTGGACGTCCCGGAGCTCCTGGCCACCATCGACTTCCACCCGGTGGCCGTGCCCATGGTGGACGCCGAAAAGACGGTGATGGACCAGGAACTGTTCCGTCCGCCGTTCCGGGAGTTCCAGCTGCAGCGCATCGAGCTGGGCCCGGACTCCGGCCCGGTTCCGCTGGCGCAGGCCGGGGCGGCTGTAGTGATCGTGGTAGCCGGTTCCGTGTACCTCGACTCCCCCAAGGGCGACCTGGAACTCGCGCAGGGCGGCAGCGCGTTCATCGCCGCCGCCGAAGCCCCCGTCAACGTCCACCGCGTGGCCGGCAGCACCGGGCCCGCACTGGCCTTCGCCGTGACCACCGGACTCTAACCCCGGGCGCCACTAAGCAACAAAAAGGGCGACGGCGGCACCCGGACTGGTGCCGCCGCCGCCCTTCGGCGTTGACCGGGTTGGTTGCCGCGGCTAGTTGCCCGGCCGCAGCTTCCGGACAAGCGGGCGGACCCGCCCGGCTGCGCCTTTCAACAGCAGACGCGCCTGCTGGAGGCCCTTGCGCGCCAGGGGCATCGCCTTCGCGTAGGCCGGGTAGAACGGCGAGAGCGGCCTCTCCCACGTCCCCAGGAGCATGTTTTCGTGCTTGGCGAACTGCTTCTTGAAGTCGGAAATGCCGTCGTTCAGGAGGCCGTTGAAGTCGTACCGGCTGCAGCCGTCTTCCCGCATGGCCTGAAGTGCCGCCCATTTCACGCCGTAGTTCACACGCTGCTTCTGGCCCTCGGCGGAAACGCCGCCGTAGAGCTCGAAAGCAGTGGCACCGCTGCGCGAAAGCCAGGTGAACGCAAGCATCTGCTCGCCGTCGAACGCGGCGATGATCGGCGAGGAATCACCGAGGTTCCGGAAGATGTCCCTGTAGTACTGGTCCTCGTGGATGCCAAAGCCCGCCCGCTCGGCGGTCTGGTGGTAGATGGCCAGCACCTGCTCCAGCTCTGACTCGTTCTTGACCTTGCGGAATTCAACGTCGCTCCGCATCGCCTTGCGGATGTTCGCCCGCGTGGACTTGGACATCTCGGCCATCAGCTCGTCGTCGGAGCGGCCGAGGTCCAGGATGAGCGTGCGCGGGATGAGGACGGTGTTGGTGGACTCGCGGAAGCCTGCCGCGGCCACGGCGCCGGCAAAGGCGGAGTCCCGGTCCCAGTCCGGTTCGATGCTGAGGGCCACGCCGCGGTGGCGGAGGGCTGCGTGCTCTGCCAACCGGTTCAGGACCGCCGATGCGTTCTCCACTGAGCACATGGGACCCCGGGGAACGTAGACCAGGGCGCGGAAGGGGACGGGAAGCCGACGGACCAGGAGCTGGGCGCAGCCGATGGTTTCATCCCCCTCCTTGACCAGGACCCTGTCAACGGACCAGCCGTGCGCGGCCTTGGTCTCGCCCCAGCCCCACAGCTGTTGCGGATGCCCCTCGAACCGGTCAACGTGCTCGTCCCAAAGGGCGCGGTCAGTACAGGGCACAACAGCAGGAATCATGGCTTAAACCCTATACCAAGGCTTAACGCCAAAGCCCCCGGCGCGTGGTGCGCCAGGGGCTTTCAGTCAGCGGGGGCCGCGGGTCAGTTCTTGCGGGCGTAGCCTTCCCACTTGCTGGCCTGGTGCTCCCCGTCCACGAAGCGGATGGTGCCGGACTTGGAACGCATCACGATGGACTGGGTCAGCACCTTGTCCTTGGAGTAGCGCACGCCCTTGAGCAGGTCGCCGTCCGTGATGCCGGTGGCAGCGAAGTAGCAGTTGTCGCTGGAGACGAGGTCGTTGGTGGAAAGCACCCGCTCGAGGTCGTGCCCGGCGTCGATGGCCTTCTGCTTCTCTTCATCACTGGTGGGCCACAGGCGGCCCTGGATGACGCCGCCCAGGGACTTGATGGCACAGGCCGCCACGATGCCCTCGGGAGTGCCGCCGATACCCATGAGCGCGTCCACGCCCGTGCCGGAGCGGGCCGCGGCGATGGCACCGGCGACGTCACCGTCCATGATGAATTTGGTGCGGGCGCCGGCTTCGCGGATCTCCTCCACCAGCGGGCGGTGGCGGTCGCGGTCAAGGATCATGACGTTGAGCTGGTTGACCTTCACGCCCTTGGCCTTGGCGATCAGGTGCAGGTTCTGCTTGACCGGCAGGCGGAGGTCCACCATGTCTGCGGCCTCGGGGCCGGTGACGAGCTTCTCCATGTAGAACACGGCGGAGGGATCGAACATGGAGCCACGCTCGGCAACAGCCAGCACTGCCAGTGCGTTGTTGATGCCCAGGGCGGTCAGCCGGGTTCCATCGATCGGGTCGACGGCGACGTCCACCTCGGGGCCGGTGCCGTCGCCAACACGCTCACCGTTGAACAGCATGGGCGCTTCGTCCTTCTCGCCCTCGCCGATCACCACGACGCCGTTGAAGTGCACGGTCTGCAGGAAGGAACGCATGGCGTCGACGGCAGCGCCGTCGGCGGTGTTCTTGTCACCGAAGCCAACCCAGTGGCCGCCGGCAATGGCCGCGGCTTCGGTGACGCGGACAAGTTCAAGGGCAAGGTTGCGGTCCGGTTCGTCGTGGCCCACCGCAAGGGACGGCGAAATCGTGGAGTACTTCTGGGTCATGGACGCTGGTGACACGTGAACCTCTTCTTCGAGTGGCGATCATTGAACCCGCCCGCCGGTGCAGCAGAACGGTGATTCCTCTGATACCGATCATAGTCGTGGCGCCGCGCTGGGGGTGGCCCGTGACGCAACCCCGAAATGTGCATTGCGCCAGGCGGCGGCCTGTGCAGCGGCCCGAATAGAAGTCCGGCTCCGGGATGGGCGACTATAGAGGGGTGAATGACATGCAGGAAGCCACCAGTCCCAGCTCCGGCCAGGCCCAGCCCGACGGCCGCCCCGGCGCCGCGGGCAGCAGTGCCGGCACCCCGGTCAAGCCCGTCATTCCGGCGGCCGCCGCCAAGCGTGCCAATGCTTCAGTGATCGGCATGATCATTGCCCTGGTGCTCAGCATCGCAGCATTCCTGCCCGTTGTCCTGATGAATCCGCAGCCGAAGAGCGAGGGCTACCGGCCGGACATCGATGTTGCGTCCGTGGCCCGGAACGCGGCGGATGTGGCAGGATTCACACCCGTGGCACCGGACCCCGGCAACGCCTTCCGGGCAAATTACGCCCGGTGGGAAGCAGGAACGGGCAGCGGGGTGCCAACCTGGGAGGTTGGCTACGTGACCCCCAAGACGTCGTTCATCGCTTTGGTGCAGACCACGCAGGCCAACCCCACCTGGCTGCTCCAGCAGACCAAGAACGCCCCCGTTACCGGCTCCCGGAACGCCGGGGGCCAGGAATGGGAACTGCGGGACACCGGCAAGGGTGAAAAGTCGATGGTCCTGAACTACCGCGGCAGTACAGTTATCCTCTCCGGCACGGCGCAACTGGACGAATTCGCAACCCTGGCGGCCGCCGTCGTGGGCTCCCTCGAGAGCAATCCGGCCGTCACGGTTTCACCGTCGGCCGCTCCCACCCCGTAAGGTGGGGCCGTGACGACTAACCTGACCCCTGCACTGGCCTGGCGCCGCCTGCGCGAAGGCAACGAACGTTTCGTAAACGGCGAGTCCTCCCACCCCAACCAGAACGCTTCGCGGCGTTCGTCGCTGGTGGACACTCAGAATCCCTTCGCGGTGATCTTTGGCTGCTCGGATTCCCGCCTGGCTGCTGAAATTATCTTCGACGTCGGCCTCGGCGACGTCTTCGTGGTCCGCACTGCCGGGCAGGTGATTGACGACGCCGTCCTGGGCTCGCTGGAATACAGCGTCGCCGTGCTGGAGGTGCCGCTGATCGTGGTGCTTGGGCACGACAGCTGCGGTGCCGTAACGGCCACCAGGGACGCAGTTGAGACGGGTGAAATGCCCGCCGGCTTCATCCGCGACCTCGTGGAACGCATTACGCCCTCGGTCCTGACGTCCCTGCGGAACAACCAGACCGAGGTCAACGACATGGTGGTGGAGAACGTCAAGCAGATGTCCCAGCGCCTCGCGGACAGCTCGCGTGTGATTTCCGCCGCAATCGAGGACGGCCGCACGGCCGTCATCGGCCTCTCATACCGGCTGGCAGAGGGCCGTGCCGACCTTGTTTCAGGAATCGGCGAGCTGTAGGGGCCGTACGCCGGCGGTCCCGCGGACCGCCGGCAACGCTTCCTTAACGGTTTTCGATGGGGCGCCGGATCGCCATAAGCTAGCCCCATGACTTCCACTGAAGAGTTCCGCATTGAACATGACACGATGGGCGAAGTCCGCGTCCCCGTGAACGCACTGTACCGCGCGCAGACGCAGCGGGCAGTAGAGAATTTCCCCATCTCCGGCAAGACCCTGGAGCGCACCCACATCGAGGCGCTGGCCCGGGTCAAGAAGGCCGCTGCCCAGGCCAACGCAGAACTGGGCGTGCTCGACGGCGAGCTGGCCAAGGCGATTGCAGGCGCAGCCGATGAGGTGGCCACCGGCAAGTACGACGGCGACTTCCCCATCGACGTTTTCCAGACCGGTTCCGGCACGTCCTCGAACATGAACACCAACGAGGTCCTGGCCGAGCTGGCGACGCGCGCGCTGAAGGCTGCGGGCAGCGACAAGGTGGTCCACCCCAACGACCATGTCAACGCATCGCAGTCCTCGAACGACGTGTTCCCCACGTCCGTCCACGTTGCCGCCACCTCCGCGCTGATCAACGACCTCATCCCCGCCCTGGGCTACCTGGCAGAGTCGCTGGAGCGCAAGGCTGTTGAGTTCAAGGACGTCGTCAAGTCGGGCCGCACCCACCTCATGGACGCCACCCCGGTGACCCTGGGCCAGGAGTTCGGCGGCTACGCTGCGCAGGTCCGCTACGGCATCGAGCGCATCAACGCCTCGCTCCCCCGGGTTGCAGAGGTTCCCCTTGGCGGCACCGCCGTGGGCACCGGCATCAACACACCCGCCGGTTTCCCCGAGCGCGTCATCGAGCTGCTCGCCACGGACACCGGCCTGCCGCTGACCGAGGCCCGCGACCACTTCGAGGCCCAGGCCAACCGCGACGGCCTGATCGAAGCCTCCAGCCAGCTGCGCAACATCGCCATCTCCTTCATGAAGATCAACAACGATCTCCGCTGGATGGGCTCCGGCCCCAACACGGGCCTGGGCGAAATCGCCCTCCCGGACCTGCAGCCCGGCTCCTCGATCATGCCCGGCAAGGTCAACCCGGTGATCTGCGAGGCCTCCATCATGGTGGCCGCCCAGGTCATCGGCAACGACACCGCCATCGCCTGGTCCGGCACCAACGGCGCCTTCGAGCTCAACGTCGGCATCCCGGTCATGGCCGCCAACCTGCTCGAGTCCATCCGCCTGCTGGCCAACACCAGCCGCGTCATGGCGGACAAGATGATCGACGGCATCACCGCCAACGTGGAGCGCGCCCGCTTCCTGGCCGAAGCCTCCCCCTCGATCGTGACGCCGCTGAACAAGTACATCGGCTACGAGAACGCCGCCAAGATCGCCAAGACCGCCGTCAAGGAGGGCCTGACCATCCGCCAGGCCACCGAGAAGCTCGGCTTTGTCGGCGAAGGCGAGGGCAAGGTTTCCGAGGCCGACCTCGACAAGGCACTGGATGTCACCACCATGACGGCCCCGGCACACAAGGCGTAAAAGCACTCAGCGCCCGACGGCGGCCGCCCACCTTCCCAACGGAGGCGGGCGGCCGCCGTCGTACTTTAAGCAACCGCGAGGGGCCTGGCCTAAGTTGCACTCTTTTAGAAAGAGTACAAAACTTTACTTTGTGACTGATAGTGCAACTTCTGACGGCCTGCGCGAGCGCAAGCGGACGGCCACCCGGAGCGCCATCACCTCCGCCGCGCGCGCCCTTACCTCCGAAAAGGGCCTCAACGGCTACACCGTGGAGGAAGTCTGCGAAGCGGCCGGGATTTCGCGCCGGACCTTCTTCAACTACTTCCCCACCAAGGAAGACGCCATCATCGGCCACGCCGAGGACGACGTTCCGGCCGATGTCATCGAGGAATTCGTGGCCGGTGCCGCCGGCTCCCGCGCCGGCGAAATTTCGCCCACCCTGTTCAGCGACCTGGTCCGGCTCTCCCTGCGCCTGGCCGAAGGAATGACGGAGTCCGAGGAAGAAACCCGGCAGCTGATCGGGGTCGTCAAAAAGGAACCGCAGCTCATCCTGAAAATCATCGGGGTCACGGAACAGCGCGAAGCCCAGTTCGCCCGGGACGTCGCCAGGCGTGAAGGCGTGGCGCCGGACCACCCAGTGGTGCAGATGGCCGTTGTCCTGCTCAGCACTATCGCGCGCAAAAGCAGCATGGCCTACTTCTCTGACGGCAATACCCGCAGCTACCCGGACCTGCTGCTGGAGAACATCTCCGCCGCCAGCGTCCTGTTTTCACAACCGTTCGACCTCCCTGACACCACCGCCGCAAAAGGACAATCATGAGTACCGCCACCACCAAGGCGCCGGCTGGGCGGCTGCTGTTGACGCAAAAACGCATCTGGATCATCTTTTCCGCGCTGATCGCCGGAATGCTCCTGTCCAGCCTGGACCAGACCATCGTCTCCACGGCCATGCCCACCATCGTGGGCAAGCTCGGCGGGGTGGAGCACCAGGCCTGGATCACCACCGCCTACCTGCTGGCCACCACCATCGTCATGCCCATCTACGGCAAGTTCGGTGACATCCTGGGCCGGCGCAACCTGTTCCTGGTAGCCATCGCACTCTTCACTGTGGCGTCGGTGGGCTGCGCGTTGGCCAGCGATTTCTGGGGCTTCGTCATCTTCCGCGCCATCCAGGGCCTGGGCGGCGGCGGTCTCATGATCCTCTCCCAGGCGATCATCGCCGACATCGTTCCCGCCAAGGAGCGCGGCAAGTACATGGGCCCGCTTGGTGCCATCTTCGGCCTCTCCGCCGTGGCCGGCCCGCTGCTGGGCGGCTTCTTCGTGGACCACCTCAGCTGGGAGTGGGCGTTCTACATCAACATCCCGGTCGGGATCGCCGCCTTCGCCATTGCCTGGTTTGCCCTCACCCTGCCGAACAAAAAGGCCGAAAAGCGGATCGATGTCCTCGGCGTCATCCTGCTCTCCGCCGCAACCACCTGTCTGATCTTCTTCACCGACTTCGGCGGCAAGAAGGACGAGGGCTGGGACTCCCCCCTCACTTGGGCCTTTGGTGCGGGCCTGCTGGTTTCTGCGGCCGCTTTCGTGATGGTGGAGCGCCGCGCCGAGGACCCCATCATCCCGCTCAGCCTGTTCCGGAACCGGATCTTCATCAATGCCACTGCCATTGGGTTCACGCTGGGCCTGGGCATGTTCTCCGCCATTGCCTTCGTGCCCACGTTCCTGCAGATGTCCTCCGGTACCTCCGCTGCCGAATCCGGTCTGCTGATGCTTCCCATGATGGCCGGCCTCATGGGCACCTCCATCTACTCAGGCATCCGGATCTCCAAGACCGGAAAATACAAGATGTTCCCCATCCTGGGCGCCGTCTTCACCATGGCGGCCATGCTCTGGATGACCACGCTCGCCGCCAGCACCCCCATCTGGGTCATCTGCCTCCAACTGTTCGTGTTCGGCGCAGGCCTGGGCCTGATCATGCAGGTGGTGGTCCTGGTGGTCCAGAACTCGGTCCCGGCGGACCAGATCGGCACCGCCACCAGCACCAACAACTACTTCCGCGAGGTGGGTGCCGCGATGGGCGTGGCTGTGTTCGGCTCGATCTTCACCACGCGGCTGTCCGAAGCCCTCACAAAGGCATTCACGGGAGCGGGAGCCTCCGCCGAGCAGGCGGGCCAGTCAACCCGCACACTGGACCCGCAGGCCCTGAGCCAGCTCCCGGAACAGCTGCGGGACGCCATCGTGAACGCGTACGCCGATTCCCTGGCCCCGGTGTTCTGGTACCTGCTCCCCTTCATCGCCGTTGCGCTGCTCCTGGCCCTCACGCTGAAGCAGATCCCATTGTCGGACACCGCGGGTATGGTGGCGCGCGGGGAGGCAGTAGGCGGCGAGGAAGCCGAGCGGCTCGCCGCCGGGCTTCCTGGCACCGCTGCCGGCGCCGCGGACGCTGGGCGTGAGGGGGACGTGGTGAAGGACGACGACGGCGAACTGGTTTCCCAGGGCCGTTGACGGCCCGGACGGAAGAGACCAACAGGGTCGCCGCAATCTTGGGGGTTGCGGCGCCCCTGTTTCGTTTAAGCCTCCCTCGCTTCGGCCGCTACGGCTCGAAGTGGACGGCTGCGGAGGGGGCCAGCGCCTGCCGGATGCTGGTGAGGTGCCCGGGCATCAGGTCGGGAAGGCAGTCAAGGGTGAACCAGCCGACGGCCAGGGATTCGTCGTCATTGACCCTGGCTTCGCCGGACACGTAGCGGCATAGGAACACCACGTCCAGGAATTCGCAGACGTCGCCGTTGGGATACGTGACCGGACCTACCGTGCCCACGGACACCACGCGCTCGGCCTCGGCCACGACTGCCGTTTCCTCGAAGATCTCACGAATCAGGCCGCGGGCCGGCTGCTCCCCGGGGTCCAGCATGCCGCTGACAAGCGCCCACTGGCGGTTGTCCGCCCGCTGGGCCAGCAGGATCCGGCCCGAGTCATCCACCACCACGCCCCGTACGCCGGGAACCCAGAGGGGGTCGTTGCCGATTTTCTTGCGCAGCTTCAGGACGTATTCGGGTGCAGGCATAGGGCCACCTTATCCAACGCCCAAGCCGAACACCCCGCGGCTCAGGCGGGAAGCAGCATGGCGGCCGCGGCCCCGGCGAGCATGAACGGCCCGAAGGGGATGGATGATTTCAAGGTTCCCCGCCGGGCGGCAAGGAGGGCCAGGGACCACAGCCCGCCCAGCAGGAAGGCCAGGAAGGTGCCCGCGAACAGGTGCCCCCAGCTGAGGTACCCAAGGTACATGCCGAGCACTCCCGCGAGTTTGACGTCGCCGAACCCCATGCCCGGCGGATAGACGAACCGGAGGATGAAGTAGAACAGCCACAGGATCCCGGCCCCGGCCACCACGCGGAGGGCAGGAGCTGCCAGGATCCCGTTGCCGTCACCGGCCGGAAGTGGGCTGGCCCAGGCGACGGCGGCCGCCGCCAGGAGGAGGACCCCGGCCACCGCGTAGGACGGAAAGACGATCCGGTTGGGCAGGAGGTGGTGCCGGACGTCAATGACGGTCAGCCGGACCGCCATCACCGCAAAGTAGAGGCAGGCCGCCAGGACCAGCCAGAAGGCAAGCGGGGTGTGCTGCCAGAGTTCACCGAGTCGTCCGATCACCCCTCGGATGCTACTGGATCCACCCATTCCCCCCGTAGCGCTCCCGCGTAAAATGTGGATATGTCGACCTGGGACTCCCGGCGCAGCCCGGTTCCGGACCCTCCTGCCGCCGCAGACCTGGCGGCAGTGTTCCGGAACCTGTGCCGGTCCTCCCCCTGGAAGTGGCAGTCGCTGCGGTTTGAGTACTGGGACCAGGCTTTTGCGTCAGCCCCCGCTCCCGGCGCCCCCTTCGTCCGTGCCTGGCTGCGCCGTCCGGGCGCACTTCGCCTGGAAAGCCCCGAACGCATGGTCCTGCACAGCACCACGGGGATTAACGATTCCCGCGATGTGTTCTATGTCAGTGCCACCCGCAAGTCCTGGCTCCTCCCTCCACATCTGGTCACCCCTGTGTACGACGACGGCGGCCTGGTCCGCCGTCGGCCCGAGGCCGCCTACGGGGAACCCGGTTTTGGCAATGGCCGCTTCTCGGCTGCGCTGGACCCCGTGGAGCTCGCGGGAAACGCTCCGGTACCCATCGAGTTTCCGGGCAGCAATGCGCTGGACATCCGGGAGGTGGGGTATGCCGACCACGAAGGCCGGCCCGTCATTGAAGCGGTGGTGGTCCCCAACGCCGCCTACCGCCCCGCCGACCCTGCCACTCCCCTGTGTCTCCCCGGCCGTTCCCTCCTCCGCGTGGACAGGGGCACCGGCGTCTGCGTATCCAGCCGGTCGCTGGAGCCGGAGACGGAAGGGTATGGCCACTGGATCCGGATCATCGCCGTGGATGAGTACATGCTGGACGATCTGTTCCTGGCCGAGTCCATGAACCTCACCGATGTCCGCCGGCACATCAGCTGGGACATTCCCGCCTGAGCGTGACACGCCGCGCCGGCGCTGGTCGGCTAGGCTTCGCGGATGACGACGATGAGCTCCATCTGGCCCCTTTTCGACCTGAGGCTGACCACGCCCCGGCTGGAGCTCCGGCCCATCACTGACCAGGACATCCCGGCAGCGGTGGACGCCGCACGCAGCGGAATCCACGATGCCGCCAGGAACCCGTTCAGCACGCCGTGGACAGAGCTGGCCGACGACGAACTGGGCCCCAACATGGCCCGCTGGTAGTGGCGCTGCCGCGCTGGGTTCACTCCCGAAGACTGGACGCTCCTCCTGGGAATCTGGCACGAAGGGCAGTTCATCGGGTGCCAGGACGTGGGTGCCAAGGACTTTGCGGTGCTGAAGACCGTCACCACCGGATCCTGGCTCAAGCAGTCCGTCCAAGGCCGGGGACTGGGCAGGGAGATGCGTGCCGCCGTCGTCCTGTGGGCCTTTGACCGGCTTGGCGCCCAAGTCGCCGAATCCGAGGCCGCCGCCTGGAACAGCGCGTCCCTGGGCGTATCCCGTTCCCTCGGCTACGAACTGAACGGCACCAGCCGGAAGGCCTGGGGCACCAATGTCGAAACACTCCAGCACGTCCGCCTCAGCCCGGAAACCCTCAACCGCCCGGACTGGCAGCTAAAGGTAGAGGGCCACGAGGCGGCAGCCAGGTTCCTCAGCGTGCGTTGAGTGCCCGTCCGTGGCTGCGGGCGTGGGGCAGCCTTCCGGCAGCGTGCGTCAAAGGCGAGGAACGAGCCAGCACGCAGAGGAAGGGTGCCCCACGCACCCCCGCTATCCTTCGAGCAGTTCCGTCACAAGGGCCGCGATTGGGGACCTTTCGGAGCGGGTGAGGGTGACGTGGCCGAAGAGCGGGTGTCCTTTCAGGGTTTCGACGACGGCGGCAATTCCGTCGTGGCGTCCCACGCGGAGGTTGTCGCGCTGGGCGACGTCGTGGGTGAGCACGATCTTGGAGTTCTGGCCGATCCGGCTCATGACGGTGAGGAGGACGTTCTTTTCGAGGGACTGGGCCTCGTCGACGATCACGAAGGCGTCGTGGAGGGAACGGCCGCGGATGTGGGTGAGGGGCATGACCTCGAGCATGCCCCGGTCCATGACCTCTTCCACCACTTCCTGGCTGACCAGGGCGCCGAGGGTGTCAAAGACCGCCTGCGCCCACGGGTTCATTTTCTCGGACTCCGAGCCCGGCAGGTAGCCGAGTTCCTGGCCGCCCACTGCGTAAAGGGGCCGGAAGACGATCACCTTACGGTGTTCGCGTCGTTCCAGCACGGCCTCAAGGCCCGCGCACAGGGCCAGCGCCGACTTTCCGGTGCCGGCGCGGCCTCCCATGGAAACGATGCCCACCGACGGATCCATCAGCAGGTCGATGGCCAGCCGCTGCTCGGCCGAACGGCCGTGGAGGCCGAACACGTCGCGGTCACCCTTGACGAGGCGGACCTGCTTGTCGGCGCCCACCCGGCCCAGGGCGGAGCCGCGGTTGGAGAGCAGCACCAGCCCGGTGTTGACGGGCAGTTCGGCGGCGGCGGGGATGAAGACCGGTTCGTGGCCGTAGAGGGTGGCGATCTCCTGTTCGTCCGCGTCGATTTCCGCGACGCCCGTCCAGCCGGAGTCCTTGACCAGTTCGTTGCGGTATTCATCGGCCGTGAGCCCCATGGCGGAGGCTTTGACGCGCATGGGCAGGTCCTTGGAGACCACCGTGACGTTGCGTCCCTCGTTGGCCAGGTTCTTGGCGACGGCGAGGATGCGGCTGTCGTTATCGCCGCTGCGGAACCCCAGCGGCAGGACCTCCGCGGAGATGTGGTTCAGTTCCACCATGAGGGTGCCGCCCTCGTCGCCGATGGGAAGGGGCTGGTTCAGGCCGCCGTGCTTGACCCGGAGGTCGTCCAGGAGCCGCAGGGCATTCCGGGCGAAGTAACCGAGTTCCGGGTCGTGCCGCTTGGCTTCGAGTTCGGTGATGACCACGACGGGGACGACAACTTCATGTTCGGCGAACCGCAGGAGTGCGCGGGGATCGGAGAGCAGGACGGAGGTGTCGATGACGAAGGTGTGGATGTCGGCTTCCCTTCCGGAG
This sequence comes from Arthrobacter sp. SAFR-044, assembly GCF_059414985.1. Classification (NCBI taxonomy): domain Bacteria; kingdom Bacillati; phylum Actinomycetota; class Actinomycetes; order Micrococcales; family Micrococcaceae; genus Arthrobacter; species Arthrobacter sp. SAFR-044. Next base: position 287,028 of record NZ_JBPFDN010000001.1, on the reverse strand, counting down.
ACAGCAAAACCGGCCGCAGCATCAGTTGCTGCGCCGGTCACAGAGGTGGCTCGCATGGCGCGAGAGGTAGCTTTTCCGCCCTGTCCAGCCAGGACCTCGGGCAGTTGTTCAGAAGTAGCCACATCGACTCCAGCCCCGGGCGCCAGCCCGGATTTGTTATTGGTGAGGCGGCTCGGCCACGAGGCCGGGTCCGGCCTCCCATACAACCGGTGCGATGTTTCGCTCCATGTACTGGCCTCCCCGATCAGCCGGCGGTTTTGCCTGCTGATGGATATAACGTAAATCCACCGCAGGTCATTTCCGCAACCATTTGTCGGCGATTTCTCTGGCGTATGTATGAACTCGTTATGAACGGCAGGATTCAGGCGCCAAAACGGCGCTGCCGGCCCGCATAATCGCGGAGGGCGCGGAGGAAGTCCACCTTGCGGAACGCCGGCCACAGCGCCTCGCAGAAGTAGAACTCGCTGTAGGCGCTCTGCCACATCAGGAAGCCGGAAAGGCGCTGCTCCCCGGACGTCCTGATGACCAGGTCCGGATCCGGCTGGCCGCGCGTGTACAGGAAGCGCGAGATGTCATCGACGCACAGGTCATCGGCGAGCTTTGAGATGTCCATGCCCTTGGCGACTGCGTCGTGCAGGAGTTCGCGGACGGCGTCGACAATTTCCCGGCGGCCCCCGTATCCCACGGCCACGTTGACATGGATCTTTTCCCGGACAGGTGTCCTGGCGGTGAGTTTGTTCAGCCGCTCGGCCAGGTAGTCCGGCAGCAGTTCGGGGGCGCCCATGGCGTGCACGGAGATGTTGGCGTCTTCGTCCAGCCGGTCCAGGGTGTTGGCGATGATCCCCATCAGGAGGTCCAGTTCCTCACTGGAGCGGTTCATGTTGTCGGTGGAGAGCATGTACAGCGTCACCACTTTGACGCCCAGCTCCTGGCACCAGCCCAGGAATTCGTGGATCTTGTCCGCTCCGGCCTGGTGGCCCTGGGCGGTGGGGGCGTTGAACTGCTTGGCCCACCGCCGGTTGCCGTCCACCATGACACCGATGTGGCGGGGAATGCGGTCGCGCGGAAGGTCCTTGAGCAGCCGGCGCTCGTAATAGCCATAGAGGAACCCGGGCAACTCCACGCGTCCACTCACCTGACTTTCCTGCCGTACGTACATCCACATCCTAGGCTACCGCCCGCGGCACTCCGGGACGGGCAGCACCGGTGGACGGACAGCCATAGAAGTTACCGAGCGGTAACTTACTGCTCCGTAAGTTATTCTGGTGCCATGAACAGCGACTCTTCGCAGGCTTCCCCGGCGCCCCGGCCGGAGGACAGAAACGCCGGTTCGGATCCGGAGCCCAGCGCAGTGGATGACGCCGCGGTCCGCCTGGCGGAACTACTGATGATCAAGCCCAAGTGGCGCGGTTGGATCCACACCGTCACGGCCCCGCTGGCACTCGCTGCCGGGATTATCCTGGTGGTCCTCGCCCCCACGGTTGACCGTCGGATCACGTCTGCCGTCTACGCCGCCACGGGCGTTTTGTTGTTCGGTGTCAGCGCCGTTTACCACCGCGGCAACTGGTCCCCGCGGGTCAAGTTGGTCCTGAAGCGGCTGGACCATACCAACATCATGCTGGTGATCGCCGGCACCTACACGCCATTGGCATGGACGCTCCTGGAACGCCAGCAGGCGGTGGTGCTCCTGTGGGTCATCTGGTCCGGTGCCATCCTTGGTGTGCTGTTCCGGCTGCTGTGGACTGATGCTCCGCGCTGGCTCTACGTTCCCATCTACATCGCACTGGGCTGCGGCGCGCTCTTCTACCTGCCGCAATTTTTCCAGGCCAGCATTCCCGCGGCCGTGCTGATCTGCGTGGGCGGCGTCCTCTACATCACAGGCGCTGTCTTTTACGCGTTGAAGAAGCCGAATTTCAGCTACTACCACTTCGGCTTCCACGAACTGTTCCATGCGTTCACCGTGTTTGCCTTCGCGGCACACTTCGTCGCGATCGCCCTGGCGGTCCTCGCCTAAGGCGGTTCCCGCGCGGAATTCCCCTACTCGCGGGGCCGCGAAACGCCGTCGGCCGGGCCGTTTCCCTTGGCGTCCGGCGCTGCCGGGTGCGTGCCGCCGTCGAGCCCGTCCTGGGCGTCCGCGGCGTCAATGTCGGCGGCGGCAGCGGCCGCCAGGCGCTCTTCCTCCACCTGCGCCCGGTAGCGGACCCTGCGGATTCGCCGCACCATGTCCACAATGAGCAGGGCGGTGGCCACGACGAAAAAGGCCGTCATGATGAACCCCAGGAGGCCCGGCGTGACCTGGTCCTCGGAAATTCCGTCCCGGAGCGTCGGAGTGGGCAGCGGGCTCGGCGTAGTGGCGAGGCTGAGGAGCAGAGAATGCACGGTTAATACCTTCTGGTGGAACGGATGCAGCAGGATGCGGAAGGAACGGCCTGTCGCCGCGCCTGTCTTCTACGCAAGATAGAAATGGCCTGCCTGTCTATCTTAGCCCTGCAAACAGGTCCTTCTCGGGGAGTTCGGACGGCACCCGGGAGTGGATCAGGGAATAGTCTTCCCAGGGCCAGACCCGCCGCTGCATGTCCGGCGAGACTGCGAAGAAGAACCCCAGCGGGTCCACTTGCGTCTGGTGCGCACGGAGGGCGTCGTCGCGCATCTCGAAGAAGTCGCCGCAGTCCACCTGCGTGGTCGTGGGATGGGCGGCAGGGGGCGGAGTGTGCCCCTCGGCGTCGGACTCCAGCCAGGCCGCCAGGCGCTCTGCATACGGAGACTGTAGACCTGCCTCTTCCAGCGCGAAGTGCAGCGCGCGGAACCGCTCGGGGCTGAAGGCGCGGTCGTAGTAGAGCTTGCTTGGCTCCCAGGCTTCCCCTGCCTCCGGATAACGGTCCGGGTCGCCCGCGGCGTCGAAGGCTTCCACGGCCACCCGGTGCGCCATGATGTGGTCCGGGTGGGGGTAACCGCCGTTCTCGTCATAGCTGAGGATCACGTGGGGCTTGAAGGACCGTACCAGGCGCACCAGCGGCGCCGCGGCCTGCTGCAGGGGCAGGGTGGCAAAGGAGCCTGCCGGCAGGGGCGGGAGCGGGTCGCCTTCGGGGAGGCCGGAGTCAACGAAGCCAAGCCACCGCTGGCGGATGCCCAGGATGGCAGCGGCCCGCTGCATCTCCAGCCTGCGGGCGCCGGCCATGTCGCGTTTGGGATGTGGCACGCCTTCCATGGCGGGGTTCTGGATGTCGCCCCGGGAGCCGTCCGTGCACGTTGCCACCAGGACGTCAACGCCGGCAGCCGCATACATCGCCATGGTCGCAGCGCCCTTGCTGGATTCGTCATCCGGGTGGGCGTGGACCGCGAGCAGCCGGAGCGGCACCTGGGAGTTGCTGGACGCTGTCATGGAAAGGACGGCTCCTTATTCGTCTTGCGCGGCTTGTGGCAGCTTTCGGATGTTTATCGCGGGTGCATTCCCGGGTGGCAGCTGGAGCCACCGCAAAGAGCCCGGGGAAAGGGCACTAAACTGGTCTGGTGACTTCCCCGGACCAGCCGGCCCAATCCGTGCCCGCAGACACTAGCCTAGCCAATCGGTATGGTGCTAAAAAGCGCCGGCTCTCCCCCAGGGCCGCCCGGGCGGCCGTCGGTGTCGCTCTGGTTGCGGGAATCGGGTTCCTGGCCTGGGTGACCACGTCCAACTCGCTTTCGGGCGTGACGTTCAAGGACGTGGGTTACAGCACCACCGATGCCACGCTCGCGGAAGTGGACTTCCAGGTGACCAGGGAACCGGCCAACCCCGTCAAGTGCGCCGTGAAGGCCCTGGACTCCAAGTTTGCGGTGGTGGGTTGGAAAGTGGTGGACGTTCCGCCATCAGCGGCGGATGGAACGCCCGACGGCGGCAGGACAGTCGCCCAGCGCGTCACCTTGCGCACGGAGTCGGCGTCCGTATCCGGCGTGGTGGACAGCTGCTGGATTCCCGGCGCCGCGCCGTAAGAGATGTGATGTGCGACGCTTGCTTGTTGGGTTATCTCCAAGGGATTGACTACAATGGAGAGATACCTTTACCCCGCTGAGCTGGTTACTGTTCCACAAGTGGCCACCGTGGCGGGGTCTTTTGCATGTAGGACCACTAGAGGAGAAGTCCGTGTCTACCACCAACAGCGCATCTGCAGCCTGGCTTACCCAGGAAGCTTTTGACCGCCTGAAGGCAGAGCTGGACCACCTTTCCGGCGCAGGCCGGGCGGAGATCGTCCAGAAGATTGAAGCAGCGCGGCAAGAGGGGGACCTCAAGGAAAACGGGGGCTACCACGCAGCCAAGGAGGAGCAGGGCAAAATTGAAGCCCGCATCCGCCAGCTGACGGCGCTGCTCCGGGACGCCCATGTGGGTGAAGCGCCTGCCGATGACGGCATCGTGGAGCCGGGCATGCTCGTGGTTGCCAGGATCGCCGGGGATGAAGAGACCTTCCTGCTGGGGTCGCGCGAGATCGCGGGCGACTCAGACCTGGATGTCTTCAGCGAAAAGTCCCCCCTTGGTGCGGCCATCCTGGGGCACAAGGAGGGCGAGACCCTCAGCTACGTTGCGCCCAACGGCAAGGACATCAAGGTGGAGATCCTCTCCGCCAAGCCCTATGCCGGCTAGCGCCAGGAAAAGCAGGAAGCCTGCGCGGCGAATGCGGCGGCTGTCCCCACAGGGGACGGCCGCCGCTTTTCTGTCTGTGCCGCGGGGGCTGCGCGGCAGGACCTGCGCTCAGAACTGGCGACGAAGCGCAGGGACGCGTGGACGAAGCAGCAGGGCCGCGATTATCCCGCCGGCGGCGCCGCCCAGGTGTGCCTGCCAGCTCACGTAGCCTGCCACAAACGGCAGGGCACCCAGCAGAATGCTTCCGTAACCCATGAAGAGGACCACCGCGAGCAGGATCTGCCGCCAGCTGCGGTTGAAGAATCCACGCACCAGGAGGAACGCGAAGAGTCCAAAGACCAGGCCTGACGCGCCCACCGTGACACCGGTGCCGATCAGCCACACCGTCAAACCGCTGCCCAGCCAGCTGAAGGCCAGCGCGGTGAGGAAGACGCGCAGCCCGGAAAGGAACACCAGGAAGCCGAAGATGACCAAGGGCAGGCTGTTGGAGAGCAGGTGGTTCAGGTTGGCGTGCAGGAGCGGGAAGGTGAAGATGTCCAGCAGCCCGTCGGCGCTCCTGGGCCGCAGACCGAAGGTCCGCGTGAGTGCGCCCATCATCAGCGTGTTGGCCACTTCGATGGCGAACAACAGGGCCACGAAGCCACCCAGCACCAGCAGGCCACCCTTGGCGCGCGACGCGATAGCCTGCCGGCCGGGGACGCCCCCGTTGCCCGTCAGTCCGTTACCCAGTCCGGCCATGGCCGCTCCTAATGCACAACGATCGGCTGGAAACCCTCGGCACGGAGTGCGCTGAGGACCTGCTCACCGTGCTGGTGGCCTTTGGTCTCCAGGTTTACGGTAATGGAGACGTCGCCCATGCTGATGGATCCGCCCACCCTGGTGTGGTCCAGGCCGGTGACGTTGGCATCGTTTTCGGCGATGATACGGGCAATGGTTGCCAGCGAGCCCGGGCGGTCGTCGAGCATCATCCGTACGGTCATGTAACGCCCTGCGGCGGAGAGGCCGCGCTGGATGACCTTGAGCATCAGCATCGGGTCGATGTTGCCGCCGGAGAGGACCGCCACCGTGGTTCCGGGGTTCTCGATCTTGCCGTCCATGAGCGCTGCCACCCCCACGGCGCCCGCCGGTTCCACTACCATCTTGGCCCGTTCCAGGAGGAAGATCAGCGCACGGGCCAGGGAGTCCTCACTGACGGTGACCACATCGTCAACCAGCTCGCGGATGATGCTGAAAGGCAGCTGTCCCGGCCGTCCCACGGCGATGCCGTCCGCCATGGTGGAGACCCTCTTCAGCGGCACCAGTGCGTCAGCGGCAAGCGAAGGCGGGTAGGCGGCGGCGTTCTCCGCCTGGACGCCGATGATGCGGATCTCCCGGCCGAGTTCCTTTGCACGGGCCTTGATGGCGACGGCGACCCCCGCCAGGAGCCCCCCGCCGCCCACGCCCATCAGGACGGTGTCAACGTTCGGAACCTGCTCCAGGATCTCCAGGCCCACGGTGCCCTGGCCGGCCACGACGTCCACGTTGTCGAACGGATGGACGAAGACCATGCCGGTTTCATCGCTGTACCGCTGGGCTTCGGCGAGCGCCTCGTCCACGTTGTGACCGTGCAGGATGACTTCGGCACCGTGGCTGCGCGTGGCGGCAAGCTTGGGCAGTGCGACGCCCAGCGGCATGTAGATCCGGGCCTTGATGCCAAGGCTCTTGGCAGCAACCGCAACACCCTGTGCGTGGTTGCCTGCCGAGGCTGCCACCACGCCACGTTTTTTCTCTTCGGGCGAGAGCCGTGCCATCCGGACATAGGCACCGCGTACCTTGAACGAGCCGGCGCGCTGGAGGTTTTCGCATTTGAAATAGACGTCGCCGCCCACCATGCCCCCCAGGGCCCGCGACGATTCAACGGGGGTGCGCGCAATGATCCCGTCGAGCAGCTTCTGCGCCTCAAGGACATCGTCCAGTGTGACGGGAAGGGTTTCAAGGATCTTCACGGACTACTCTCCTCTGGGTTCTGCCCCGGTGCCTTCCGTAGAGGCGGTGCGGGCATCACGGTGTTGGGATGGAGTGCCGGCCGCCGGACCGCTCCCGGCGTCGGATGCAGACGGCGGCACAACGTCCTCGATGGTGTTGTCTCCGCCTGCTCCGGCCGTGATGGGCCTCCCGGCAATAACCGGCACCTGTTCATGTTCCCACGTTCTTGCGGCAATGTAGCGAACGGCCGAGTTTGCTACGGCCAGGATGGGTACGGAGAACAGCGCTCCGGGAATGCCGGCAAGGTAGGAGCCTGCCGCCACGCTGAGGATTACTGCCACCGGATGGAGCGACACTGCCTTGCCCATGACCAGGGGCTGCAGGATGTGGCCCTCAAGCTGCTGGACCAGCAGGACGATTGCCAGCATGATCAGGGCGTTGACGGGGCCGTTGGCCACCAGTGCCAGGAGGACTGCGACGACGCCGGTCACCAGGGCCCCGACGACCGGGATGAACGAGCCAAGGAAGACCAGCACGCCCAGGGGAAGCGCGAGCGGGACGCCAATGATGGCAGCCCCGACGCCGATTCCGGTGGCATCCACTGCGGCGACGAACATCTGGATGCGTGCGTAGCTGACCATGGATGCCCAACCCTTGCGGCCTGCGCCGAACGTGGCGGCCCGGGCCTTGCGGGGCAGCATCCTCACCAGGAATGCCCAGATGCGGTCTCCTTCCAGGAGGAAGAAGATGAGGATGAACAGCGAGAGCAGCATGCCGGCGGCAAAGTGCCCGGCGGTGCTGCCGAAAGAGAGGGCACCGCTGAGGATGCTGCTGCTGTTGTTCTGCAGCGCGTCGGTGGCTTCCTTGATGTACTGGTCGATCTGAGTTGCAGTGAGGTGCAGCGGTCCCGCCGAGAGCCAGTCCTGGACCTGCCGCACGCCTTCGAGTGCCTGGGAATAAAGCTCGCTGAAACCTACGACAAGCTGCCTGCCCACCAGGGTCAGCGCACCGGCAATGACGCCGACGAACCCCAGGACGGTCACGGCGACGGCCAGGCCTGCGGGCAGCCCCCGACGTTTCAGCCATGCCGTCACCGGGCTGAGGAGTCCGGCGAGAAGCGCAGCCACCATGACCGGGATGATCAGGAGGGTGATGTGGCTGAGCAGCCACACCAGCGTTCCCACCATCAGGAGGATCAGGCCCAGCCGCCACGACCAGGAGGCCGCAATGCGGATGCCGTACGGTATGTCCTTGTCCAGTTCACGGTCGGTCAGGACCCGCAGGGGCGCAGCCGCGGCCGGTGCGGGCGCGGGGGCCGGTACTGGGCGGGCAAGGGTAACGTCGTCCTCTTTTGGCGTCATATCCCAATACTTCCCCAGCGGTGGCCCAATGCAAACTACTGGGCCGCGCGCGGTGTGTAGTCGATTCCCCATTCCATACTGAAGGACTCCCCCGGCTGTAGCCACCGGAGGCCGTCACCGGATTTGAAGGCATTGGCCGGCCCTGTCATTGGCTCCACTGCCACTGCCCGGGCCCGGCCGGGATACACCGTGCTCACGTAGATGTGGACGTACCGGCAGGATTCATCCTGCCAAAGCGACACCGCACTGCCGTCCGCCGCTGAGAGGGTGTGCCGGGCCACGCCGCCCTCAAAGCGGAGGTCAGTCAGGGCAACGTCCACTGCCAGGTCCGCGATGTGCCGCCCCGAACGGAAATCAACATCCCCGTCAACCGGGGCCGAACTACGCGGAATCAAGCGGTCATCGGTCACCAGCCGGGTATCGGCGGCAACGGTCAGCTGCAGCTGCTCCACCGGGGCGTCACCGACCCGCAGGTAGGGGTGCGCGCCCAGGACGAAGGGAGCGGCTGCCGCACCGTCGTTGGCCAGGGTCTGCCGGACCCGCAGCCCCAGGTCTTCCGAAAGCTGGTAATCGACCCGGTGCCGCACCAGGAAGGGGTACCCGTGCTGCGGGAAGACCACTGCCTCCAGCGCCACGGCATGTGGGGATTCCTCCACGGCCGCGTAGCCGGTGTTTCGCAGCAGGCCATGGCTGGCGTTGTTGCGGGACACTTCGGTGATGTCCAGTTGCTGCTTCCTGCCGTCGAGGAACCACTGCCCGTCCTCCACCCTGTTGGCCCAGGGTGCCAGCGTGATGCCCGCCCCGCCGGGAGAGATTTCGCCATCACCGTAGGTTTCGGTCAGCAGGACGCCGCCCCTGCTGAAAGAGCGGAGTCCGGCGGCAAGCTCGGTGACCACGGCCACGGCGTCACCCCGCCGAAGTTCGTGTTGCCGGCCGGTGGCGCACGACCTTGCGGATGCAGGGGCGGAAGTTCCCTGTTCGGAAGAGGCAGTCATGGGGATTACCGTACAACGGGCGGCGCCGTACCCGCATCCCCTTCCTGTTACTTTTTGTTGTTAACTATTCATTTTTGATCGTTTGTGCCAGACTTTTTGCATGACAGGGATTACGAGCACCACACTCTCCGACGGCCGGGAACTGATCTATTTTGACGACGCCGGCACCGGCACCTCCCGCGCCGGACACCTCACCACCGACCACCGCGGCCTGCCGCCGCGTGGGGAACCGGGCGAGGTCCGCTTCGATGCGCTGACGGACGAATGGGTGGCCATCGCCGCACACCGCCAGGCCCGCACCCACTTGCCGCCGGCAGACCAGTGCCCCATCTGTCCCACCACACCCGGAAATGCTTCCGAAATTCCTGCTGCAGACTATGACGTGGTGGTCTTCGAGAACCGGTTCCCCTCCCTGGGGCCGGCTCTGGGACCAGTCCCGGAGGATGCCGCGTGGGGAACGAAAGGCCCGGCGTACGGTCGCTGCGAGGTGGTGTCCTTTACCCCGGACCACACCGGATCCTTCAGCGGGCTGAGCCAGGAACGGTCCCGGACCGTGGTTGAAGCGTGGTCGCAGCGCACCGCTGCACTCAGTGCCATGGCGGGCGTCAAGCAGGTCTTCCCGTTCGAGAACCGGGGCGCCGACATCGGGGTGACGCTGCATCACCCGCACGGGCAGATCTACGCCTACCCCTATGTCACGCCGCGCGCCGGCGTCCTGGGTGCGGCGGCGCGGAGGTACTACGACGCAAAGGACGGCAGGGATACCCTGACCGGTTCACTGCTGCGCGCTGAGCGGGAGGACGGCAGCAGGATGGTGGTGGAAGGGAGACATTTCAGCGCCTACGTGCCCTTCGCCGCCCGGTGGCCGCTGGAGATCCACCTGGTCCCGCACCGCCAGGTCCCCGACCTCGCCGCCCTGGGCGGGGAGGAAAAGGATGAGCTCGCCCAGGTCTACCTGGACCTGCTCAAACGGGTCGACGCCCTGTACCCCACGCCCACTCCCTACATCTCCGCCTGGCACCAGGCACCGCTGGATGAGGTCCTGCGTCCCGCTGGCTACCTCCACCTGCAGCTGACCTCCCCGCGCAGGGCAGCCGATAAGCTGAAGTACCTGGCCGGATCGGAGGCAGCCATGGGCGCATTCATCAATGACACCACGCCCGAAAGCGTCGCGGAACGGCTGCGCAATGTTGCCGTCCCGCCGTCGTCTGCGCCTGCTGCCGCCCTGGCAGCCACCCCGGAAGGAGCCTCCGCGTGACCACCCATAACCAAGCCGACAACCAGGCCGCAGCTGCCGCGCTGCAGGATCTGGGCGGCCGCTTTGAGCAGGAGTTCGGCAGCGCTCCCGACGGCGTATGGCAGGCGCCGGGACGGGTGAACCTCATCGGCGAACATACGGATTACAACGAAGGCTTCGTCCTGCCCTTCGCCATCGACCGCACCGCCCGGGTGGCCGTCGGCGTCCGGGAAGATGCCGGCGTCAGGCTGTTGTCCACCTACGGTGACCAGGGCGTGGTCACCACATCGCTGGAGTCGCTGCAGCCCGGAACGGCCAAAGGCTGGACCAAGTACCCCCTGGGCGTGATGTGGGCCCTCCGGAAACGTGGCATCGACGTGCCCGGACTGGATCTGCTCCTTGACTCAAACGTGCCGCTCGGTGCCGGCCTGTCGTCGTCGCACGCCATCGAATGCGCCGTCATCACCGCGCTGAATGACCTGACGGGCGCCGGGCTCAAGGCCGAGGACATGGTGCTGGCCACCCAGCGGGCGGAAAACGACTTCGTCGGGGCGCCCACGGGGATCATGGACCAGTCCGCGTCCCTGCGCGGTTCAAAGGGCCACGCAGTCTTCCTGGACTGCCGGGACCAGGCGGCGCGACTGGTCCCGTTTGAGACCGAACCCGCCGGCCTGGTGCTCTTGGTGATCGACACCAAGGTGTCACACTCGCACGCCGACGGGGGTTACGCCTCGCGGCGCGCATCCTGCGAGCTGGGCGCGGAGGTAATGGGGGTGAAGGCCCTGCGGGACCTGGAAGTGGCGGACCTCGAGGAAGCCAGCGGGCTGCTGGACGAGGTCACCTTCCGTCGCGTGCGGCATGTGGTCACGGAGAACGACCGGGTGCTTCAAACCGTCGAGCTCCTGGGCGGCCCCGGCGCGGGCGCCATCGGTCCCCTGCTGGACGCCAGCCATGCCTCCATGCGCGACGACTTCGAAATCTCATGCCCGGAGCTGGACCTGGCAGTGGACACCGCCCGCGCCTCTGGCGCCATCGGCGCGCGCATGACGGGCGGCGGCTTCGGCGGAGCGGCGATCGCCCTGACCCCCGTGGCCGCCGAGCAGAAGGTGCGTGACGCCGTCGTGAAGGCTTTCTCGGCCGCCGGCTTTGCAGCCCCGGACATCTTTACCGTCACCCCCGCCGCCGGAGCCATGCGCATCGCCTAAGCCTGTTCCCCGCCGCATCAACGCGCTTTAACGGCCGTGGGCCCCACCAGTTTGGTGGGGCCCACGGTTGCTTAACGTACGACGGCGGAAATTGCCGGAGTAGCTAGTCGTCGCCGCGCAGGATGGCCAGCAGGCGGATGATCTCCACATACAGCCAGACCAGTGTGACGGTCAGGCCGAAGGCCGCTGTCCAGGAGAAGCGCTGCGGGGCGCCGCTGCGGACGCCCGCCTCAATGCTGGTGAAGTCCATGATCAGCGAGAAGGCCGCAAGACCGATGGCCAGCAGGCCGATGAAGACACCCAGCGGGATGCCGAAGATTTCGACGCTGGTGCGCAGGCCGAACGGGCTCTGTACGGCGCCAGTCCAGACCAGCACCATGTTGACCAAGGAGAACAGGGCGTATCCGATGATGGCGATCATGAAGAACCGCATTGCCTTCGGTGTGGCCCGGACCTTGCCGCTCTTGAAGAGGACCAGTGTCACGGCGAACACCGAGAGCGTGCCGATTACTGCCTGCAGGCCAACACCCGGGTACATGGTGTCAAGGATCCTGGTCAGGCCGCCGAGGAAGAGGCCCTCGAGGGCCGCGTAGGCAAGGATCAGCGCCGGTGAGGGCTGCTTCTTGAAGGTGTTCACCAGGGCCAGCACGAAGCCGCCCAGGGCTCCGACAATCATCAGCATGGAGGCCAGCGGCAGGCCCACAGTGAGGGTGATGGCGGCGCCCACCAGCACGGCACCGAGGCATGCAGCGGTCTTCATGATGACGTCGTCGAACGTCATCCGGCCGGTGTCTGCGGGGCCGGCGGACGGCTGGCTGTACATCTGGCGCAGCTGGTCGTCGGTCATGCTCTGGGGCTGCGTGCCCCAGCCCTGCTGGCCGTAGGGTGCCTGGCCATACGGCTGCTGGCCATAGGGTGCCTGGCCATACGGCTGCTGCCCGTAAGGAGCGCCATAGGGAGCCTGCGGGACAGGCGGTGCCTGGGTGGCTCCACGGAAACTCTTTCCGTTGAAGATCGGGTTGCCGCCAAGTGCCATTGCGGGATTCCTCCATGTGGGGTGTGGGTGATGAGCTTTTGGTTACGCTACCAATTCCCACGTGGGGGCGGCCGCGAAAGTTCCCATGGGGCCCGGTTGCAACCGAACCGTGACCGTTACCGCCGGTTCGGCATCGGGCCCCATGAGGCGGACTACCCCACGCCCAGGTACGCCTCCTTGATGGAGGGATCCTCCAGCAACTGTTTGCCGGTGCCGCTGTGGGTGATCTCCCCCGTCTCCAGCACGAAGGCGCGGTGCGCTCCGGCCAGGGCCTGGTTGGCGTTCTGCTCCACGACCAGGACCGTGGTGCCCTGGTTGTTGATTTCCTTGATGATCTTGAAGATCTGGCGGATGAACTGCGGTGCGAGTCCCATGGACGGCTCATCGAGCAGCAGGAGTTTCGGGTTTGACATCAGGGCCCGGCCGATGGCCAGCATCTGCTGCTCGCCGCCCGACATGGTCCCGCCGTACTGCTTTTCCCGCTCCTTCAACCGCGGAAACAAGTCAAACACGCGGTCCAGGTCCTTGGGTACGCTGCTTCTGTCCTTGCGCCCGAACGTTCCCATGTCGAGGTTTTCCATGACGGTCATGCCCGGAAAGATGCCGCGCCCTTCCGGGGCCTGGGAGATTCCGTGGACCACCCGGATGTGGGCCTTCATCTTGGTGATGTCCTGGCCCGCGAAGGTGATCCTGCCTTCGGTGCAGTTCAGCAGGCCGGAGATGGTCCGCATGGTGGTGGTCTTGCCGGCGCCGTTGGCACCGATCAGCGCCACCACTTCGCCTTCGTTGACGGTAAAGGAGATGTCCCGCAGGGCCTGGATTCGGCCGTAGTGGACGGACACTCCCTTAAGTTCAAGCAACGTCATCTTCAGGCTCCCCTAGGTAAGCAGCAATAACACGCGGGTCTTCGCGGATCTCACGCGGCAGTCCGTCCGCGATCTTTTTCCCGAATTCCAGCACGACGATCCGGTCTGTCACGCCCATGACGAGTTTCATGTCGTGCTCGATGAGCAGGACGGTGTAGCCCTCGTCCCTGATGGTGCGGATGAGGGCCATCAGTTCCTCTTTTTCGGCGGGATTGAACCCGGCCGCGGGCTCGTCCAGGCAGAGCACCTTTGGATCAGTGGCCAGGGCCCGGGCAATCTCAAGCCGGCGCTGGTAGCCGTAAGGCAGTTGCCGGGACAGGACATGTGCATGGCTGCCGATGCCCACGAAGTCCAGCAGGGCCATGCCACGCTCGATGGCGGATTTTTCCTCCCTGATGTGGGTGGGCAGGCGAAGCAGCGCTCCGCCTACGCTGGTGCGGTGCCGGGCGTCCAAACCGACCACCACGTTTTCAAGGGCGGTCATCTCGCCGAACAACCGGATGTTCTGGAACGTGCGGGACAGTCCCAGCCGGGTGATTTTGTGCTGCTTGATGCCGTTCAGGACTTGGCCCTCCAGCACGACTTTCCCGCTGGTGGGCTTGTAGACGCCGGTCATCGCGTTGAAGCAGGTGGTCTTGCCTGCGCCGTTGGGTCCGATGAGCCCCAGGATTTCGCCACGCTTGATGTTGAAGCTGATGTTGTCCAGTGCCACGAGGCCACCGAACTTGATGGTCAGGTTCTGCACTTCGACAATGTTGTCCCCAACCTTGACCGCGATATCGCGGTCCGGTGCAACCTTCTCGGCCAGTTCCTGGTCCACCCCGGCCTCGGCGAGGGCATCCATATCCAGCTCAGGTGCGATGGGGGCCGCCGAGCCGTCCTGGACCGTGTTGTCCTGGGCCGCCTGCTCCTCCACACTGCTGGAGCCCGTGTGCCTTTCCTCGGAGCTCATGCCTCCGCTCCTCTCTGTCCGGGAACGCGGGAGTCAGGACCCGCCGCTGGATTGTCCGTGTCTTTCGGCTCCGTGCCATCGCGGCTGGTGACCTTGTTCAGTGCCGTCCTGCCGTAGGCCAGCAGCCGCTGCCGCGCGGGCAGCAGTCCCTGGGAACGGAAGATCATGATCAGCACCAGCGCGATCCCGAAGATCAGGTATTTGTATTCGGCGATGGCCGTGAACCTGAGCGGGATGTAGCTGACCAGGGCTCCACCCAGGATTGCGCCCACTTTGTTACCGGCCCCGCCCAGCACAACTGCGGCGAGGAACAGGATGGACGTGGTGACGTCGAACTTCTGGTTGTTGACGAACCCCACCTGCCCGGCGAACAGGGCGCCGGACAGGCCACCGATCGCAGCGCCGATGGCGAATGCCCACACCTTGTATTTGAAGGTGGGAACGCCCATGATTTCGGCGGCGTCCTCGTCCTCGCGGATGGCGATCCAGGCGCGGCCAACCCGGCTGCGTTCCAGGTTGCCCACCAGGAGGGTGACGATGATGATGATGGTCAGCGTCAGCCAGTACCAGGGCACGCCGTTCGAGTTGGAGAAGATAGGTGTTCCGTCCGCCTCGGTACCTGGCGGGTGGCCGACGTTCTGGAAGCCCACCTGGCCCTTCATGGCCGGAATGATGGTCGCCAGGATGCGGACGATTTCGCCGAACCCGAGCGTCACGATGGCAAGATAGTCGCCCCTCAGGCGCAGTGTGGGCACACCCAGCACCACGCCGAAGAACATGGTGACTGCCATGGCCACCGGAATGGTCCACAGGTACGGGATGTGCAGGAAGGGCGAGTCGGGACTGGTCAGCATGGCCGCGCAGTAGGAACCGACTGCGAAGAAGGCGACATATCCCAGGTCCAGCAGGCCGGCATACCCCACCACAACGTTGAGGCCGACGGCGATCAGCGCGAACCGGGCCATGTCGAAGCAGGCCAGTGCGAAGTTGTTGCCGGGCTCAGTGGTGATGATGGGCGGGTTGAGCAGCGGAAGCAGGTAGGCAAGTACCACGACGACCACCAGGAATGCCCACTGCTGTTGGCGGGACAAGGCATGCCAGCGGTCGGAGAAGTACCCGGACTTGCGCTTCCCGCGTTGGCGGAGGTCGCTCTTGCCCGCTGCCTTCGATGATGCTTCGCGGTCCTCTGCCGCCTGCTCGGCCGCGGCTGTCGGCAGCGGCGTGGGGCCGTCCGTCATACTCATGCTTTGCTCCTTCCAAGGGAGGTGCCCAGGATGCCTTCGGGCCGCAGCAGCAGCACGAGCACCAGCACCACGAACGCCACGACGTCGGTCCACTGCGAGTTGCCCAGCAGGATCTGGCCGTAGTTGCCGATCAGGCCAAGGAGCAGTCCGCCCAGCAGTGCTCCACGGACGTTGCCGATGCCGCCGAGCACCGCGGCAGCGAACGCCTTGATGCCCAGGACGAAACCACCGCTGTACTGGACACCGGACGGGATTTTCATGACGTAGAACAAGGCGGCGGCTCCTGCGAGCAGGCCTCCGATGATGAAGGTGGTAATAATGATGCGCTCTTTGTTGACGCCCATCAACGTGGCGGTATCGGGGTCCTGGGCAACCGCACGGATGCCGCGGCCGGTCCGCGATTTGCTGATGAACCTGTCGATGCCCACCATCATGATCACCGCGGCGATGATGATCACCAGCTGCTGGGAGTCGACGATGGTGCCGAAGACATCGAAGATGGGCGTGGGCCGGAACATGGTCAGGGCCAGTTCGGGACTGGGACCGCGCCAGAGGTAGATCAGGTACTGGATGGTGAAGGAAGCACCGATGGCGGTGATCAGGAAGACCAGGCGCGGGGCGTTCCGCTGGCGGAGCGGCTTATAGGCGATGCGTTCCAGCAGGAAGGCTGTCACCGCGGAGGCAACCATGGCCAGGACCAGCGCCAGCAGCAGGTTGAGGATGATGGCCCAGATGTCCAGCCGGGGAACGGAAGGACCAAATCCGAGGCTGCTGAGGGTAAAGAAGACTGCATAGCAGCCAACGATGAACACTTCCGAGTGGGCGAAGTTGATCAGGTTCAGCACGCCGTAGACCAGGGTGTACCCCAGCGCTACGAGTGCATAGATGGCCCCGAATGTGAGGCCGTCAAAGGTGGCACTCCAGAAGTTCTGGGCCAGGGACGGTATGTCGAAGGTGATCCAGTCGTTTTCCATCGGGAGTAGTGGGACAAGAGAGGGAAGCATGGGAACATCCTGATCCAGTTGCACGCGGCCTTGTGGGCCCGGCCGTGGGACTTGTGTCTATTGACCTGAAGTGGTCATGGGCTGCTGCCGAACGAAGAAAAGGCTGTGGGGGCCGCAACTGCTGGCCCCCACAGCCGATTTCGCGCGGGCTGCTACTCCCCGATGGGGCCG
This sequence comes from Arthrobacter sp. SAFR-044, assembly GCF_059414985.1. NCBI lineage: Bacteria > Bacillati > Actinomycetota > Actinomycetes > Micrococcales > Micrococcaceae > Arthrobacter > Arthrobacter sp. SAFR-044. Next base: position 270,377 of record NZ_JBPFDN010000001.1, on the reverse strand, counting down.
ACGGGGACAATCTTCCCGTTTTCCACCTTGTAGCCGTAAACGGTCGGGGCCTGGAGCTCGCCCTTGGCGTCCCACTTGTAGTGCTTGCTCAGGCCGTCCTTGTCGTAGGCCTTGACCCAGGCCAGCAGGTCCGCACGGCTTTGCTTGCCTGCGTCGATGCCGGAGAGGAGGACGGTGGCGGCGTCGTAACCTTCGATCGAGTACGTTCCGGGTTCTGCACCCTTGGCGATGTCCTTGTACGCCGACGCGAAGTCCGAGATCAGTTCACCAGGGATGCAGGGGCAGGTGAAGTAGGCGTTGTTCGAGGCATCGCCTGCCTGCTTGATGAACTGGTCGTCCTTGACGCCATCCGGGGCCACGAACGTTCCGGTGAAGCCCTTGCCAACCAGCTGCTGGTCAAAGGGGGCGCCCTCGGCGTAATAGCCTGCGTAGAACACAGCGTCAGCCTTGGCGTTCATGATCTTGGAAATGACTGCCGAGAAGTCCTTCTGGCCCGTGGTTACCTTTTCCGTCCCGGCCAGTGCACTGCCCAGTCCTGCGGAGGTGGAGGTGCCCAGGCCAATGCCGTAGTCGGAGTCGTCCTGGACCAGGTAGACCTTCTTGGCGCCGAGCTTGCCCGTGAGGAACTTGGCGGCTGCCGGACCCTGGACGGCGTCATTGCCGAGGCCCCGGAAGAAGGTGGTCCAGCCGTTCTCTGTCAGGGTGGGGTTGGTGGCCGACGGGGTGATGTGGACCAGGCCCTTCTGCTCGAAGATGTTGCCCGTCGCCTTGGATTCGCCGGAGAACGGGAGCCCGACGACACCCAGAATGTCCGGCTCGCTCACCAGCTGGGTGACGGGGCCGGTGGCCTTATTGGGATCGCCTTCGGTATCGAACTTCTTGAACTGGACCTGGCAGCCGGGATTGGCCTTGTTGTGCTGGTCGATGGCGAGCTGGATGCCGTTGAAGATGTTGACGCCGAGCTGGGCGTTGGGGCCAGTCTGTGCGCCTGCGTAGGCCAGCGTGGTGGTCGAAGGGCAGGTCGCCTTGCCGTCACCGGCGGGCTTTACGGCTCCTGAGGGGACGTCCACTTTCGAAATGGCGGGAATGTTCACCTTGTTGGACGAACCCGAGCTTTCCGTGGTGCCGGGGCCCGCCTGGTTGGCACAGGCCGACAGCAGCATGCTGAAGGTAGCTGCCGCTGCCAACGAGGTGAGGACTTTCTTTCGGTACATTTGTCTGCCTTCCGAAACAGGGCCATGCGATGCGCGTGCGGATCAATGGGCGCTTCGGCGCCCGGAATGGGACCAGGTATTCCTGATTTAGCTTCAAGCTAGTGCATAGACAGCAGCGAAACTAAGTGACTGAGGTCACAGCCTTATAACAGTCGTTGCCTATGCGGAATTAAACGCAGGAAGCCGCCTGCATCGCAGGCGGCTTCCTGGTGGCCGCGCGTTGGCGGGCGCCGGAGGGGACAGTTGTACCCCAGGTGGGACTCGAACCCACAACACGCGGATTTTAAGTCCGCTGCCTCTGCCAATTGGGCTACTGGGGCGCCGGGTCAATGGTACCTGCCCAGGACGCATTGGCTGGAAACGCCGACGGCGGCCGCCCCGCAAAGGGGACAGCCGCCGTCGGACGCTGTGAAGCGAGGTGGAACAGACGCGCTACTTGGCGTTGGCCGCTACCGTTTCCTTGGGAGCGGCGGCGCCGGCAACGCTGGAGCCGGCGGCAGGCACCGCTGCGGGTGCAGCGGCAGGCTTCGGCGCCGGGGTGGCTGCCGAAACAAAGGCACCGCGGGGGTTGTCCAGGTCCGTCAGCTGCGTGGTGTCGCGTCCGGCGAAGAAGCCGATGATCCAGTTCAGGATGACGCGGAACTTGCGCTCAAAAGTGGGCATGGCCATGCCGTGGTAGCCGCGGTGGGCCAACCAGGCGAGTCCGCCCTTGAGGCCGATGCGGCCCAGGAGGTTGATGTTGGCAACGCCCTTCCATTCGCCGAAGCCGGCCACGGCACCAAGGTTCTTGTGCTTGTAGTCAGCCAGCGGCTTGTCCCAGCGGGAAGCCCACAGGTTCTTCGCAAGGCGCTTGGCCTGGCGCAGGGCGTGCTGGGCGTTGGGCACGCAGGTGCCGTCCGGGAGGCCCTTGCCGGTGAGGTCCGGAACAGCGGCGATGTCGCCGGCAGCCCAGGCGTTCTCGACGATGCCTTCGTCGCCGGCGATCCGCAGGTCCGGCAGGACGCGGACGCGGCCGCGGGGCTCGAGCGGGAAGTCGGTGGAGCGGACCATCGGGTTCGCCTGCACACCGGCCGTCCACACGAGGGTGTCTGCTTCGAATTCCTGGGCGGGGGTCTTGTCCGGCAGGTTGATCAGCTTCAGGGTGCCTTCTGCGCTGTCCAGCGAGGTGTTCAGGAGGACTTCGATGCCGCGGCTGCGCAGGTGCTCGACTACCCAGTCAGCCTGCTTGGCGGTGACCTCGGGCATGATGCGGCCCATGGCTTCGACCAGGACGAAGCGGACTTCCTCCTGCTTGATGCGCGGGTTGTTGCGCACGGCTGCGCGGGCGAGGTCTTCCATCTCGGTAATGCATTCGATGCCGGCGAAGCCGCCGCCGACCACCACGAAGGTGAGGGCCCGGGCGCGGGCGGCGGGGTCGGTCATGGTGGAGGCAACCTCGATGCGCTCCAGCAGCTTGTTGCGCAGCGCAACGGCTTCCTCGATGGTCTTCAGGCCGATGCCCTTGTCCGCAAGGCCCTTGATGGGGAAGGTGCGGGTGATGGCGCCGGCTGCGAGCACGACGTCGAAGTAAGGAACCTCGAAGTTCCCGCCGCCGTCGGCCGGAGCCACCACGGCCGTCCGGTTGACGTGGTCGATCGACGTGACGCGGCCCTGGATGAGTTCCGTCTGCTTGAGGTGCTGCCGGTGCGAGACCACGGCGTGGCGGGCTTCGATGTTGCCGCCGGCCACCTCGGGAAGGAAGGGCTGGTAAGTCATGTAGGGCAGGGGATCAACGACGGTAACAATGCCACCGGCGTTCGCGATCTTCTTCTGCAGTTTCAGTGCTACGTACAGGCCGACGTACCCGCCGCCGACGACGAGTACCCTGGGACGGTCCTGGAGCTGTGGGGTGGTTGCCATTCCTCAAGGATACAGGAGTTTGTGAAAATCTTCACTAGCCCCCGGACCCCTTCGTAACCTGGGAATCCGGGCGTGTTTTGAGGCTTTCCATGACTCCCGTATCAGGTTCTTCCAAAGCGGGGGAAGGGTTGCGCGCAGCCCTTCGGAGCTGGACGGCAGCCGCGGCAATGATTGCCACGAACAGGGCGGCAAAACCGATCACGACGGCGGCGCCGATGGCACTGTCGCGCTGGGACGGCGCCTTGGCCGCGGGAACGGTGGCTTCGGGCAGCGTGGGTGCCGCACTGGGCGCGTGCGTTGCGGTGGGCACCGGGGTGGCCGGCGCGGCGTTGCCACGCCTGTGCACGCGGATCCACTCGGCGATGGTGCCCAGCGGGTTGACCGAGACCTCCGGGACGTCTGCCTTGAGCGCCGCCTCGGCATTGAGGATGCCGTAGCCGTACAGCGGATCCTTGCCCGGGGTTCCGGCGTCCTTTGCCGTAGAGACAATCCGGTTGATCACCTGCTCGGCGCTCATGTCCGGCCACTTGGACCGGATCAGCGCGGCAACGCCGGAGACGATGGGGGTGGACCCGGATGTTCCGGCCCATTCGGCGTAGCTACCGCCAGGGAGGCCGCCCAGGAGGTTCTCGGCGGGGGCAGCCACTCCGATGCTGATGCCCTGGGAGGAAGCGTCCACGCTGGCGTCATTCTTGCGGTCCAGCCCGGCAACGGTGAGTACGCCGGGGATGGTGGCGGGGGCGCCTACCTGGGTATTGCCCCCCACCCGGTTTCCGGCGGCGGCGACGATGACCACGTCCTTCTGCTCGGCGTAGAGGAAGGCGGCGTCCCAGCTTTGCGGCCACTGCGGCGTGGTGCTGCCGAGCGAGATGTTGATGACCTTGGCGCCGTTGTCCACCGCCCAGCGGACCGCTTCGGGAATCTGGTCCTGGTCGCTCTTGCCCGAAGGGTTGGCGGAACCCAGCCATGTCGAGACAGAGAGGAGCTGCGCTTCGGGCGCCACGCCCATGATGCCGTCAGGCGGAACAACCGGCCCGGGGCTGGGGCTGGGACTCGCGCTGGCGGGCTGGTGACCGCGGCCGGCCAGCATGGTGGCTACCAGGGTGCCGTGTTCAGGCTTGGAGCCCACGCTTTTCTGGCCGTCCGGCTGGCCCGAGCCGGAGGCGTCGTAACCGCCGACGACTGCGCCTTTGAGGTCCGGGTGCTGGGCATCGATGCCGCTGTCGATGATGGCCACCTTCACGCCGGCGCCCTTTGACACCTCCCACGCCTTGGTAATGCCGGAGTCTGCCAGCCAGTATTCCTTGTCGCGCCACTCGTCGGCGCGTGCGGCGGGGGCCGAGAACAGGCCGGCGCAGAGGCAGCACGCGGCCAGCAGGACGGCGACGGCGGCGGCCGCAGCACGTGATACCAACCGGGTTGGAGCTGATGTGGTGTGCATGGGGCCTACCCGATACTCAGCGCGATGCCGTCAAGGATGTCGTGCTCGCTTGCGGTGGCCGCGGTGATCCTCCCGCCGGTCAACTCCCCCATCCGTTCCAGGATGCGCCGCCACACCAGTCCCCCGGCGCCGATGACGTCCACGCGGCCGGGGTGCATGTACGGCAGCGCCGCGCGGCGGGCGCGGGTCATGCCCAGGAGGTCGGTGGCGGCGCCGCGGATGTCCGCGATGGGAAGCGCGGCCCCATGGATTGCGGTGGGGGAATATTCCGGCAGGCGGAGCGCGTGCGCGGTGATGGTGGTGACGGACCCGGCAACACCGACGACGGCGGTGGCGCGTTCCAGGGGCACGTCGCGCCCGGCGCGGGCCATGGCTGCGTCCACGTCGGCTTCCGCGGCGGCAATCTGTTCCGCGGTGGGTGGATCGTTGCGCAGGTGGCGTTCCGTCAGCCGGACGCAGCCGATGTCCACGGACTTGGCGGCAATGACGCCGGCCGCGGTGCCCAGGACGAACTCCGTGCTTCCCCCGCCGAGGTCCACCACGAGCACCTGCTGGCCGTCGAGGACAGGCAGGACGCTGCTGGCCCCGGCAAAGGACAAGGCCGCCTCCTCGTCCCCGGAGATGACCTCCGGTTCCACTCCCAGCAGCTCCCTGACGCCGTCCACGAAGACGTTGCGGTTGCGCGCGTCGCGGCTTGCGGAGGTGGCCACAAACCGGATCCGCCCAGCACCGTGCACCTTGATCAGGCGGGCATAGTCGGCTGTTGCGCCAAGCGTGCGCTCCAGCGCTTCGGGGGCAAGTTCGCCGGTGGCGTCCACGCCCTGGCCCAGCCGGACCACCCGCATTTCGCGGTGGACGTCGGTGAGCTTTGTGCTGCCGTTGCTGCGGTCAATGTCAGCGATGAGGAGCCGGATGGAGTTGGTGCCGCAGTCGATGGCGGCGACGCGGGTCATTCCGCCGCTCCTGTGGTTCCTGCGGATTTCCGGACCGGGGCGGGGCGGCCCACGATATCCGGCAGCCCTTGGGGCCCGTGGCGGCTCAGGTCCCGGGAGGGTGCCTCGCCGGTGGTGTCCCAGGCGCCGTCGCAGTGGCATGTATCGGCGGTCCACCATTCGCTGATCATATCCAGCGCCTGGTCCCCCAAGGGGTTGATGCCGCTGCCCGCAGCCAGGGAGTGGCCCACCAGGACGTGCAGGCATTTGACGCGCGTGGGCATCCCCCCGGCCGAGACACCATCGATTTCAGGCACCGGGCCGATTCCGGAGCGCTGGCCAATGGCGTCGCGGGCGGCCAGGTACTCCTCGTGGGCCGCCCGGTAGGCAGCGGCAAGCCCGGCGTCTCCGGCCAGCTGTTCGTTCATGCTGTTCATGACCCCTGCCGCTTCAAGCCTGGAAACCGCGGACGTGATCACCGGGTGCGTCAGGTAGAAGGTGGTGGGGAACGGGGTGCCGTTGCTGAGCCGGGGCGCGGTGGCGGCTACCAGCGGGTTGCCGCAGATGCAGCGGGCCGGAATCTCCACGACGTCGCGGACGGGACGGCCCAGCTGCCGGCTCAGTACTTCAAGGTCGTGTGCTGTTGGTTGGCGGGATTCGTCCCGGGCGGCTGCCGTGTTGTGTTCCACTGTCGCGGGCCGTCCTTCCTGTGCGGTTCAGTCTGTGGCCGCGCGCCTGATGGACTCCCACAGGGAATCCACCCACGGCAGATCGGCGGGGTCTTGTGCTACTGCGCCGGCGGGGCTACTGCTTTCTCCGGCCGGCTCATCGCTGCCAAAAACCCAGTAGCCGGTTTCGCCCGGCATAACCATGTTAATGCGGTCGCGGGCCTGCTGCTTGACGTAGTTGGGATCCTGCCAGCGCGAAACCTGCTGGCGGAGGGCGTCACCTTCGGCCTGGCGTGCGGCGATATCAGCGTTCAGGGCGTCGATTTCGGCCTTCTTGTCGAAAAAGATCTTCACCGTGGGCGCCAGCATGATGGTGATGGCGACCATTACCACGGCCAGTGCGAGCATGCGGCCGGAGAACGCCTTGGCGGGGACAGGATGCTGCTCCTCTTCAGGGCTGCGGGCATCCGTGCCGTCAACCGGGCTGCTGCCTTTGCGCCCGGCGGACGGCTTGGGCGCGTTGGCCTCCCCCGCTTTTCCGCCGCGCCGGGCCGGAGTTCCGCGCCCGTGGTTGTCCTTTGAAGCTGCCGGCGCTGCCGGAGCCGTGCCCCTTGCCGGCCGGAAATCCGCACGGATCACCTCGGCACCGCTGGAGGATCCGTCGTCGTCCGTTGCCTTGGCTGGACGGGCGGGGGCGACCTTGGGAACTTTGGGGCGGCGGGTAGCCATGACACTCCTGAAACGCAGCCTGCCGGGGCCGCCACTATCTGTGCTGGACGTTCACTGCTGGACAGACACTGCTGGACAGACACTGCTGGAAACAACAGCGGTGGCTATGGTCTTTCAACCATAGCCACCGCGGATGGGTTTAGGCGGTTACTAGCCCTTGAAACGCGGGAACGCGCTGCGTCCGGCGTAGCGTGCGGCGTCGTCCAGTTCCTCTTCGATGCGCAGCAGCTGGTTGTACTTGGCTACGCGCTCGGAGCGGGCCGGGGCACCGGTCTTGATCTGGCCGGCGTTGGTGGCCACAGCGATGTCGGCGATGGTGGTGTCCTCGGTTTCGCCGGAGCGGTGCGAGGTGATGGTGGTGTAGCCGGCACGCTGGGCCAGGCTGACGGCGTCCAGGGTCTCGGTCAGCGAACCGATCTGGTTGACCTTGACCAGCAGGGAGTTGGCGGTCCGGGTGTCGATGCCGCGCTGCAGGATGGACGGGTTGGTGACGAAGAGGTCGTCACCAACCAGCTGGACCTTGTCGCCGATGGCGTCGGTGAGGGTCTTCCAGCCGTCCCAGTCGTTCTCGTCCAGCGGGTCTTCGATGGAAACCAGCGGGTAGTCGGCAACGAGTTCGCCGTAGTAGGCGCTCATGTCGCTGGCGGACAGGGACTTGCCTTCGAACTGGTAGGCGCCGTCCTTGTAGAACTCGGAGGAGGCAACGTCCAGGGCGAGGGCGATGTCCTTGCCCGGGGTGTAGCCGGCGTTCTTGATGGCCTCGGTGATGAGGTCCAGGGCTGCGCGGTTGGACGGCAGGTTCGGCGCGAAGCCGCCTTCGTCGCCGAGGCCGGTGGACAGGCCCTTCTGCTGTAGGACGGACTTGAGGTTGTGGTAGACCTCAACGCCCCAGCGCAGGCCCTCGGAGAAGGTCTCGGCGCCGATGGGGGCGATCATGAATTCCTGGATGTCGACGTCGGAGTCGGCGTGGGAGCCACCGTTGAGGATGTTCATCAGCGGCACGGGCAGGACGTGGGCGTTGGGGCCGCCCAGGTACTTGTAGAGCGGCAGGTCAGCGGAGGCTGCGGCTGCGTTGGCCACGGCCAGGGAAACGCCCAGGATGGCGTTGGCGCCCAGCTTGCCCTTGTTGGGCGTGCCGTCCAGGTCCAGCATGGCCTGGTCGATACTGCGCTGGTCGGTCGCGTCGAAGCCGGTCAGGGCGGGGGCGATCTGGTCGATCACGGCGTCGACGGCCTTCTGCACGCCCTTGCCCAGGTAGCGGCCCTTGTCGCCGTCACGCAGTTCGACGGCCTCGTGCTCACCGGTGGAGGCACCGGAGGGAACCGCCGCGCGGCCGATCTGGCCGTCCGACAGCAGGACTTCAACTTCAACAGTGGGGTTGCCGCGGGAATCGAGGATCTCGCGGGCGTGGATGGCATCGATAAGCGCCATGAATTTGCTCCTTATGGGCGATTAACGGGGGGAATCAGGCAAAAAACTCGACGTACTCGTCACGGACCAGCGTAGTCGAGAGTGCTCCGGGTTACTCAAACCGGCCAAGGTCCGGCCGTCATGATGGCGCTGGGTCGCTGTCGTTGCCGTGGTACCGGCGGACAGCGGCCCGCAGCGCGCGCTCGGCGTCCATGCCGCTGTCCCGGGCGGACCGCACGACGGCGAGCAGCAGGTCTCCGAGCTCCTCCTCGCTTTCAGGCACGGAAGTTCCCGCGGGGAGCCCGAGGGCCGCCCGTGCCGCACGGTCCAGCGACTTCTGCGCCCGGGCCAGCGCCGGGAGTGCCTGCGGGATACCTTCGAAGGGGTCCTGCCGTTCCGGCTTTTCGGCCCGCTTGACGGCATCCCACTTCTGTTCGATCTCGTCCACGGTGGCGGGGAAGCTGTCCTGCAGGGAGCCGTCTGGCTTGAAGACGTGCGGGTTCCGGCGCACCATTTTGGCACCCAGGCCGCGCGCCACGTCGTCGAACGTGAACGCACCGCGCTCCTCTGCCAGCCGGGCGTGCAGGACCACCTGGAGCAGCACGTCACCCAGTTCGCCCTGCAGTTCGGCATCGGAGTGACCCTCCTCGATGGTCTCGGCCACTTCGTAGGCCTCCTCCAGGAGGTATTCCACCAGCGACTCGTGGGTCAGCGCGCCCATCCAGGGGCAATGCATGCGCAGCTGGGCGATCTGGTCCAGCAGATCCGCCGTGGCGAGGCTGCCGGAGACGGGACGCTGGTCAGCCAAGGTTGGCGTAGGCGTCGTTGATGTACTCCACCAGCGCTTCCTTTTCCTCCAGGGGCAGGAAGGATGCCTCGGCGGCGTTGAGGGTCAGTTCCAGCAGGTCGTCGAGGTCGTAGTCGAAGGTTTCCACCAGCAGGTTGAACTCGTCGGTCAGGGTGACACCGCTCATGAGGCGGTTGTCCGTGTTGATGGTGACGTTGAAGCCCAGCTGGTAGAGCATGTCCAGGGGGTGGCTTTCAATGCCGTCACCGAATTCCGCGATCGCGCCCGTCTGCAGGTTGGAGGAAGGGCAGATTTCCAGGGCGATGCCGCGGTCGCGGACCCAGCTGGAGAGGTCGCCCAGGGTGACCAGGCCGACGGTGTCTCCGGCTTCCTCGTCGTCGTCGAATTCCACCATGATGTCCTCGGCGATGCGTACGCCGTGTCCCAGGCGGAGGGCGCGGCCGTCCACCAGGGCGGACTGGATGCTCTCCAGCCCGGCTGCTTCACCGGCATGCACGGTGGCGGGGAAATTGTGCTGGGCGAGGTAGGTGAAGGCGTCCTTGAAGCGGCTGGGCAGGAAACCGTCTTCCGCGCCGGCGATGTCAAAGCCCACGGCACCCTTGTTGCGGTGGCGCACCGCCAGTTCGGCGATCTCCTGGCCCCGGTCGGCATGGCGCATGGCCGTGATCAGCTGGCCCACCTGGATCTCGTGCCCGCTTTCGGAGACGGCCTCGACGCCGGCCTCCAGGCCTTCCTGGACCGCCTCCACGGCCTCGTCAAGGCTCAGCCCCTTCTGGAGGTGCTGCTCGGGCGCCCACCGCACTTCGCCGTACACCACGCCGTCGTCAGCGAGGTCCTCAACGAATTCCTTGGCCACGCGGAACAGGCCCTCGTAGGTCTGCATGACCGCCACGGTGTGGTCAAAGGTCTCCAGGTATCGGACCAGGGATCCGGAGTCGGCTGATTCGCGGAACCACTGCCCCAGGGCCACAGGGTCCGTTGAGGGGAGCGTGTGGCCAACGGCCTGCGCCAGCTCGATGATGGTGGCTGGACGGAGTCCTCCGTCCAGGTGGTCGTGAAGGGAAACCTTGGGCAGGCTCTTCAGGTCAAAATCGATGGCAGGGGCAGCGTCAACAATGGGCTCAGTCACGTTCCCACCTTAGGGTGGGCCGCAGTTCAATGCCAGCCGTTCAAAGCCGGCAGCTACTTGGCCGCGGGACCTGCCTCTGCCGAGGGCACGACGAGGGCCTGCGTGCCGGGCCTGCCGTCCTGCCCCGAGCCGGAGGACTCTTCGCTCCAGTCATCCGTTTCCGGTGCGTCGTGCCGGCCCAGCCGTTTGTGCCACCAGCGGAGCAGGTGGTCGATGACCACGCCCAGGACGATGGCGAAGACGACGGCGATGCCCGCGCTCAGCAGCGGGTTGTGGTGCATCCACGGGAACGAACTGGCCAGCACGCCGATGCCAAGCGAGTATCCCACCCAGGTGACACAGGCAAACGAGTCGAAGACGAAGAACCTGCGGTGCGAGAAGCCCGTACTGCCGGCCACGTAATTGACGGCCACGCGACCCCAGGGGATGTAGCGGGCGGTGAAGATCAGTACCGCGCCGCGTTTTTCCAGCTCGTAGCGGGCCCAGGCGAAGACTTTCCGGACCTTGGGGCGCCGCATCCATCCCCAGCGTTCCAGGCCGATCTTGCGGCCCAGCATGTAGGCCATGTTGTCACCGGCAATGGCGCCGACCAGCGCCGTGACACCGAGGATCCAGAGATTGGGTTCGCCGCTGTGCCTCGAGAAGGCTGCGAGCGCCACGATGAGGGTCTCGCTGGGGACCACCATGGCGAAGCCGTCCACGAAGAAGAACACCAGCAGCACCGGGTAAATCCACCACTGGCCCGCTGCATGGAGCACGGCCTCATTAATAAACTCCACGCGGTGTTGCTCCTGTAGAAAAATGACACAGCCAAAGTGCCGCAGCCAAAGCGGAAATCGTTCCTAAGTGTCCCACGCTCCGGGCCCTGTCCGCTACGCCCCAATGCCCGGAATTACCCCTTAAACGCGCTGGTCAGGCTCCTGGTTCCCGGATACGTTCCACCACGTTGGGTTTGCCCCGGAATTTATTGATCACCAGGTCCACCAGGATGCCCAGCGCAACGGCGCACACAATGGCAATCGCCGCGCCCAGAAGGTGGTTGTCCTCAAACCACTGGCCGAAGAACAGCCCGATCGCCACTGAGTATCCGGCCCACAGGCTTGCCGAAAGGACGGTCAGGCCCACGAACCGCAGGTGCGGGTAGTGCGTGACCCCGGCGGTCAGGTTGACCGCCACGCGGCCGATCGGGACGAAGCGGGCCACCAGGATCAGGGACGCCGGCCGCTTGTGCAGTTCCCGGCCCGCCCAGCGGAACGCGCTTTGCATCCGCGGGCCGCGCATCCAGGCCCAGCGCCTGGTGCCCACCCGGCGGCCCAGCAGGTAGGCGATGTTGTCCCCGAGGAAGGCACCCGCTGCAGCCACGAGCACCAGGAGCGTCGGGTTGGGAACATCCGCGGTGGCGGCCACGGCGGCGAGGCCCACCACCACGGATTCGCTGGGGACTGGCGGAAAGAAGCCGTCGATGACACAACAGGCCAGCACCAGGACCAGCACCCACGGCTGGCCGGCTGCTGCGAGGATGAAGTCGTTGATGGCCTGCATGGGTCCCTATGCTATGCGGTCGATGATGAGCTGCTGGGCGGGCCGCGACCCTTCCGGTGCGATGAGGACGGCGTGTTCCAGGGCTTCGCGGGCGCGGGCGAACCGCTCCGGGGTGTCGGTGAGCAGTGTCATCAGGGGCTCCCCGGCGCGCACGGTGGCCCCGGGCTTGGCGTGCATGCGCACTCCCGCACCCGCCTGGACCGTGTCCTCCTTGCGGGCGCGGCCGGCACCCAGCCGCCAGGCAGCCACTCCGACGGCGAGCGCATCCAGTTCCACCAGCACCCCGTCGGCAGGGGCATAGACGACGTCGGATTCCCTGGCGACCGGCAGGGCGGCGCCGGGGTCGCCGCCCTGGGCGGTGATCATCCGGTTCCAGACGTCCATGGCCCGGCCGTCCTTGAGGGCGGCGGCGGGGTTGGCGTCGCGCACCCCTGCACAGGCGAGCAACTCTTCGGCGAGCCGGACGGTCAGTTCCACCACGTCGTCCGGTCCGCCGCCTGCCAGCACCTCCACCGATTCCTCGACTTCGATCGCGTTGCCGGCCGTGAGGCCCAGCGGGGTGTTCATGTTGGTCAGCAGTGCAACGGTGTTGACCCCGGCGTCCTTGCCGAGCGCCACCATGGTCTCGGCCAGCTCGCGTGCTTTGGCTTCATCCTTCATGAAGGCACCGCTGCCCACCTTGACGTCCAGGACCAGCGATCCGGTGCCCTCGGCGATCTTCTTGCTCATGATGGAGGATGCAATCAGCGGTATGGCCTCAACCGTTCCAGTGACGTCGCGCAGCGCATAGAGCTTCTTGTCCGCCGGCGCCAGGCCGGCGCCGGCGGCGCAGATCACCGCGCCCACGTCCTGGAGCTGGGCCAGGATCTCGTCGTTGGCCAGGTTGGCGCGCCATCCCGGAATGGACTCCAGCTTGTCCAGCGTGCCGCCGGTGTGCCCCAGTCCGCGGCCGGACAGCTGCGGGACGGCGACGCCGAACACCGCCACCAGCGGGGCCAGCGGCAGGGTGATCTTGTCCCCCACCCCGCCGGTGGAGTGCTTGTCGGTGGTGTACTTCAGGCCGCCGTCAGGGCGCCGCAGGCTGGAGAAATCCATCCGCTCGCCGGAGGCGATCATGGCGGCCGTCCAGCGGGCTATTTCTGCGCGGTCCATGCCGTTGAGCAGGATGGCCATGTTCAGGGCTGCCATTTGTTCGTCCGCGATGGCCCCCCGCGTGTACGCGTCGATGGTCCAGTCGATCTGTTCGGGGCTTAGCGTCCCCTTGTCTCTCTTGGTGCGGATGATGTCAACGGCGTCGAACGCTTCGGCTTTGCTGTCCACGGCGTGGGTCTCTGTCACCGGTTCTCCTCCAAGTGTTCGGGACCAAAGGCGTCAGGCAGCACCTGGTCCATGGTTTTGATGCCCTGGCTGGTCATGAGCTGCATGCCGGGGGCCCTGAATTCGTACAGCAACTGCCGGCACCGGCCGCAGGGCATGAGCACGGTGCCCTCCCCATCCACGCAGTAGAAGGCCCGGAGCAGGCCGCCGCCGGTCATCTGCAGTTCCCCCACCAGGACGCACTCCGCGCAGAGGGTCAACCCGTAACTGGCGTTCTCCACGTTGCAGCCGCTGACGATCCGGCCATCCTCCGTAAGGGCCGCGGCGCCCACCGGGAACCTGGAGTACGGGGCGTAGGCATTCTTCATGGCGGCGGCAGCAGCGGCCTCCAGGGCTGCCCAGTCCACTCCCTGGGCTTTGCCCGCCTCTACCTTGTCCATGGCCGTCATCCCTTGACGTAGGGGATGCCGCTGGCGGCAGGCCCCCGGGACTTGCCCACCAGGCCTGCGACGGCGAGGACGGTCACCAGATAGGGCAGCATGGCCATGAACTGGCTGGGAACAGGCGTGCCGATGATGGTCACGATGCTCTGCAGGTTGTCCGCGAACCCGAACAGGAGGGCCGCGAAGAAGGCCCCCACCGGTTTCCAGCGGCCAAAGATGAGCGCCGCCAGGGCGATGAAGCCACGCCCGCCGGAGATTTCCTTGGTGAAGCTGTCGATGGCCACCAGGGTGAAGAAGGAGCCGCCAATGCCGGCAACGGCACCGCCAAGGGTGACGTTCCAGAAACGGGTGGCGTTGACGCTGATGCCCAGCGTGTCCGCCGCCTGCGGGTGCTCCCCCACCGCGCGGACGCGCAGGCCCCAACGGGTCTTGAACAGGCCGACCCAGACCACCGCAACGGCCACGTACATGAGGTAGCCCACCAGGGACTGCCGGAACAGGATGGGCCCGATGATCGGGATGGCGGAAAGGACGGGGATGTCAATGACGTCCAGGCCCGGCGGCGAGTTGAACTGCGCTTTGTTGGCCTGCATGACGGTACTGAACAGGAAGCCCGTCACGCCGGAGACCAGCACGTTCAGGACGACGCCGACGATGATTTGGTTGACCAGGTACTTGATGCTGAACAAGGCCAGGACCATGGACACCACAGCGCCGGCGATGGCTGCCGCCAGCAGTCCGATGAAGGCGTTCCTGGTCATGCTGGCAACGATGGCTGCGGTGAACGCCCCGCCCAGGAGCTGCCCCTCGATTGCGATGTTGACCACGCCCACCCGCTCGCACAGGACCCCGGACAGCGAACCGAACACGAGCGGAACGGCGAGGGTCACCGATCCGGCGATGAGGCCGGCCAGCGAAATGGCGGGCGTGCGGGCCCCTCCCACCACCCAAATGAGGAAGGCCGCCACGAAGATCACGATGAAGGTGACCGGCAGCCAGCCGGGCGCGGGCTGGCTCTTTGTCCTGAGGAAGACGGCGTAGGCGGCGAGCGCAACGAGCAGCACCGACAGCACGATGCCGCCCGCAAAGGCATTGATTTCCACTGCCGGGAGCTGAAAGAAGTCGCCCCCGGTGGAGATCCCGAAACTGGCTGTCTGGCTGGGTGCCAGGAAGCCGAAGAACACCAGCGAGACCAGGGCGAAGACGGTCAGCAGGATGGGGGTCTTCCAGCTGACCGGTTTGGCCGAAAGCGCCGCGGCGGGGGCGGCCGCCTTGGAGCCCCCGGGCTGCGGGCTGCCGGGCCTGGACGATGAAACTGTTGTGCTCATGCGGCACCTCCGGTAGTGGCTGCCTGCCCGGACTTTGCTGTACGCGCGGGCTTCCTGCGCCGCGGGTTCAGGCCAAAGATTGCGCGGACCAGCGGGGGTGCGGCGATGAAAAGGACAATGAGGGACTGCACCACCAGGACGATGTCGATGGGGGTGCCGGTCTGGATCTGCATCTGGACCGCCCCGGCGCGGAAGGCGCCGAACAGCAGGCCGGCAGCGAAGGTGCCCCACGGCGTCGAACGTCCCAGCAGCGCCACCGTGATGGCATCAAAGCCGTACGTGGCGGCGACGCCGTCGGTGAGCACCTTCTCGGTACCGGCAACCTGCGCTACGCCGGACATGCCGGCAAGACCGCCGGCGATGGCCATGACCAGGATGGTGGAACGGGAGACATTGATGCCGGCGGTCTGCGCTGCCTGGGGGTTGGCGCCCACAGCCCGGAACTCGAAGCCCACTGTGGACCGGTTGAGCAGCCACCACACCAGGACCGTGGCGCCGATGGCGAGGATGAACCCGAGGTGCAGCCGGTACTGGCTGCCCAGGATCTGCGGATAGACGGCGCTGGGATCCAGGATGGGCGAGATGGGATTCGACTCCCCCGGCCGCTGGAATGCCGGCGTGTTAAGCAGGTAACGCAGGAAGTACAGCGCGATGTAGTTGAACATGATGGTCAGGATGACCTCGTGGGCTCCGGTGCGGGCTTTGAGCAGGCCGGCGAGGCCACCCCAGAGGGCGCCGCCGATGATGCCGGCTGCAAGCACCAGCAGCAGGTGCAGTCCAACCGGCAGGTGCAGCGCGAAGCCCACCCACGCGGCCAGGATGCCTGCCACGATGATCTGCCCCTGCGCGCCGATGTTGAAGAGCCCGGCCCGGAATGCCAGCGCCACGCCCAGGCCTGCCGTGATGAGCGGGGTGGCGACGGTGAGGGTTTCCATGAAGGGGGCAAACTGTGCCGCGGTCCCGTTGCCGCGGGGGTTGAACACCGAGCCCTGGAACAGCGCGATGTAGGAGCGGGTGGCGGCATTCCATACCGCCGTCAGCATGTCAGTGGGACGGGCGAAGAAATAGCCGACGGTGGTGGCCACCTGCTTGTCCGTGCTCGCGATGAGCAGTCCGCCGAGAATCAGCGCCAGCAGCACCGCCAGCACTGACACCATGCCGCTCCCGGTGAAGATCCGGCGCAGTACAGTCTCGGAGCCGCCGGGCAACTGTCCACTCTGTGCCGTGGCTGGGACCGCCGAGGGCTGCATGGCGCCGCCGGCGGTGTCAACGGCCACGGCCGCGGTTTGCTCCCCGGCTGCGGCGTCCGCGCCGTTCTGCCCGCCCTGGGCGCGCGGCGAAGTCGCGGGTTGTTCGTCGGGGGCGTGTTCAGGGGAATGTTGTTCAGGCATGCTCGGCTCCCTCGGCGTTGGAGACAGGGGCCGGAGCGCCGGCCTGCGGGGTGTGTGCGTGTTCTGCCGGTGCGTGTTCCTCCGGCGGGATGCCTGCCATCATGAGGCCCAGGACGTCCCTGCTGGTTCCGGCGGGAACCGTGCCCACCAGTTTGCCCTTATAGAGCACGGCGATGCGGTCGGCCAGTTCCATGACTTCGTCGAGCTCGGTGGAAATGATCATCACCGGAGTGCCCTGGTCACGCTCGGCGACGATCCGCCGGTGCAGGAACTCGATGGAACCGACGTCCACGCCGCGCGTGGGCTGGGATGCGATGAAGAGGCGCAGCGGCCGGGAAAGTTCGCGGGCCATGACCAGTTTTTGCTGGTTGCCGCCGGACAGGGTTCCGGCGGCTGCTGCAGCGGAAGGGGTGCGGACATCGAATTCTCCGATGCGGGCCTTCGCGTTCTCCATGACCTTCGCCGGGCTCATGCTGATCCCCTTGGCGAAGGGCGGCTTGTCGTACAGGTCGAGGACCAGGTTTTCGGCCACGGAGAAGGTGCCCACCAGCCCGTCCACCTTGCGGTCTTCGGGCACGAACCCGACGCCGGCCTCCAGCACTTGCTTGACGGACCGGCCCAGCAGTTCCTTGCCGTCCAGGACGATGGAACCGGTGACCCGCTCCTGCAGGCCCAGGATGGCTTCGGTGAGTTCGGTCTGCCCGTTGCCCTGGACGCCGGCGATGGCCAGGATCTCTCCGCGCCTGATCTGGAAGCTGAGGTGGTCCACCACGTGCTGGCCGTTGGGGGCAATGACGGTGAGGTCGTGGACTTCGAAGGTGGTTTCCTTGGGCTGGGCCGGGGCTTTGTCCAGGTTCAGGCTGACGGCCCGGCCAACCATCATTGAGGCAAGCTCGGTGCTGGACGCGGCCGGATCGGCGGTGCCCACTACCTTGCCCCGCCGGATCACGGTGATGGTGTCCGAGACTTCCTTGACCTCCCGCAGCTTGTGCGAGATGAAGACGATCGAAGTGCCGCGCGACTTGAGCTCGCGCATGATGTCCAGGAGTTCATCGGTTTCCTGCGGCGTGAGGACGGCCGTGGGTTCGTCCAGGATCAGGACTTTCGCGTTACGGACCAGCGCCTTGATGATCTCCACCCGCTGCTGCACACCTACCGGCAGGTCCTCCACCAAGGCGTCCGGGTCCACGTCGAAACCGTACTGGTCCGAAATCTCCTTGATGCGCCGGCGGGTCTGGTCCAGGTTCAGGAAACCCGCAGCCTTGGTGGGCTCGGCACCCAACGCGACGTTCTCTGCCACCGTGAAGACGGGCACCAGCATGAAGTGCTGGTGCACCATGCCGATTCCCGCAGCCATGGCGTCGCCCGGCCCCCGGAAGGTGACGGGCTTGCCGTCGATGAGGATGTCGCCTTCGGTGGGCTCATACAGCCCGTAGAGCACGTTCATCAGGGTGGATTTGCCCGCCCCGTTTTCTCCAAGGAGGCAGTGGATCTGGCCCGGCTCAACCACCACGTCGATGTGGTCGTTGGCCACCAGCGTGCCAAAGCGTTTAGTGATCCCTCGAAGCTCAAGTTTCAAAACTCTGACCAATCTCGAAGCGTCCGGTGATCAGACCGGACGGGATATATGGCTGCAGCACCAGCCTAGTGGCTGCAGTACCGGGAGGAGCCGGCCGCGCGCGGTAAACGTCCGGCCAGCAAAAAGCGCCACCGGCCGGGCCAGTGGGTGACGGACCGGCGGTGGCGCTTCCTGTGGTGGATCAGGCCTTGGGGCTTGCTGCGGACTCGACCTTCAGCTTGCCGTCGACGATGTCCTTCTTGATCTTTTCGAGGTCGGACTTCAGTTCCGCGGGGACCTGGGAATCGAGGTCGTGGAAGGGTGCAAGCTGCACGCCGTCGTTGGCAAGGGTGCCCACGTACGGGGTGCTGTTGAACTTGCCGTCCTTGTCCTCGGAGACCACGGTCTCCACGGCCTCGCCCATCTGTTTCATGACGGACGAGAGCATGATGCCCTTGTAGTCCGGGGCGGTGAGGTAGCCGTCGGAGTCAACCCAAATGAGCTTGACGTCCTTGCCGGCGTCCTTCGCTTCGTTGAGCGCGGCACCCGCACCCTTGCCCACCGGGCCGGCCACGGGCATAACGATGTCCGCGCCCTGGTCCAGGAAGTTCTTGGTCAGCTGCTTTCCAACGTCCTGCTTCTCGAAGTCGCCGGTGAAGCTGCCGTCCTGGGCGTCCTTGTTCCAGCCGAGCAGCTTGACGTTCTTGCCCTTCTGCTGGTTGTAGTACTTCACGCCGTCGGCGTAGCCGTCCATGAAGATGGTCACGGTGGGGATCTTGATGCCGCCGAACGTGGCAACGGTTCCGGTCTTGGTGGTTCCCGCGGCGAGGTAGCCGGCAAGGAATGCCGCCTGCGCGGTGTCGTAGATGATGGGCTTGACGTTGCTGATGGGCTGGTCGTAGCCGGCGTCGATGATGGCGAAGTGCTTGTCCGGGTTGGCGGTAGCCTGCGCCTTCGTGGCGTCTTTGAGCAGGAAGCCCACGGTGATGGTGAGGTTGCAGCCGGCGGTGACCATTGCGCGAAGGTTGGGTTCGAAGTCGTTGTTGGTCTTGGATTCGACCTGGTTGACCTTGATGCCAAGGTCCTTCTCGGTCTTCTTCAGGCCCTCGTAGGAGGACTGGTTGAAGGACTGGTCATCGAATCCACCGGAGTCCGAAACGATGCAGCCCGTGTAGTCGCTGGCACCGGCGGATGCGGTGCTTCCGGCTTCGGGGGCTGCACCGCATCCGGTGAGCACAAGCGCGGACGCACCGAGGGTGGCCACACCGGCCATTGAACCGCGCTTGAAGCTGGCACGCAGTGATTTCTTCAATTTTCCTCCAGGGGATGATGCGAGTGGCGCTACGGGCTGGAATTCAATGAGTGTCCGTTTCGGCGCTGAAATTCTGTTTTCACTGAAGGCACGCAGCACTGCGCCGGAGCGCACTGATGGCACTCACTTTAGTGGCTTGCGCCACGTCCCCCTAGCACGTCAGGAGCCCATCCGGGAGATTGTTTACAAGTTGTTACCAAGCAGTAGGGGCACCGCGGATTGCGGTGCCCCTACTGCTTGTGCGTGCTTGCTGCGGCTACAGCCGGACCAGCATCTTGCCGGTGTTGGCCCCGTCCAGGAGGTCCATGAAGGCCTGCGGGGCGTTCTCCAGACCGTCCACGATCGTCTCGTCGTAGCGCACGGTCCCGTCCGCCAGCCAGGCCGCCATCTTTTCTGCGAACTCCGCCGCGTGCTGCCGCTGGCCGCCCACCAGGAAGCCGCGGAGTGTCAACTGCTTGCCGATCGCCTGCATCAGGTTGTGGGGTGCAGGTGTGGGCTCGGTGGAGTTGTATTGTGCGATCGCGCCGCACATCGCCACCCGTCCGCCCACGTTGAGGACCGCCAGGGCGGCCTCCAGGTGCTCGCCGCCCACGTTGTCGAAGTAGACGTCGATGCCGGCGGGGCCAGCGGCTTTTGCCAACTGCTCCACAACGGGACCGTCGTGGTAGTCGAAGGCGGCATCGAAGCCGAGCTCCAGCAGCCGGGCCACCTTGGCGGGCGAGCCGGCTGAGCCAATGACGCGGGAGGCGCCCATGGCCTTGGCGATCTGTCCCACCAAGGAGCCCACCGCACCGGCGGCGCCGGAAACGAATACGGCGTCCCCGGGCTTGAACTCAGCAACCTTCAGCAGGCCGGCGTACGCCGTTAGCCCTGTCATGCCCAGGGCGCCAAGGAAAGCGGACGCCGGCGCAAGGTCCGTGCGCGCCGGGGTGGTGGCAGCGCCGTCAACCACGGCGTACTCCCGCCAGCCCAGGGAATGCACGACGACGTCGCCCTCCTGGTGTGCCGACGAACGGGACGCGACGACCTCACCCACCGCGCCGCCGTCGAGCGCCTTACCCACGGCGAAGGGGGCGGAGTAGGACTTGACGTCGTTCATCCTGCCCCGCATGTAGGGGTCAACCGACATGAAGAGGTTCTTGACCAGGATCTGGCCGTCTTCGAGCGGGGGCAGCGGCGACTCGGCCAATTCGAAGTTGTCGCTGGAAGGGCGCCCTACAGGACGTGATGCCAGCCGGATTTCACGGGTGGTGGTTGCAAGTGCTGTGCTCATGCTGCGTACTCCAGAATCTTGATGTCGACGTTGATGTTGCCGCGGGTGGCGTTTGAATAGGGGCAGACCTGGTGCGCCTTGGCCACGAGGTCTTCCGCGGTGGCGAGGTCCAGGGCGGGGAGCGCGATTTCCAATTCGGCGGCCAGGCCGAAGCCGGCACCGCCGTCCAGCTGCCCCAGGTGGATTTTCGCCGCGACTGCCGAGTCCGTCAGGTCGGCGCCAGCCTTGCGGCCTACCAGGCGCAGCGCGGAGTGGAAGCAGGCGGCATAGCCGGCGGCGAAGAGCTGTTCGGGGTTGGTGCCCTGGCCACTGCCGCCAAGTTCCACGGGACTGGCGAGGTCCACGGCCAGCCTGCCGTCATTGCTGCGTGCAGCGCCGTCGCGCCCTTCGCCCGAGGCCAGCACCTCGGCGGTGTAGAGAGTTTTCACGAAAAGTGTCCGTCCTGTAGTTGGGAGGGTGCCGGATTCAAAGTTCAGAGTGATTCATGCAGCGCGGCCGTGAGCTTGCCCAAGGTGGTCCGGAGCTGTTCAAGCTCGTCCAGGGAAAGCCCTGCGGCGTCTGCCAGCCGCTGCGGGATGGCGCTGGCCGGACCGCTGAGGCTCCGCCCGGCAGGCGTCAGGTGGATGGCGACGCGGCGCTCATCCTCGCCGGACCGCCGGCGTTCCACGAGCCCGAGTGCTTCCAGTCGCTTGAGGAGGGGCGACAGGGTGCCTGAGTCAAGGCCGAGTTCCCCGCCGAGCTCCTTGACGCCCCGGGGCTCGCTTTCCCACAGCACCAGCATGACCAGGTACTGCGGGTAGGTCAGGCCCAGTTCGTCCAGGACGGGCCGGTAAACGGCAGTGGCAGCCCTGGACGCGGAATAGAGGGCGAAACATACTTGCCGGTCCAGGCGGGGTGCTTCGGTCATGGAACTACCATAGTCCACAACTTAGTTGTGCACAACTTATCTATGCGCGGGGCGCCTACGCTTAGACCGCCGTCGTGCTTTCCCGCGCCGGACCCGCACCTCCCGCCCGGCGACGCCGGGCACGCAGGAGGCTAGGAAAGGGGGGCCTGCTCCAGGTCCCGGACAGTGCGCAGCGCTGCTGCCGTGAGAACTCTGATGCCCATGCCCAGGGAGTGCTCATCCAGGATGTAGTCGCCGCGGTGGAGGTCGTAGTCCTCCCCGCCAGGCGTTTTGGTGCCCAGGCGCATCATCGCGCCGGGAAGCTCGGCAAGGAACCAGGCGAAATCCTCCCCGCCCATGGACTGCGGGGTCAGCACCACGGCGTTCTCGCCGATTTCGGCGCGCGCGGCAGCCTCGATGATGGCTGTCTCGTGTTCGGAGTTCACCACCGGCGGCACTCCCCTGGTGTGCTCAAGGTGGACGTCCACGCCGTAGGGCGCGGCCACCTGGTGCACCACCTCGTCCAGCAGTTCACCGGCGGCATGCCACGCGTCCCGGTCCAGGCAGCGCATGGTGCCTGCCATGTAGCCCGTGCCGGGGATGGCGTTGGGTGCCGAGCCTGCGGTGATCTGGCCCCACACCACGGAGACGCCACTGCGGACGTCCACCCGGCGGGACAGCACCGCCGGCACGTTGACGGCGATCTGCGCCAGCGCGAACACGAGGTCTTCGGTGAGGTGCGGCCGGGACGTGTGGCCGCCACGCCCGGACAGTTCGATCCGGATGGTGTCCGAGGCCGACGTGATGGCGCCGATCCGGGTGCCCACCTTGCCCACTTCGATCCGCGGGTCGCAGTGCAGCGCCAGGATCCGGGGGACGCCGTCCAGGACACCCTGTTCGATGCAGGCATGCGCGCCGCCGGGCATGGTCTCCTCGGCAGGCTGGAAGATGATCCGGACGGTGGCGCCGAGGGGGGCTTCCTGGTGCATCCGGTGCAGGACCAGGGCAATGCCCAGCATGGTGGTGGTGTGCACATCATGGCCGCAGGCGTGGGTGACGCCGTGGTTCTTCGAAGCGAACGGCAGGCCCGTCTCCTCGATGATGGGCAAGGCATCTATGTCACCGCGCAGGGCCGTGGCGATGGGGCCTTCGCCCACATCAACGGTCAGCCCGGTACCTTCAAGGCGGCGGGGGCTCAGCCCTTCGGCTTCGAGCCGCTCGGCAAGCTTGTCGGTGGTGCGGAACTCCTTGAAGGACAGTTCCGGGTGCGCATGCAGGTCCCGGCGGAATTCGATCAGTTCCGGCAGGAGCGGTTCGAGCCAGGGAGCCACCAGGGCGGTGGGCTCGGCTTCAGTAGTGTAATTGCGCACTGCTTCACTCTAGCGAGGGTGGCGGCTTTAGCGCCCATTCACTGACGCAGCATTACATCCCGGCCCTGCCGGCACGCGAGGTGCCGGCAGGCTCCCGGTCAGAGGACGTCCGTGTCCCCGCTCGCCTTGAGGGCATCGACGGCGGCCTTGACGCGCTGGGAATTGGCCATGGTGGTCACCAGGAGGGCGTCCGGCGTATCCACGATGACGACGTCCTGGATGCCGATCAGGGCGATGACACGCTTGGTGTCGGTGACCACGACGCCGCTTGAGTTCTCGGTGAAGACGCGGGCGCCTTCGCCGAGGACGGTGACATCGTCCACTTCCTTCGCACTGTTAAGGCGGCCCACCGAGGCAAAGTCACCAACATCGTCCCAGCGGAAGGTTCCGGGCACGACGGCGACGTCCCCGGCTTCGGCTGCGGGCTCGGCCACTGCATAGTCGATGGCGATCTTCGGGAGGGTTGGCCAGATGCGGGCCGTAACCTCGTCCCGTTGGGGGGTGTCCCACGCACGGGCGATTTCCTGCAGGCCCTGGAACAGTTCGGGCTGGTTGGCCTCGAGGTGCTTGAGCATCAGCGACACGGGCGCCACGAACATGCCGGCGTTCCACACGTAGTCGCCGCTGTCCACGTACTGCTGGGCCACCGTCTCGTCCGGCTTTTCGACGAACTCCACGACGTCGTGGGCGCTGGGGGCCCCTTCGATGTGCAGCGCCTTGCCCGAGCGGATGTACCCGAAACCGGTGGACGGGTGGGTGGGTTTGATGCCGATGGTCACGATCTTGCCGGTGGCAGCCGTGTGGATGGCTTCCCGGACCGCCTGCTGGAAGAGGTCGTCCGGGCTGATCACCTGGTCGGCAGCGAAGGAACCCATGATGGTATCGGGATCGCGTTCGTGCAGGATTGCCGCGGCGAGGCCGATGGCCGCGCCGGAGTCCTTGGGTTCCGATTCAAGGACCAGGTCGGAGTCGCGCACCTCTGGAAGTTGCCGGCATACGGCTTCACGGTGCGCCTGGCCGGTCACCACCAGCATCCGGTTGCCCGCGAGGGGGTGCAGCCTGTCGTAGGTGGCGCGCAGCAAGGTGCTGCCTGATCCCGTGAGATCGTGAAGGAACTTGGGAGCTGCTGCTCGTGACAGTGGCCAGAGGCGGGTCCCCACTCCGCCTGCCGGAATCACCGCGATGAAGCGGTCAATGGGTGAAGCCGGGCTTGTCACTTTGTCTGTACTCATCACGGCTACTTTAGCCGAAGGGCCGCAGGCGGCTCCTTTAGTTGGTGCGCAGGCATGCCTTTTGGGCTGCGCACGGGCCCGGGAGTCCGCAACGATGTGGCGTTTGTCTCATTTCCCCGGAAAATCCGCTCCAGCACTGGGCACCACCAAACGCCTAAATTGAATAAGCTGTTAGCGAAGCCTAGATTTAGGCCTGAGCTACGAGTGCTCTCGCAGCAGGCGTTCCCCCCGCATGGATCTCATGCCAGCGCCGCTGTGTTGCAGGGAGGTTTATCAGTGCCGACAAAACCAGCTGGCACCTTGTACCGCGGCCGTGAAGGCATGTGGTCCTGGGTAGGACACCGTATTACCGGTGTAGTGATCTTTTTCTTCTTGTTGGTCCACGTCCTGGACACCTCCTTGGTGCGTGTGTCACCGGAGGCCTACACCGCTGTGATCGGCGCCTACAAGAATCCGCTGATGGCGCTGGGTGAGACCGGCCTTGTCGCCGCCATCGTCTTCCACGCCTTCAACGGCCTGCGGATCATTGCGGTCGATTTCTGGAAGAAGGGCGCCAAGTACCAGCGGCAGATGCTGTGGGCAGTCCTGGCCCTCTGGGTCGTGACCATGGTTGCCTTCTCCATCCGCCACCTGTCCCTCGCCCTCGGAGGTCACTAAGCCATGACTGCAACCATCGAGAGCCCCCGCAGCGGGCGGATCGCTCCCCAGTACCGCCGCAGCGGCGGTTCCAAGGGCAACTTCGAGATGATCGCCTGGCTGTTCATGCGCCTTTCCGGCGTGGTGCTGGTGGTCCTCATCTTCGGCCACCTGTTCGTGAACCTCATGGTCGGCGAAGGCATCCACGCCATCGACTTCGGCTTCGTGGCCGGCAAGTGGGCAGATCCGTTCTGGCAGTTCTGGGACCTGGCCATGCTCTGGCTGGCAATGCTGCACGGCACCAACGGCGTGCGGACCATCATCAACGACTACGCCGAGAAGACGTCCACCCGCCGCTGGCTGAAGACTGTTCTCTACGCTGCCGCTGTGGTCATCATCCTCCTGGGCACCCTGGTCATCTTCACCTTCAACCCGTGCCCCGTAGTGAACGGCGTCGCCCTGCCGGGCGGTTTCTGCCCTGCCTAGCACTGGCACAACCCTGGGCCCGCGGGCTTTTCCGCGGGCCCTGTTTTGCGGAGCAGGCAAAGCCGCCCCGTTGTTTTATAGCGAATTTTGAGAGAAAGAGCGTCTGGTATGCAGGTCCATAAGTACGACGTCGTCATCGTCGGTGCCGGTGGCGCTGGCATGCGCGCCGCGATCGAGTCCGGTCAGCGCGCGCGCACAGCAGTACTGACCAAGCTCTACCCCACCCGCTCGCACACCGGTGCGGCGCAGGGTGGCATGTGTGCAGCCCTTGCCAATGTCGAGGAAGACAACTGGGAATGGCACACGTTCGACACCGTCAAGGGCGGCGACTACCTGGTTGACCAGGACGCCGCCGAAGTCATGGCCAAGGAAGCCATCGACGCCGTGCTGGACCTGGAAAAGATGGGCCTGCCCTTCAACCGCACCCCCGAGGGCCGCATCGACCAGCGCCGCTTCGGCGGCCACACCCGCGACCACGGCAAGGCTCCCGTCCGCCGTGCATGCTACGCAGCGGACCGCACCGGCCACATGATCCTGCAGACCCTGTACCAAAACTGCGTCAAGCACAACGTTGAGTTCTACAACGAGTACTACGTCCTGGACCTGCTGACCGTTGAAGAGGACGCTGTCCGCGAAGACGGCACTGCCTACAAGCAGAAGCGCGTGGCCGGCGTCGTCTCCTACGACCTCGCCTCCGGTGAACTGCACGTCTTCCAGGCCAAGTCCGTGGTGTTCGCCTCCGGCGGCGCAGGCAAGGTCTTCAAGACCACGTCCAACGCCCACACCCTGACCGGTGACGGCATGGGCATCGCCTTCCGCCGCGGCATCCCCCTGGAAGACATGGAGTTCTTCCAGTTCCACCCCACCGGCCTTGCCGGCCTGGGCATCCTGCTGTCCGAGGCCGCCCGCGGTGAAGGTGCAATCCTCCGCAACTCCGAAGGTGAGCGCTTCATGGAGCGCTACGCCCCCACCATCAAGGACCTGGCGCCGCGTGACATCGTGGCCCGCTCCATGGCCAACGAGGTGCGCGAAGGCCGCGGCTGCGGCCCGAACAAGGATTACGTCCTCCTGGACCTGACCCACCTGGAGCCGGCGCACATCGACGCAAAGCTTCCGGACATCACCGAGTTCGCCCGCACCTACCTCGGTGTGGAACCGTACACCGAGCCGGTGCCGGTGTTCCCCACCGCGCACTACGCCATGGGCGGCATTCCCACGAACATCCAGACCGAGGTGCTGCAGGACAACGACACCGTGATCCCCGGCCTGTACGCCGCGGGGGAAGTGGCCTGCGTGTCCGTCCACGGCTCCAACCGCCTGGGCACCAACTCGCTGCTGGACATCAACGTCTTTGGCAAGCGCGCCGGCATTGCCGCCGCGGAGTACGCAAAGACCGCCCAGTATGTGGAACTGCCGGAGAGCCCGCTGGCTTACACCACCGAACTGCTGGACATCGCCCGCAATGGCACCGGCGACGAGAAGGTGGCGCAGATCCGCAAGGAACTGCAGGACACGATGGACGCCAACATGCAGGTGTTCCGTACGGCGGACACCCTGAACCAGGTCCTGCGCGACATCGCGTCCTTCGAGGAGCGGTACAAGCGCATCAACGTCCAGGACAAGGGCAAGCGCTTCAACCTGGACCTGCTCGAGGCCGTTGAACTCGGCTTCCTGCTGGAACTGGCCAAGGTCATGACCGTGGCCGCCCTGCACCGCGAGGAATCCCGCGGCGGACACTTCCGCGAGGACTTCCCCGAGCGTGACGACGAGAAATTCATGAAGCACTCCATGGCGTACAAGGATGACCATGCGCCGGCTGACGGATCGGCGGAATCAATCGCCGGCATCCGCCTGGCCACCAAGCCGGTTGTCTTTACCCGCTACGAGCCGATGGTGAGGAAGTACTAAGATGACCGCTGAAATCGCTGAGCCAGCCTCAAAGGTTGAACTTCCTGCCGGCGTTGGCGGGGGCGGGGAAATCCCCACGTTCGACGTCCACCTGCGGGTCCGCCGGTACAACCCGGAGGTTTCCGGGGAAGCAACCTGGGACGATTTCCACCTGACCATGTACGGCACGGACCGTGTCCTGGACGCCCTGCACAAGGTGAAGTGGGAGATGGACGGCACCCTGTCGTTCCGCCGCTCCTGCGCCCACGGTGTCTGCGGCTCGGATGCCATGCGCATCAACGGACGCAACCGCCTTGCCTGCAAGACCCTGCTGAAGGACCTGGACACGTCCAAGCCCATCACGGTGGAACCCATCAAGGGCCTGCCGGTGGAAAAGGACCTGATCGTGGACATGGAGCCCTTCTTCCAATCGTACCGCGAAGTCATGCCCTTCCTGATCAACAAGGGCCACGAGCCCACCCGGGAGCGCCTGCAGTCCGCTGAGGACCGTGAGCGCTTTGACGACACCACCAAGTGCATCCTGTGTGCCGCCTGCACGTCGTCCTGCCCCGTGTTCTGGACGGACGGGCAGTACTTCGGCCCCGCCGCGATCGTGAACGCACACCGCTTCATCTTCGACTCCCGCGACGATGCCGGCGACATGCGCCTGGAGATCCTCAACGACAAGGAAGGCGTGTGGCGCTGCCGCACCACCTTCAACTGCACCGAGGCGTGCCCGCGCGGCATCCAGGTCACCCAGGCCATCGCGGAGGTCAAGCAGGCCATCCTGGCCCGCAGGATCTAAGTACGTTCAACAACAGACATAACGGCCGACGGCGTCACCCACCACACGTGGTGGAGGGCGCCGTCGTTCGTTTCCGCACAGAATCCACGTACAGAAAGGGGACAGCATGTCCCGCTCCGAGAAGGTGTCCTTCGCCGGTTCCACCGGCGAAATGCTCTCCGGCATCATCGATGTTCCTGAAGGCCCCGTCAAAGGCTGGGGTGTCTTCTCGCACGGCTTCACCCTGGGCAAGGACAGCCCCTCGGCGGCACGGATGTGCAAGGCGCTGGCGGACAGCGGCATCGGCATGCTGCGTTTCGACAACGTGGGCCTGGGTGGCTCCGCCGGTGAATGGTCTGCCGGGTCATTCAGCCACAAGGTGGCGGACACGGTTAAAGCCGCAGAGTTCATGCGCAGCGAAGGCAAGGCAATTTCGCTGCTGGTGGGACATTCGTTCGGGGGCGCGGCGGTCCTTGCGGCTGCGCGGGAGATACCGGAGCTGGACGCCGTCGCCACCGTGGGAGCTCCCTTCTCCCCCAAGCACGTCGCCCACGTGTTTGATGCCGCCCTGGACCGAATCCTGAGTGAGGGCAGCGCCGAGGTGGACCTGGGCGGCAAGCGGGTGGAAATCCGGCGGCACTTCGTGGAGGACCTTGAGAACGCAGACCTCACGGACTGCATCAGGCAGCTGCACAAGCCGCTGATGGTGCTGCACTCCCCTACCGACAACACTGTGGGTATCGAGAACGCGAGCACCATTTTCCAGACCGCGCGGCACCCCAGGAACTTCGTATCCCTGGAGGGCAGCGACCACCTCCTGACAGGCAAGGGCCAGGCCGCCCGCGCCGCACGGATTATCGCTGCCTGGGCTGACCAGTACCTGGACGCCGGGAACGGCTCCTAGACGGCCGCCGGGCAGTTCCTGCAAGTCCAGGTCTGGGGCGTCGCCCGCCGCGCGCCGAGGATCGTCTTCCGCGGAGCTCCGCTGGACTCCAGGTCGGCCTCGCGGACGGCGGCCCACCCGGCCGAGACAAGGTAGACCTGGCTGACCAGGTTGAACCAGATGAGCAGGCCGATAATGATGGCAAACGGCGCCAGGATGGGATTGCGGCTGGCACCGCCCAGCAGCTCAGTGCTGAAGATCTGCAGGACGGTGGTACCCACGGCGGCCAGGATGGTGCCTTCGAGCAGCGCCTGGCGGGACAGCTTCAGTCCGGCGGCCAGGCGGTACATGATCAGCGCCGTGACCCAGTTCAGGACCAGCGGCACCACGATCTTGACGGACGTGGTGAGGGGCCCGGCCAGTGCATCGCTGAGGTGCAGGAAATCGGAGACCCACCCGGCCGCCGTGCCGAAAACCAGCGAGGCGCCCGCGCTGATGACCAGGGCGGTTCCCAGCAGCAGGAGGGTTCCCGCGTCCCGCAGCTTCATCAGGATGGGGTTGACCATGAGCGGCGGCAGCTGCAGGACGCCGCGGAGGCCGTCCCGGAGGCCGTTGATCCAGCCGAGGGACGTGACAACGGTGACGACGGCACTGATCAGTGCGGTCCAGCCCAGCCCGTTCGGATCGAGCAGGTCTTTGGGGTCCACCAGCCCCTCGCCGCCGTTGATCTTCAACAGCCCCGGGGCGCTTGTGGCCACACTGCTGATGATGGTGTCCAGCAGCGCCGGCTGGCCGCGCAGCACCAGGCCGGCAATGGAGAATCCGGTAGCCAGGAGGCCGGTAATGGAAAAGAACATGTTGAAGCCGATGCCGGCGCTCATCAAGGGCCCATAGTGGAGGGTGTAGTGCCGGAACGCGCGCATGGGGCGCAGGACGTTCAACCGGGCGGTGAGCCACTGCACCAGGGCCATCAGGGCCCCGAACTTCCCGCCGGACCTGCGCGCCCGGTTCCACTCCATCCGTTTCTGGATGACCTCCAGCTTCAGCCGGGCGTGCTCGGTTGGCAGCGGCTGCTGCCGGTCACCCTGCGTCGGTTGGGGCGTCCGCGGCAGCGTCCGTGAAGCTGGTGCCGGCGTGGTTGTCAGTTTCGGTCCCAAAGTCCAGCTCTTCCCGTAGCTGCCAGATGCCGTCGGCATCATGCTCATAGAGTCCCATGCTAACCACGGGGAAGGTGGCCCTGTAGTCCTTCAGCACCGTTTCGGCTTCATCCAGGCTTTCCGGGGCGACATCATGGGCAATGGTGACATGGGGATGATAGGCAAAGGGAAGTTCGCGGTGGAGCGGACCCTGCTGAAGCTTGCGGTGCAGGTCAATGCACTCGTCGAAGCCGTCCGCCACGTTGATGAAAACCACCGGTGATACGGGCCGGAAGGTTCCGGTGCCGGCAATGGTGACCATGAAGGGGCTCTGGCAGCGGGCCACCTCGCGGACATGCCGGCGGGTGGCCTCCCAATCCTGGGTAGGTGTGGTGGTGACCAGCGTGATGTGGGCGGGCACAACGCCGGCCAGGGGATCGCCAAAGGACGCCCGCCAGCGCTGCAGTTCATCGGCTATCTCGGCCGGAAAGCCAAGAATGACGCCCACGCTGATTTCTTCGCTCGGCGCCGCGTCACGATCTGCCGCCGCATTGCTGCCGGACTGGTCTTCGAAGCGGTCAGCCAAGGTCCGCTCCACCTGGCCGGCAGAGCAGGCGCCTCCCCTGGCGGTGACGTTTCTCGAAGACATGGCGCTAGCGGACTCCTGCGAGGCTGAGGGACGGCAGGAAGCCCATGCGCTGGTACACCTGGCCAAGCGTGACCGAGGCGATCTCCCGGGCCCGTTCCGCACCCAGGGCCAGCAGCCGGTCAAGCTCGGCGGGATCGGCCATCAGCTCGTTGGTCCGGTTGCGGAGCGGGGTGATGAAGTCCACCACCACCTCGGCGAGATCCACCTTGAGATGGCCGTACATCTTCCCCTGGTACTCGGCTTCGAGCTCGGCAACGGACTTGCCGGTGAGGGAGGAGTAGATGGTCAGCAGGTTGGAGACCCCGGGCTTCTCCTCGGCGTCGAAGCGGATGTCCGTGCCGGCGTCGGTCACTGCCGACTTGATGCGCTTGGCGGCGATCTTCGGGTCCTCCAGCAGCTGGATGGCGCCGTTGGGGGACTCCCCCGTCTTGGACATCTTGGCGCTGGGGTTCTGCAGGTCGTAGATCTTGGCGCTTTCCTTGACGATCGTTGCCTCGGGAACCGTGAACGTGTGGCCAAACCGGGTGTTGAACCTCTGCGCGAGGTTCCGGGTCAGTTCCAGGTGCTGCCGCTGGTCCTCGCCGACGGGCACCAGGTCGCTTTGGTAGAGCAGGATGTCCGCAGCCATCAGGGTGGGATAGGCGAAAAGGCCCAGCGTGGCGGCGTCGGCGCCGGACTTCTGGGTTTTGTCCTTGAACTGCGTCATCCGGGAGGCCTCGCCGAAGCCGGTGATGCAGTTCAGCGCCCAGGCAAGCTGCGCATGCTCCGGAACGTGGGACTGGACAAAGAAGATGCTCTTGTCCGGGTCGATGCCCGCGGCGATGTACTGGGCTGCCACGATGCGGGTGCGCTTGGCCAGTTCAGCGGGGTCGAAGTCCACCGTGATGGCATGCAGGTCCGGGATGAAGAAGACGGCGTCGTATTCCGCCTGCATGTCCACCCAGTTGCGCACGGCGCCGATGTAGTTGCCCAGGTGCAGGGAATCTGCGGTGGGCTTGGCGCCGGAAAGGATGCGCTTCTTGGCAGTGGGGGAAGTCTGGGTGGTCATGGAAGAAACTTTCGGGCTTAGAGCTGGTAGTCCACTACCAGCGGTGCGTGGTCGGAGAAGCGGGTGTCCCAGGAGGCTGCACGGTCCACAACAGCCGAAATGGCGGACGCTGCCAGTTCGGGGGTGGCCATGTGGTAGTCGATGCGCCAGCCGGTGTCGTTGTCGAACGCCTTGCCGCGCCAGGACCACCAGGTGTACGGCCCGTCGACGTCGCCTGCGAAATTCCGGTGGACGTCGTGCCAGCCAATCTCCTCGCCGAAGAAGCGGTCGAAGTAGGCGCGTTCCTCCGGCAGGTGGCCTGCCTTCTTCAGGTTGCCCTTGGAGTTCCTGATGTCCCGGGGCGTGTGGGCGACGTTCAGGTCCCCTACCACCAGCGCGTGGTCGCTGTGCTTGGTGAGCTCCGGAAGCCGGGTGCTCATGACGTCAAGGAAGCGGTACTTGTCGTCCTGCTTGGGGGTCCCGACTTCGCCGGAATGCACGTAGGCGCTGGCAACGGTGAGCTGGACTGGGTTGCCTGCGGCGTCGGGGAAACGGAAATCCGCTTCCACCCAGCGCCCGGCCGTGGCGAAGTAGTCGTCCCCGATGCCGTTCCTGGTTTCCAGCGGTTCCTGGCGGGAGGCGATGGCGACGCCGGCACGGCCTTTCGCTTCAGCCTCGGCGTGCAGGATATGCCAGCCGTCCCCCAGCAGCTCGCGGACCACGGCGTCAGGGGCGCGCACTTCCTGCAGGCAGAGGATGTCCACTTCGCGCGGCTCCAGCCAGGCCGACATGCCGTTTTTGAAGGCAGCGCGGAGGCCGTTGACGTTGACGGATGCGATGCGAAGGTGGTCCTTGTTCAATGCCGAGCTCACCCGCTCCACTCTAGTCGATGATGGTTCCGGTCACCGGCTCACCACTGCCGCCGGAGGACTTGATCATGTCCCGGGCGTTGGTGGCTGTGATCTCGATGGTCTCGAGGGCGCGGTTAATGGTGTCCTGGTTGGCGGCGGCGCCCTTGGCCCATTCCTCCTCCACCACCCGCACCTGGACCTGGACGATTTTGAAGGAGTGGTCCAGCTTCAGGTCGCGTACCTCGTCGGCCTTGGTGCGTTCGTACACCACCCGCGTCCCGCCGTGGTCCACGGACGCGGGCGCGGGGGCACGGCCGGTTGCGGTGTTGAAGGCGCTCTGCGCCTCGGACAGCTTGGCCCCCGCCTTCTTGGCGGCCCGCTGGATGCTGAAGACTACGAACGCGGCCAGCGCGAGCCAGAAGGCGGCGATGACGGCGACAACCCAGCCCACGACGTCGTTCTGGTTGGCGGCGAAGATGACCGCCACGATGAAGGCTGTCACCAGGACCATCAGGCCCGGCCCGCTGATCCGGAACATCGAAAAACCGGCCCTGGCGGGTTTGGAGGATGACGAGGAGCTGCCCAAAGTTCGCATGCAGCTATTGTCTCAAACGGCGGACTGTGCTCCCGCCGCCTTCCACCCCCGGCGAACACGGCGCCGCGCAGACCGGAGGCAGGCTATTTCAGGAACAGGCTCCGCAGCCGCAGGGTGGTCAGCAGCATGCCGACGGCGGTCATCACCACGTAGTAGCCGACGTGCAGGAGTGTGGCGGCCGTGAAGCTGCCTACGCTGATCTGCCGCAGCAGTTCCACACCGTGCCACAACGGCATGGCCTGGATGAACCATTGGATGGTCTGGGGGTACACGCTCAGGGGGTAGAACGTTGCGCTGAAAAGAAACATGGGCAGCAGGATGAAGTTGATCCAGTCCATCTGCTGGAACGTCTTCAGGAAGCTGGTGATGCCCATGCCCAGGCTCGCGAATCCGAACGCGATCAGCACCGATGCCGGGACCATCAGCAACGCCCAGGGCGTGGTGATCAACCCCATCACGCCCATCACAGCGGTAAAGCCGGTGGCGTAGAGCATGCCCCGCAGCAGGGCCAGGACGATCTCGCCCAACGCAACATCCAGCGGTCCCAGTGAGGTGTAGAGCATGCCCTGGTAGAGCTTGGCGAAGTTCATCTTGAAGAAGACGTTCCAGGTGGAGTCGTACACGGCACCGTTCATGGCCGAGACGGCCAGCAGGGCGGGGGCGATGTAGGCCGCGTAGCTGATATGGGTTCCGTCGGGTCCCTGGACGTCGCCCACGATCGCCCCCAGGCCCACGCCCATGGAGATGAGGAACAGGACGGGCTCGAAGAACCCGGACACCATCACCAGCCAGTTGGTGCTGCGGGTGGCCATCAGGCCCCGGGAAATCACCGCCCTGGCATTGCGCGAATAGAGGGGCCCGAACGACCGGCCGCGGGCCTGCGCGGGGGCGCTCATCGGCCCATCCTCAGGACGAAGCGCCGCCGGGTCAGGATCCAGCCCAGGACCGCCAGTCCTGACAGGACGGCGGCGTGGAGAACCGTGAGGAGCAGGGGCTCCCGGTATCCAAAGCTGAGCACCCTGCCCAGCTCGGTGCCGTGCCAAATGGGCGAGATCCAGCCCACCCAGCGGACGGCCACGGGAAGGTTTTCCAGCGGAAAGAACGTCCCGGAGAACAGGAACAGCGGCATCACGATGAACCGCATCACCAGCGCGAACTGGCCCTTGTCCTCGGTGATGGAGGCGGAGTATGCCATCAGGGGCAGCCCAAAGGCCAGCCCCGTCAGCGTGGCCACCAGGATGCCCGCCCAGCCCCAGCCCGATGGCGAGGCGCCAAACAAGGCCACGGCGCCGAAGTAGATGGCCGACTGCAACAGCAGGCGCAGCGTCACCGCCATGATCTGTCCGGCAGCGATCTGCTGCGGTGCCAGCGGCGAGGCGTGCGGGCCATAGTAGATCCTGCGCCACTT
Source organism: Arthrobacter sp. SAFR-044 (assembly GCF_059414985.1). Taxonomy (NCBI): domain Bacteria; kingdom Bacillati; phylum Actinomycetota; class Actinomycetes; order Micrococcales; family Micrococcaceae; genus Arthrobacter; species Arthrobacter sp. SAFR-044. Next base: position 236,153 of record NZ_JBPFDN010000001.1, on the reverse strand, counting down.
GAAGCCGTCCATGACGGGGAACGTGAATTCGTTGGCGGCCGTCATCACGGCGGCGGACACCAGCAGCGCCGGGGCGATGAAGGCCAGGTAGGAAACACCGCCGAACGCTGCGTTGCCGCTGTCCACCAGGGTGGCCAGGCCCACGCCCATGGCGAACAGGTACGCCACCGGCTGCCCCACGCTGTACATCAGGATGGACCAGGAGTAGCCCTTCATCACGCGAAGCACCTGCTCCGCGTAGTAGAAAGCGCCCCAGCGCCGCGCCCTGGCCGCCGAAACCTCCGGTGCATGTGCGTGCATGCCGGACGGCCCTGCCCCCGCCGGTGGTTCAGTCAACGGTTCAGTCAACGAGGCTCCGCCCGGTGAGCCGGAGGAACACGTCCTCCAGCGAGGACCTGCGCACCAGCGATGTCAGCGGCCTCAGGCCGCGGGCCGATACCTGCTCAAGGGCTGACTCGCCGTCGTGCGCGTACACCAGCACCCGGTCCGGCAGCACCTCGAGGCGTTCGCCGATGCCTTCCAGCTGGGAACCGATGGTGGCGTTCCGCTCCGAACCGAACCGCAGCTCCACCACCTCACGCGTGGAATGCCCGCGGATCAGCTGCGCGGGCGAGCCCTCAGCCATGATCCGTCCCTTGTCCACTACGATGAGCCGGTCGCAGAGCTGCTCGGCCTCGTCCATGTAGTGCGTGGTGAGGATCAGCGTGACGCCTTGTTCCTTGAGCCGGAACAGCCGGTCCCAGAGGATATGCCGGGCCTGCGGGTCCAGTCCCGTGGTGGGCTCGTCCAGGAGCAGGATGCGCGGCTCGTTGATCAGGGAACGGGCGATGGTGAGCCGGCGCTTCATGCCCCCGGAGAGCGCGTCCACCTTGGACTTGGCTTTGTCCGTCAGCTGGGCAAACTCCAGCAGTTCGTCAGCCTTGGGCCTGAGGTAGCTCATGGGGAGGCCGAAGTAGCGGCCGTAGACCAGGAGGTTGTCCCGGACGCGCAGTTCCTCGTCGAGGTTGTCCTGCTGCGGCACCACGCCCAGGTGCGCGCGCACTTCCGGCCCGTGGGTGTCCGGGTCCAGGCCCATGATGCTCAACCGGCCGGACGTGCGCCGGGTGACGCCGCCGATCATCTTCATGGTGGTGGATTTGCCCGCGCCGTTGGGCCCCAGGAGGCCGAAAGACTCCCCTGCAGGCACGGTGAACGAGATGCTGTCCACGGCGGCCACGTCGCCATAGGTCTTGGTGAGGTTTTCGGCGGAGATGACGGTGCCGTGCGGCGGGCCCCCGGTCAGGGTGCCGGAGGGCGTCAGGGCGTGGTTGTGCACCTGTGCAGACTAGTGGAGGCGGCGCACATGTGGAAGGGCACTTGCAGTTCCGTCGTTAAACGGCCGACGGCGGCGCGGAACCTTCCGTCCAAAAGGTGCCGTGCCGCCGTCGTACTGGTTGTGTGCGAACTACTGCTGGATGCCTGCCGCGCGTTCCGCGGCCTCCACCACGTTGGTCATCAGCAGCGCCACGGTCATGGGGCCTACGCCGCCCGGGTTGGGCGAGATCCAGCCGGCCACCTCGGCGGCGGCGGGATCGATGTCCCCGTAGACGCGGCTCTTTCCGGTCCCCGGATCGGTTTCGCGGGTCACGCCGACGTCAAGCAGTGCAGCGCCCGGCTTCACGTCCGCGGCCTTGACGATGTGCTTCACGCCCGCCGCACCCACGATGACGTCCGCCTGCTTGAGCAGCTCCGGGAGGTTCGTGGTGCCGGTGTGGGTCAGGGTCACGGTGGCGTTGACGTCCCGCCGGGTCAGCAGCAGGCCGATCGACCGGCCGATGGTGACGCCCCGGCCCACCACCACGACGTGCTTGCCGGCCAGGCTGTAGCCGTTGCGCTCCAGCAGCTCGATGACGCCCCGCGGGGTGCACGGCAGCGGCGTGGTGATCTTGTTGTTGACGTTCAGCACCAGCCGGCCAAGGTTGGTGGGGTGCAGCCCGTCGGCGTCCTTGGCGGGGTCGATCCGCTCAAGGATGGCGTCCGTGTCCAGGTGCTTGGGCAGCGGCAGCTGCACAATGTAGCCGTGGCAGGCGGGGTCCGCATTGAGTTCGTCAATGAGGGCCTCCACTTGTTCCTGGGTGGCGTCGGCCGGCAGCTCGCGCTGGATGGAGTTCATCCCGATCTGCACGGACTGCTTGTGCTTCATGGAGACGTACAGCTGCGAGGCAGGGTCAGCGCCCACCAGCACAGTGGCGATGCCGGGAGTGACGCCCTTGGCCTTGAGTGCGGCCACGCGTTCGGTCAGCTCGGCCTTGATGGCAGCGGCGGTGGCCTTGCCGTCAAGGATCTGTGCGGTTGTGGTTTCAGTCATGGGTTACCACTGCTCGTGCTGCGGGTAGAGCGGGAAGTCGGCCGCCAGCTTGTCCACGCGGGCCTGGAGCGCCTCGACGTCGGCGCTGCTGCCTGCCTTGAGTGCGGTGGCGATGATCTCGGCCACCTCGGTGAACTCGGCAGCACCGAAGCCGCGGGTGGCCAGGGCCGGGGTGCCGATGCGCAGGCCGGAGGTGACCATCGGGGGACGGGGGTCGAACGGCACGGCGTTGCGGTTGACGGTGATGCCCACGGAGTGCAGGAGGTCCTCGGCCTGCTGGCCGTCCAGCTGCGAGTTGCGCAGGTCAACCAGCACCAGGTGCACATCGGTGCCGCCGGTGAGGACGGAGACGCCGGCCTCGGCGACGTCCGCCTGGTTCAGGCGGTCGGCGATGATCCGGGCGCCTTCCAGGACGCGCTCCTGGCGCTCCTTGAATTCCTGCGTGCCTGCGATCTTGAAGGCAACGGCCTTGGCTGCGATGACGTGCATCAGCGGCCCGCCCTGCTGGCCGGGGAAGACGCTGGAGTTCAGCTTCTTGGCCCACTGTTCCTTGGCAAGGATCACGCCTGAGCGGGGACCGGCAAGGGTCTTGTGCACGGTGGAGGTGACGACGTCGGAGTGCGGCACGGGGCTGGGGTGCAGCCCGGCTGCCACCAGGCCGGCGAAGTGTGCCATGTCGGTCCAGAGCAGCGCGCCCACTTCATCGGCGATGGAGCGGAAGGCGGCGAAGTCCAGGTGGCGCGGGTAGGCGGACCAGCCGGCGATGATGACCTGGGGCTTCTCGGCGATGGCCTGCTCACGGAGCTTGTCCATGTCGATGCGGAAGTTGTCTTCCTCCACCTGGTAGGCAGCCACGTTGTACAGCTTGCCGGAGAAGTTCAGCTTCATCCCGTGGGTCAGGTGCCCGCCGTGGGCCAGGGACAGGCCCAGGATCTTGTCGCCGGGAGTGATCATGGCGGAGAGCGCGGCAGCGTTGGCCTGTGCGCCGGAGTGCGGCTGGACGTTGGCGAACTCGGCGCCGAACAGGGACTTGACCCGGTCGATGGCCAGCTGTTCTGCGACGTCGACGTATTCGCAGCCGCCGTAGTAGCGGCGGCCCGGGTAGCCCTCGGCGTACTTGTTGGTGAGGACGGAGCCCTGGGCTTCCATCACGGCGCGGGGCGCGAAGTTCTCGGAAGCAATCATTTCCAGGGTGCCGCGCTGGCGGCCCAGCTCCTGCTCAAGGACTGCGGCGATTTCGGGGTCAAGCTCAGCCAGCGGCTGGTTGCTGACGGCTGTAGTTGAGGTGGCTGTAGTAGTCACGAGGAACTCCTGGCTAGGGATACGGGCACTGCTTAGGTCAGGCTACCGGCTGGCGTACATCCGCACCCTGTTGATGACAGGGCGTGAAAGCGCGGCATGGCGCTGCTGTGCTGACGCAGGGGCAACTCCAAATTCCGGCAAAACATGACCCTCGGCCCAGGCGTACGATCCGTGGTCTTCGTGATTGCCGCTCCCTGGTGGTTAGCCACCCAACGCCAGTTGCGACCGTTCCAGCCTACCAAAACCGGCGCCTGCAGCGCGGGTAGGCTATTACGCGTGAATGAACAGCTGCTGAACCAAGCGTACGTCGTAACCCTGTCCTGCCCGGACCGCCCCGGCATTGTCCACGCCGTGGCCGGAGCGCTGCTGGTGGCAGGCTGCAACATTACGGATTCGCAGCAGTACGGAAGCCCTTCAACCGGCAACTTCTTCATGCGGGTGGAGGTGACCACGGCAGCCCCCAAATCCGAGCTGCGCGCCGCGCTGGAGCCCGTGGCGGAGGCCTTCTCGATGCAGTGGAGCCTGGATACCGTTGGCGACAAGGTGCGCACCCTGGTGATGTGCAGCACGTCGGCGCACTGCCTCAACGACCTGCTCTTCCAGCAGCGCTCCGGCACCCTTCCCATCGAAATTCCGGCTATCGTGTCCAACCACCAGGACCTGGCCGGGCTGGCAGAGTTCTACGGCATCCCGTTCCACTACATTCCCGTGACCAGGGACACCAAGGTCCAGGCGGAGGACAAGCTCCGCGCCCTCATCGCCGAGCACGACATCCAGCTCACCGTCCTGGCCCGCTATATGCAGATCCTGTCCGATGAACTCTGCACCGATCTCACCGGCAAGGCCATCAACATCCACCACTCGTTCCTGCCGTCCTTCAAGGGTGCCAGGCCCTACCACCAGGCGCACGCCCGCGGGGTGAAGCTGATCGGGGCCACGGCACACTACGTCACCGCCGCCCTGGACGAGGGGCCCATCATCGAGCAGGAAGTCATCCGGGTGGACCATGCCCGCACTGCCGAGCAGTTCGTGCAGATGGGCCGCGACGTGGAGGGCCGCACGCTGGTCCAGGCCGTGCAGTGGCATGCCGAGCACCGGGTGCTGCTGGACGGCAACCGGACGGTGGTCTTCAACTAGCCGTCGAGTTGCCTCCCCCAACTGACTGGCACCAGTTGTCGTTTTGAGGCCTCAAAACGACAACTACTGCTGGCCAGTTGGGTGGAGGGGTGGCTTAGGGTGAAGCCATGGCTCCTCTCTACCCTTTCGCCGGCAACTCCCCGGCTGTCCATGAATCAGCTTTCGTGGCCCCGTCGGCCTCGATCATCGGCAACGCCACCCTGGGCCCGGACGCCAGCGCCTTCTACGGCGTCTCCGTCCGCGCCGACACCGCGGCCATCACCGTGGGCGCCGGAAGCAACCTGCAGGACAATGTGGTGCTGCACGCCGACCCCGGCTTCCCCTGCACGGTTGGCGAACGCGTCAGTGTGGGGCACGCCGCCGTCGTGCACGGCTGCACCGTGGAGGACGACTGCCTGATCGGCATGGGCGCCACCGTCCTCAACGGTGCCGTGATCGGCGCCGGCTCCCTGGTGGCCGCCGGCGCCGTGGTGCTGGAAGGAACGGTGGTCCCGCCCCGCTCGCTGGTGGCGGGCGTGCCCGCCAAGGTGCGCCGTGAACTCACCGACGAAGAGTTCGACGGCGTCCGCGCCAATGCGACGCGCTACGTGGAGCTCGCGGCGAAACACCGCGAGCTCCACGCTTAGTCCAATGAAATAGGACCGTATTCGTCCAGCAGGTCGCCGGGACCGGGATTGCCCGGCGCCGAGGACCCGCCCAGGTGCTTCACCACGCCCCACACCGCATTCAGGCCTGTGGTCACGGCACCTTCGGCCCAGCCCGCGGTAAAGGAGACGTCATCGCCGGCAAGGAAAATACCGCGCTGGTATTCCGGCAGGGCGTCCTGCTTGAAGTGGGTGAAGAGACGCTGCTGGTAGCGGTAGTGCCCGGGGAGGTTGGCTTTGAACGCGCCCATGAAGTTGGGATCAGCTTCCCAGGACACGGTGATGGGCTGGCCCACGATGTGGCCGGCGATGTCAACGGTGGGGTAGATCTGCTCCAGCGAGTGCAGCATCAGCTCCACCCGCTCGTCGGCGTCCAGGGCCAGCCACTTCAGGGCGTCGTCATTCCAGGTGTAGGAGAGCAGGATGACGGCGGGCTGGTCCGGACCGTTGTCCAGCAGGTACGTGGCCCGGTTCAGGCGGTCCGTCAGCGTCATGGACAGGGTCTCATGGCCCGTTGCGGGGTCGATGTCCTTCCAGAACGGCCGGTCCACCATGACGAAGGTCTTGGAGGACTGCATGTAGTGCGAGCGTTCCATCGCGGTCCACAGCCCGGCCGGGAACAGCGCCTCCTCCGTGTGGATCCGCGTGGACAGCAGCCACGACTGGCAGGTGGTCACCACGGCCGGGTAGCTGGCCTCGCGGCCCCAGCGTTCACGGATCCGCAGGTTGCCGTCGGGGTCCCGGCTGATCTTTCCCACGGCCCCGCGGGGTGAGCCGGAGTGCAGCGATGCCAGGGAGGTGCCGGCGGGCCAATGCACCAGGCCCGACGGCGCGTGCTGCCAGAGTGCCTCGGGCAGCCGCTGCGCTCCCCCACGGATCAGCCGGTGCTGGTCGTCAGCATCGGTGTAGACCACGCGCAGGATTTCCAGGATGGAGTTGGGGAAGTCGGTGTCCCAGCCACCGGTGCCGAAGCCTACCTGGCCAAACGCTTCCCGGTGGGCGAACCCTGCCTTCTTAAAGGACTCGCTGGCGGCGATAAACCCGTAGAAGGTCTGTTCGTCCATGAGCGGGAGCAGTTCGTTCCAGAGTTCCTTGATCCTGGCGGTGTCCCGGGCACGGATCGCGTCCTGCATCCCGCCGAACGCGGCGCCGTCGTTGACCGCTGCTTTCCAGGCGTCGGCCACCTCGCGGAAGAACGGCGGAAGGTCGCTTGGCTTCTCCGCGTAATGCTTCTTGCCTGCCAGTTCGATCACGGTGCTGGAGGTGGCCTCGGCGAGGGGGTTGGGGAAGTCCTGGGTTTCCAGGCCCAGAAGGTCCACGTAGTGGTAAAAGGCCTTGCCCGAGACCGGGAACCGCATCCCGCCCAGGTCCGCCACCACTCCGGGCGCGGCGGGGAAGGCGGCTGTGCGGAGCCTGCCGCCGATTTGGTCCGCCTCATAAACCACGGGCCGCAGGCCGAGCTTCATCAGTTCATAGGCTGTCACCAGCCCGGAAAGCCCGGCGCCGATGACCGCGACCTCCGTGCCGTAGAGCTCCGGCGGGACGGAACCCAGTCCGTCCGGGTGGGCCAGGTAGTGGTCGTAACTGAACGGAAAGTCTGGGTTCAGCATGGTGACGGGCGCCGCCTGCCCACCGGCGCCCTGCCCGGCCGCGTCCGCCGGCGGCGTGGAGGTGCTGGAGGGGTTGAAGGCAGGCAGTTCGGTGGCGATGGTCATGGTTGTTCTGCTTTCACAGGTTCCTGGCTCGGGGCCTTGGCGGTCAGTTCACGGTAATCGAGCTCGCTGAGAGCCGCCACCTTGGAGTTCCGGCGTCCATAGCCGAAGTAGATGGCGACGCCCACGAGCATCCAGGCGCCGAAGACAACCCAGGTATCGGCGCCAAGGTTTGCCATCAGGTAGGCGCACATGAGCGTGCCCAGCACGGGGGTGATGGGGTACAGCGGCACCTTGAAGCTCCGCTTCAGGTCAGGGCGGTTGCGGCGGAGGTAGATGACGGCCACGTTGACCAGCGCGAAGGCAAACAGGGTTCCGATGCTGGTGGCATCTGCCAGGGCGCCCAGCGGGACCAGCCCTGCGGTGAGGGCGACGGCGGTACCCACAACGAGGGTTCCGGCGGCCGGGGTGCCGGTGCGGGGTGAGATGCGGCCGAAGACTTTGGGTACCAGTCCGTCACGGGACATCGACAGCAGGATCCGGGTCTGGCCGTACAGGACGGTGAGCACGATACTGGCGATGGCAAGGACAGCACCGACGGAGAAGACCAGGGCGATCCATGGCTGGTGGGTAGTTTCCTCCAGGATCTGGACCAGGGCGGCCTCTGTGCCGTCGAACCAGCCCCAGGGGCGGGCGCCGATGGCAGCCACGGCTACGAGGACGTAGATGCCGGTGACGATCACCATGGACAGCAGGATGGCGCGGGGAAGGTCGCGCTTGGGGTTCCTGGCCTCCTCCCCGGCAGTGGAGGCGGCATCAAACCCGATGTAGGAGAAGAACACCCTGGAGGCTGCGGCGGAGACCCCGGCCGCGCCCATGGGCAGGAGCGGTTGGAAGTTCCCTGCGTTGAAGGCAGTAAAGGCTACGGCGCAGAAGAACAGCAGGATGCCCACCTTGAGGATGACGATGGCCGTGTTGATCCGGGCGCTCTCCCGGGCACCGCGGACCAGCAGGATCATGGCCAGCGCCACGATGGCCATTGCCGGAAGGTTCATCAGTCCCCCGTCACCGGGAGGCTGTGCCACCGCCCCGGGCAGTACCTGCCCGAACGCAGCCAACGTTTCGTTGACGTACTGGCCGGCACCCACCGCCACGGCGGCCACGGACACCGCGTATTCGAGGACAAGGCACCAACCACAAATCCACGCCATGCCCTCACCCAGGGTGGCGTAGGAGTAGGAATAGCTCGAGCCCGCCACCGGGACCAGGCCCGCCATCTCGGCGTACGACACGGCCGAGAGCAGCGCGGCCAGGCCGGCGATGACGAACGAGATCCAGATGGCGGGCCCGGCCAGCGGAACCGATTCGCCGAGGATCACCAGGATTCCCGTCCCCAGGGTGGCTCCCACGCTGATCATGGTCAGGTGGAGGACGCCGAAGCTGCGGACCAGCCCGTGGCTGCCCTCGCTGCCCGCGGCTTCACCCACCAGCTGGCCGATCGGTTTGCGGCGCAGCAGCTGCGCCTTGAGGCCGGGCCTTTCGCCGCTGGATGCAATGGGTTTTTCGGTCGTTACAGGCACAGTCACCGTTGACGTCCCTTCAGAGTAGTTTTCGATTTCCCCTCCCCAAGGTTTCCATGTGAGCCAACTCTCAAGGAGGTGCAAAATGACTTATAGTGGTCCACCATGAGACTTATTGCACAGGGCCGTGGCCGCCGCGGGGTGCCCCGGAGAACCACGCGGGCTGTTGTACCGGACCGTGGCTGCTGAGCCCGAAGCGGGCGGACGGCTGAGCTTCGTCACGCTCCAGCAGTTCCTTGACCAGCTGCCGCCACTGCTGAAAACGCTCCACGATGGCGGCAGCGGCGGCCACCTCCTGCGGTGGGTTGAACCCAGTGAACTGGAGGACCCTACGCCCTATCTCCCGGAGGGTGAGTTCCTGCTCACCGCCGGGCTGCCCTTCCTTGGCGACGGAGGCGCAAAGGCCAGGGTGGATGCGTATGTCCAGCGGCTCGTGGAGGCCAAGGTGGCGGCCCTCGGGTTCGGGATCAGGCCCTACTTCGATGCCGTCCCGGATGCGGTGCTCGACGCGTGCAGGCGGCACAACCTTACCCTGTTCGAAGTACCGGAGTCCCTTCCGTTCGCGGCGATAGGCCTCCAGTTCTCACAGCTGCTGGAGAGTGACAATGCCAGGGTTTTCCGGCAGTTGGCAGAGACCAACCGGCAACTAATGCGTGCTGTCCTCTCCCCCAAGCCGGAGCATGAGCTCCTGGCCGCGCTGGTCCAGCGCGTGCCGGTCTGGGCGGTGATGGTGGGGGCGGACGGCCGGGTCCGGGCCCGAGGCACCAGTGCCGGCGGCAGCACCGCCGTCGACCTTTCCCTGCTGGGGCCTATGCTGGAACGGCTGCTGTCCGGCCGGGGCCCGCGGGTGGAGATGGACGGCTTTGACCAGCCGGGCTCGGCGCTGGTGGTGGGCCATCCGCTGCGCAGCACCAAGGACGCCAACCTCGGCGCCTTGGTGCTCGGTTCCGACGTTCCGCTGACTCCCGCTCAGAACAACGTGGTGCAGACCGCCGTCGGGCTGCTCGAGCTGCTGGTGCGGCAGCGCACCAGCGGGTCGCTGGCCCCGAGCCAGCTGGCCACTGCCGTCCTCCTGCACCCCGAAACCTTGGCCACGGGCGGCGCCAAACAGCTGAACGGGCTCAAGGACCTGCTGGCGCAAAGCCTCTCCTCCACCCGGTCCGCGCCCATGCGGGTAGTGCAGGGCATCAATGTGGAGGCGCCGCATTGGCCGGCCGGTGACGGCCCGGTCCGGGAACTGCTGCAGTGGCGCCGGATGCTCGACACCAAACTGGTGGAGATCACTGACTACGGGTTCGCCGCCGTGACCCGGCTCAGGGTGGACGATGCCCTGCTCGTCGACGTGGAGAAGCTCGGATGGCGCCTGGTGATCGGCGAACCGACCGAGCTTACCGGCCTGCCTGCCGCCTACCAGCGCACCAGCTCCCTGCGCAGCCAGGTCCAGAGAGACGGACGGAGCATTCGGGCTGGCGAGGTGTCCTGGTCGGTCACGGGACTGCTGGGCCGCGAGGCCGGGACCCTGCTGGCCGAACGCCTCCTGGCGCCGATCCTGGCGCTGGAACCGGACCGGCACCGGCCGCTGCTGGCAGTCCTCCACGGCTGGCTGGGCGCGAACGGCAGCTGGGATGCCTCCGCCAAACTGCTGGGGCTGCACCGGAACAGCGTGCGGCGGCAGATCGGAGTCATCGGCGAACTGCTGCAGATGGACCTGAACCTGGCACAGGTGCGGGCAGAGCTGTGGATTGCACTGCAGTATGCAGGCGACGTGGCGGGCAGGGACTGACGGCAGTTGCTATGCCGGAGCGTCTCCGGGCCGGCCTGGTTCCTGTGGCAGTCTTGCCTCCCACTCCCGGTACAGCCCGGGCCGGCGTTCCCGCAGGTAGGGCACCTCATCCCGTGCTGCGTTGACAGCCGCCGTGCCCACCTCGGCAAAGAGCAGCGCCGGGCCGTCCCCGGCCTCGGCGAGGAGCACGCCGTCGGGTCCCGCCACCACGCTGCCGCCGCCAAACGTGTAGGCGTCCTCGTTTCCGCAGTGGTTGGCGTAGGCGACGTTGAGCTGGCTCTCCAGTGCACGGGCCCGGATCAGCACCTGCGGTACTGCCTCGAAGCCGGCGGACAGCGCGGTGGGCACCAGGAGCAGTTCGGCGCCCCGGGCCGCGGCCGCCCGCGCAGCTTCGGGAAACTCGATGTCGTAGCAGACCAGCAGGGAGGTGCGGATGCCCTGGAAATCCACGACGGCGGGAGGTTCCGCGGCTGCGGCAAATGCCTTGCGTTCCTCGCCGCCAAAAAGGTGCACCTTGGCGTAGTCCAGGATTTCCCTGCCCTGGGCATCCACCAGGGTGGCCGAGATGTGCCAGCGGGGTTCATTGGCCGGCGCCGGTTCCGCGCGCACCGGGGCGGGCAGGCTGTAGACGAGCGCGATCCTGTTCCGGCGCGCGATATCAGCCAGGCGTGTACGAATGGCCGGAAGTGCCTCCGGATCCAGTTCGCTGCGCAGCCGCAGCGGCGCGTAGCCCACCGGAAACAGTTCCGGCGTGAGCAGCAGGTCCGCGCCGGCCTGCGCAGACCGTTGGGCGGCATGGTCCACGGTCCGGAGATTGGCCTCAATGTCCAGGACCACGGCATTGGCCTGCAAGACGGACAGCAGCATCATTACCACCTTCTTCATGCCGGCTCATGGGGCATGCGCAGGCCGGACTGTTTCCGCCTACCAGCTTAGCCAGCCACCTTCGGGATCCGGCGGGTCTTTTGGACCCGCCCGCCGGCAGTCCGGGATGGAATGCACGGGACTCCGGCTGGCCTAAGGTTGCCGCACTGAGATGTACCAGTGCGGGGCCATGCGTTAACTTCTTGACTACAAGAGCGGCGATAGGGCAATCTTCTTAGCATGTCCGCAACCACGCGCTCAACGAGGAGCAAAGCTAAAAATCCCGGATCGCAGTCCGCCCTGCGGCAGCTGAACCAGCAGCGGATTATCGAGACCCTGATGGGCGGCCCGTCCACCCAGGCGGAGCTGGCGCGGCAGACGGGGCTGTCCACCGCCACCGTCTCCAACATCGTCAGGATCATGCTCGATTCGGGCCTGGCGTCCACCGAACCCATTACCAGTTCCGGTCGGCGGGCACTGAACGTGCGGTTGAACAGCAACGGCGCCGTGGCCGTCGGAATCGACTTCGGCCGGCGGCACCTGCGGGTGGTGCTGGCCTCGCTCAGCTACCACGTCATCGCCGAAGAATCGGTGATGCTCCCCCTGGGCCACCAGGCGGACGACGGCATCCAGGCCGCTGTGGCCCTATTGGAGAAACTGTTGCGGGAAAGCGGCGTGGATCGCGCCTCTGTAGTGGGTGCCGGCGTCGGCATTCCCGGGCCTATTGACCGCCGGACAGGGACGGTGGCCCAGGGCGCCATCCTTCCCGAATGGGTGGGCATCAACATCCTCCAGCACCTTGAGGAAACCTTGAGAATCCCCGTGTTTGTTGATAACGATGCCAACCTCGGCGCCTGGTCCGAGGTGACCTGGGGGCAGCACTCCGGGGTCAGCAACCTGATGTTCATGAAAATCGGATCGGGCATCGGCGCCGGCCTGATCCTCAACGGTGCCCCCTACTACGGCAACGTGGGGATCACAGGAGAAATAGGGCACGCCACCATCCATGAGCAGGGCCTGGTGTGCCGCTGCGGCAACCGCGGCTGCCTGGAAACCATCGCCTCGACGACCACCATGATCGAGCTCCTCAGCCGCGGCGAAGACCCTCCCATGACCCCGGCGGACATTGTCCGCAAGGCCCTGAACCGGGACTCCGCCACCCTGCGCGTCGTGGACGATGCCGGACTGGCCGTGGGCCGCGCACTGGGCAATGTGGCCAACCTGATCAACCCGGAAGTCATCGTCGTGGGAGGGCCCTTGGCGGGCCTCGGGGACATCCTGCTGGACCCCATCAGGCGCGGCCTGATCCGCCATGCAGTCCCGGTGATCGGAGAGACCACCACCTTGACCATGTCCTCGCTGGGCGACCGCGCGGAGGCGCTGGGAGCCGCCGCCCTGGTGTTCCAACACGCCGGAATCCGCAAGTCGTAGACCATTTCGTTATCCGGCAATTGCGTTAAAGACTTGACGACAACAGCTGTGATCCAGTTTACTTTTGGTTCAGACGGCCCTGCGCTTTGCCGGCCGGACAAAGAAGTCATTGCATTGGAGGGTTAGGGCTCATGACGTCCCAGACCACGCAAGCGGATCCGATCATCCTCGAGATGCGGACCATCACCAAGGAATTCCCCGGCGTTAAAGCCTTGTCGAACGTGAACCTCCGGGTAAAAGCAGGCGAAATCCACGCCATCTGCGGCGAAAACGGCGCCGGCAAATCCACCCTCATGAAGGTCCTGTCCGGCGTGTACCCGTACGGCAGCTACGACGGCGACATCGTCTACCAGGGGCAGGTGCAGCAGTTCCGGGACATCAGGGCCAGCGAGCACGCCGGCATCGTGATCATCCACCAGGAACTGGCGCTGATCCCCGAACTGTCCATCATGGAGAACATCTTCCTGGGCAACGAGCCCACCAAGCGGGGCATCATCGACTGGGGCGAGGCCCGGCTGCGGTCCCTGGACCTTCTGGCCAGGGTTGGCCTGCGGGACGATCCCGACACCCCCATCAAGGAAATCGGCGTCGGCAAGCAGCAGCTGGTGGAAATCGCCAAGGCCCTGAACAAGTCCGTGAAGATCCTCATCCTGGACGAGCCGACGGCGGCCCTGAACGAATCGGATTCACAGCACCTGCTGGACCTGATGCTGGGCCTGAAGGCCAAGGGCATCACGTCGATCATCATTTCCCACAAGCTCAACGAGATTGAGCAGATCGCCGATTCCATCACCATCATCCGCGACGGCAAGTCCATCGAGACGCTGGACGTCAAGAAGGACGGCGTGGATGAGGACCGGATCATCAAGGGCATGGTGGGCCGCACCCTCGAGTCCCGGTTCCCGGACCACACCCCCACGATCGGTGAGGTGTTCTTCGAGGTCAAGAACTGGACCGTGGGCCACCCCAACGTCCAGGACCGGCTGATCTGCAAGAACTCCAGCTTCTACGTCCGCCGCGGCGAAATCGTAGGGTTCGCCGGCCTCATGGGCGCCGGCCGCACCGAACTGGCCCGCTCCGTCTTCGGCCGCTCCTACGGCCGTTTCATTGACGGCCACATCTACAAGGACGGCAAGGAAGTAGTCCTCAAGAACGTCCGCCAGGCCATCGACGCCGGGCTCGGATACGTCACGGAGGACCGCAAGACCCTGGGCCTGAACCTCCTCGATGACATCAAGACCACCACCGTGGCCGCGAACCTGAGGAAAGTCAGCCACAACTATGTGGTCGATGCCAACCAGGAGTTCACCGTGGCCGAGCAGTACCGCAAGTCGCTTCGCACCAAGACGCCCTCCGTGGAGGAAGGCGTGGCCAAGCTGTCCGGCGGCAACCAGCAGAAGGTGGTCCTGGCCAAGTGGATGTTCACCGACCCGGACCTGCTGATCCTGGATGAACCCACCCGCGGCATCGATGTTGGAGCCAAGTACGAGATCTACGGGATCATCCAGCAGCTGGCCAACCAGGGCAAGGGAGTCATCGTCATCTCCTCCGAACTGCCCGAGCTCCTGGGCCTGTCGGACCGCATCTACACCATCTTCGAAGGCGCCATCACCGGTGTCCTGAACAAAGACGAGGCCAGCCAGGAAAGCCTGATGAAGCTGATGACCTCCGCCACCCGAAAAGCCGCCTGACCCTCTGGCCCATCCAGAACCTTCCGGACACAAGGACTGACACCATGAACGCCCTCAAAAAGCTGTTTGGCGGCAACACCCGCCAATTCGGCATGATCTTCGCCCTCGTGGCCCTGATCATTTTCTTCCAGTTCGCCACCGAAGGCCGGACGCTGACCCCCGGCAACGTCATCAACCTCTTCAACGGCAACTCCTACATCCTGATCCTGGCCATCGGCATGGTGCTGGTCATCATTGCCGGCCACATCGACCTCTCCGTCGGTTCCGTCGCCGCCTTCGTCGGCGTCACGGTCGCCCTGGCCATCCGCGACTGGCACCTGCCGTGGTATGCCGGCGTGCTGCTGGGCCTGGTCCTCGGGGCCGCCATCGGCGCCTGGCAAGGCTGGTGGACCGCCTACGTGGGCATCCCCGCCTTCATCGTGACCCTGGCCGGCATGCTCCTCTTCCGCGGCTTCAACCAGTTCGTGGGCAAGTCCAACACCATCCCCGTGCCCAGCGACTTCCAGTACCTGGGCTCCGGCTACCTGCCCGAGGTGGGACCGGACACCGGCTATAACAACCTCACGCTCCTCATGGGCATCGCCGTAGCCGTCTTCGTCGTCGTGGGCGAACTGCGCTCCCGGGCCCGCGCCAAGGCGCTGGGTGCCGAAGTTCCCGAAATGTGGGTCACGGTCCTGAAGCTGGTCCTCATCTGCGCCGCGATCCTCTACGCCACGTACCTCTTCGCCACCGGCCGCCCCGGCACCTCGTTCCCCATTCCCGGCCTGATCCTGGCCATCCTGGTGCTGATCTATGGCTTCATCTCCTCCCGCACCATCCTGGGCCGCCACGTCTACGCAGTGGGTGGCAACCGCCATGCAGCCGAGCTGTCCGGTGTCCAGTCCAAGAAGGTCAACTTCCTGGTGATGATGAATATGTCCATCCTGGCCGGCCTGGCAGGCATGATCTTCGTCGGCCGGTCCACAGCATCAGGTCCGTTCGATGGTGTCGGCTGGGAACTGGATGCCATCGCCGCAGTCTTCATCGGCGGCGCGGCAGTGACCGGCGGTGTGGGCACGGTGGTCGGCTCCATCATCGGTGGCCTGGTCATGGCAGTGCTCAACAACGGCCTGCAGCTCCTGGGCGTGGGCGCCGACCTCACCCAGATCATCAAGGGCCTGGTGCTCCTGATCGCCGTCGCCTTCGACGTCTACAACAAGTCCCAGGGCAAACGCTCCATTATCGGCATGCTGACCCGGAACATGAACCGTCCATCCGGCGGACCCAGCAGCCCCATCCAGCCCGACGAAACCACCTCCACCAAGGAAGCGATCGCCAGGGAAGCCTGAAGTTTGCAGCCTGAATACCGTTCCATCACACAAAGAAAGAGAACCAACAATGCGAATGTTTGGTAAATCAGGGAAGGCCGCAGCGGTTGCTGCCATCGCAGCACTGGCGCTGACGGGCTGCGGCCGCTCGGAACCGTCCGGCGGTTCCAGCAGCGGCGCCGCAGGATTCGAGCAGAACTCCTCCATCGGCGTCGCGCTTCCCCAGAAGACCAGTGAAAACTGGGTCCTCGCCGAGAAGCTGTTCAACGACGGCCTCAACGGCGCCGGGTTCAAGGCTGACGTCCAGTTCGCCAACGGCGGCGTCTCCGAGCAGCAGAACCAGATCAGCGCCATGGTCACCAAGGGTGCCAAGGTCATCATCGTGGGTGCCATCGACGGCTCCCAGCTGGGTACCCAGCTCAAGCAGGCCAAGGACGCCGGGGCCACGGTCATCGCGTATGACCGCCTCCTGCTGAACACCGACAACGTGGACTACTACGTGGCCTACGACAACTTCAAGGTCGGCGTCCTCCAGGGCCAGGCCCTGCTGGACGGTCTCAAGGCCAAGAAGCCCGCCGGCCCCTACAACATCGAACTGTTCGCCGGTTCCCCCGACGATGCCAACGCCAAGGTCTTCTTCGACGGCGCTATGAGCGTCCTGAAGCCCAAGATCGACGACGGAACCCTGAAGGTTGTCTCCGGGCAGAACACCTTCGAACAGGCTGTAACCCAGGGCTGGAAGGCTGAGAACGCCCAGCGCCGCATGGATACCCTGCTTAGCGGCAGCTACACCAGCGCCAACCTGGACGGCGTCCTCTCCCCCAACGACACCCTGGCCCGCGCGGTCCTGACCTCCGTCAAGGCTGCCGGAAAGCCCATCCCGGTTGTCACCGGCCAGGACTCCGAGGTTGAGTCGGTCAAGTCGATCATGGCCGGCGAGCAGTACTCCACGATCAACAAGGACACCCGCAAGCTCGTAGAGCACGCCATCACCATGGTCAAGGACCTGCAGGCCGGCAAGAAGCCTGAGGTCAACGACGACAAGTCCTACAACAATGGCAACAAGGTGGTTCCCGCCTACCTGCTGGAGCCGGTCATCGTGACCGCCGCCAACGTCAAGACGGCATACGCCGACGATCCGGTACTCGGCCCGATCACCAAGTAACACCCTTCACTCCCCGCCGGGTAAAACCGGCGGCCAGAAAGCCCGGTCCATTCATTTGGACCGGGCTTTCCCGCGTCCTGCCCAGCAGCAACACCCTTCACAGCACAAACACAGGCCTGGCCGGATTCCTGCACAGGATCCCCGGCGAGGGTGGATGCGAAGCCGGCCCTCAGCGCCGGCACCTGAGTTCGTAGGAGTAACGTGAGCGTCCTTGCCCGAAGCGTAGGCAATGCCTTCAGAAACAAGGTCCGCACCGCAGCTGTTGTTGCGGTGCTGGCCGTCGCCATCGGCCTGGCACTGGCCATGCTGGTGGCCAACCAGGCAGTCGGAGCGAAAGTCCAGGAGCTGAACGCCTCCGTCGGCACCGTCCTGACCGTCAACCCCGCCGGCGGGCAAGGCTTCGAAGGCGGCGGTGAACCGCTCACAGCCGACCAGGCAGCCACCGCCGCCGGCGTGCCCAACGTCAGCGCCGTCGTCGGGACCTCATCACTGCGGCTGCGGAACGCGGCTGCTGCCGCAGCCCAAACGGCAGCTGGTCAAACGGGCCAGGGCGGACAGGCCGCACCGGGCGGACCCGGCGGCCAAGCGGCTGCAACCCTGAACACGAGCCTGACCGCGGCCGTGGATGCCGGCACCCTGGGCAACCGCAACCAGCAGGCCAACGGAACGACGGGCAACACCGGAACCACCCAGCAGCCGGTGCGGTCCCTGCCGGTCACCGCCACCGGTATCGGTGCTGAGGTGGACACCACGGGCAAGGCCCTGAACATCACGCAGGGCGCCGGCCTGGGTGACTACTCGGCAGCATCCACCGGTGCACTGCTGGGCACCACGCTGGCGGAGAAGAACAGCCTCACCGTCGGATCCACCTTTACCATCAACGACCAGACCTACACGGTGACCGGTTTGTTCGACGCCGGCACTGCGTTCGGGAACAACGCCGTCTACGTCACGCTCCCCACCGCCCAGACGCTCGCCGGGACACCGGGTGAGCTGTCCAGCATGATCGTCACGGTCAACTCCATGGACAACGTGGCCACCGCCAAGACGGCCCTGCAGGCTGCCCTGGGCACTGACAAGGCCGACGTCACCCAGGGGCAGAACCTGCAGACCGCGGTCAGCTCCCTGGGCAGCGTCAAGAACATCTCCTTCATCGCCTTCATCGCCGCGCTCGGGACCGCCGGCCTGATCATCCTGCTCATCATGGTCATGCTGGTCCGGGAGCGCCGCCGCGAAATCGGTGTCCTCAAGGCCATCGGCGCCCCTAACCGGACCATCGGCCTGCAGTTCGTCCTCGAAGCCCTGGTCCTGGCAGCCCTGGGCAGCGCAGTGGGGGCGGCCATCGCATCCTTCGCCAGCGGCGGCATCGCGTCCGCCCTGATCAGCAGCAACACCAGCACAACCACTGCCACCACGGGCCGCGGCCCGGGCGGGGCAGGCGGCTTCCCGGGCGGCCAGGGCGGCCCCTTGGGCGGCGCCTCGCAGCTGCTGAACTCCGTGACCGCGAGCGCATCGCCGGGCGTGATTGCCGGTGGCATCGCCGCCGTGTTCGGCGTCGCCATTGTCGGCGCCCTGGTCCCCGCGCTGCTCACCGCGCGCATCCGTCCCATCGAAGTCCTGCGAGGAGAATAGCCATGATTGAAGTCAAGAACCTGGTCCGCACATTCAATTCCGGTGACCGCACCATCAAGCCGGTCAACGATGTCAGCTTTGTCCTGGAGCAGGGCACGCTGGCCTCAATCGTGGGCAAGAGCGGCAGCGGCAAGAGCACCCTGCTGTCCCTGCTGGGCGCGCTGGACAAGCCCACCAGCGGGGACGTCGTGGTGGACGGCGTCAGCCTGGCAGGCCTGCCGGACAGCAAGCTGACCGAATACCGGCGCCGGGACATCGGCTTCGTGTTCCAGCAGTTCAACCTGATCCCCAACCTGTCCGCCGTGGACAACGTCATGCTGCCCATGGAGTTCGCCGGGGTTCGCAAGGCCGCCCGGCTGCAGCGCGCCAAGGAATTGCTGGAGCAGGTCCAGCTTGATCCGTCCAAGCACGACCGGCGGATCAACAGGCTCTCCGGCGGCGAGCAGCAGCGCGTGGCCATCGCCCGTGCCCTGGCCAACGAGCCGAAGCTCATCCTGGCCGACGAACCCACAGGCAACCTGGATGAGCAGACCGGCGACCACATCATCGAGCTCCTCAGCTCGCTGAGCCGCGACCATAACACCACCATCCTGGTGGTCACCCACGACAGGGTGCTGGCGAACAAGACCGACCGCCGGTTCCGCCTGCAGCAGGGCAAGCTGACGGAAGAGCCGGTCCGGGGACGGAGCGCCGTCGCCGCCACGCCCTGACCCGGAGGAACCTGACGCGGCGGGGCCGTCGGCGGGGGAAGCGCCCAACGCATCCTCCCGCCGTCGGCCCCTTTCCGCTCCAAACCCCCAACCAGGGCGCGGGAATTCCGGTGGCGTGCTGCGGCCCTGTGACAGGATTGCAGCTATGACTGCTCCGATCGCAAAGCCGTGGCTTTCCAGCCAGCAAAACCAGGATCCCCGGTCCGCCACCGGGGCTCCCCTGCGCTGGGGAATCATCGCAACAGGCAGCATCGCCCGCGCCGTCTCGCAGGACCTCGCACTGCTTGAAGATGCCGAGCTGTACGCGGTTAGTTCCAGGGCGCAGGACACTGCGGACGCGTTTGCCGTGGCGTACGACTTCGCGAAGGCCTACGGGGACGACGGCGGCGTGCCCGGCTACCAGCGCCTGCTCGCCGATGACGCGGTGGACGTCGTCTATGTCGCCACCCCCCACGCGCAGCACCACGAGATGGTTCTCGCCGCGCTCAACGCTGGCAAGCACGTGCTGTGCGAGAAGGCTTTCACCATCAACGCCCGGGAAGCGGCGGAGCTGATCGAGGTGGCGCGCAGCCGGAAGCTCTTCCTGATGGAGGCGGTCTGGAGCCGGTTCCTGCCCTCGATGCAGCGCGCTTTCGAGATTGCGGCGTCCGGCGAGCTGGGCGATATCCACTGGGTTACCGCGGACCTGGGCTTCCCGGCACCGTACTCCCCCACCGCCAGGCTGTGGGCCCGCAAAGACGGCGGAGGCGCACTGCTGGATCTGTCCGTCTACCCGCTCCTGTGGGCGCTCGGCACGCTTGGCTTCCCAAACACCGTCAGCGCCACGGGCTTCGTCAACGACGACGGCGTCGATGCGCAGAACGCCCTGAGCCTCGGCTACGGCCACGCCGCCCAGGTCCAGCTCACCTCCTCCCTCCTGGCCCACGGACCCCGCACTGCCACGGTGGCCGGAAGCCTGGGCTTCCTCCAAAGCGTGGGTTCGATCAACAACCCCCTCGAACTCGTGATCGCCAAGGGGTGGGAAGACCGCCGGACGGAAACGTTCGACGTCGTGGGAAAGGGTTACGCCTACGAACTGCGCGAGGTGATGCGGTGCGTCCAGCAGGGGTTGACCGAAAGCCCGGTCATGCCGCTTGAGGACAGCCTGAACACCATGCGCCTCTTCGATGGCGTGCGCGCTCAGCTCGGCGTGACCTACCCCAACGACAGCCACTAACAGGATCAGCAAAGGCAAACGCACGACGGCGGGGGTTCAGCTTTCGCCCCAACGTCAAGCAAGGTGACTTCCGGCTTCTGTCGTTGACGGTTTCAGCGCCCGCTACCACGGTTTGTAAATACCTTTTAGCGAACGCTGGACTTCAGGCAGTAAGCAGTCTTAGCATTTAGGCAACATCGATTGCGCCAGTCACTGGGGGGTGGTACGCATGGCTCGTATGAGTTCGCCATGGCATGCCCTGCGCCCTGTGCTCCTGGCTGGCGCGGCTGCCGTCACGTGGCTGGCTCTTTCGTCAACGCCTGCCACTGCCGACGCCACCCCGGATTCCTCTTCCCTGCTCGGTGGGGCCACCAGCCCGGTGTCTTCACTGACCCAGGATCTTGCGGCTTCACCGGTTTCATTGGTTCATGCCGGGTCCACTGGATCCCCGGGGCTGCTGCAGCCTGCCGCAGCGCCGGTTTCCGGCGTCGCGGACAACCTCATTGCCGCCGTTCCCGTGGTGGACCATGTGGTTCCGGCCGGAACTGCTTCCGCTGTCTCCGCTCCCCTTGTTGACCTCGCCGACAAGGTCACGGCCGGGGTGGCGCAGGAAGTTGTAGCCCCTGCAGCCGCGGCCGTGCCCGTCCTGGAACCCGCGCTCCAGCCAGTTGCTGATCTTCTGACCGGCACTGCCCCGTTGCCCGTCCCGCCCTTGGAAGCCGTACAAACGGATCCTCCGGCCGTGGCGATTCCTGCTCCCGCCCAGGATCAGGCATCTTCGGCGGAAGAGTCACCGGATGCCAGGCAAACGACCCCGGAATCCGGCCAGGCTGTTGAGGCGTTGTCCACCGCAGCAACGGCCCACGGCAGCGCGGGCGTTGAAGTCATCGGCCTTGGCGGCCTGGCCAACACGGCCGCCCCGCAGCCTGGGGTATCCGGGACAGCCGGCTCCGTCACGGAGCAGCCGCTGACCGTTGACATCGCGCCCCCTCCTGCGCAGGCTCCCGCAGCCCCGGCGTCCGGCACGGGCAGCGGCGGATCATCCGGTGGCACTCCCGGTGCCGCCGCGTGGCTCAACCCGTTCTACTTTGACTTTGATGGGACCGGCGCTGTTCGCGCCGACCTGTCACCCGCGCACGTCCCTTCGCCGGTGTCATTCGACCCCGGCTCTTCTCCTGACTAGTTGAGGCCCCCTGCCCTCTCCCGGGCAGCACGCGGCTCCACGGGCAGCTGTCCAGCGCCCGAACAACCTCAACTATTTTCAGGAGTAAACACCATGAACTGCACCCTTCGCAGGGGGCTGCTGAGCACCCTCTTTGCCGGCGGCCTCTTGGCCTTCGGCTGCGCCGCCGCCAACGCGGCGGATACCACCAGCGGGACGGACCTTTCCGCCTCCGCCCTCATCTCGGCGGCGGCACCCGCTGACTCGACGTCGTTGGGCCTGCTGGGTGACCCAACGCCGGCCGGATCAACTAGTGTCGCCGCCGCAGTGGACGTCAACCTCGGACTCGGTACTGTAGCCACCACGGATCCGGCAACCGCCGGGACAGGGACCACGGCGAATGTAGCCGTCGACGCCAACGCCGACCTTGGGCTCGGCACCGTGACAGCCGCGGACCCCGCAACCACTAACCTGGCGGCCGCAGCCGACGTCAACCTCGGCGTCGGCGGCATCACCGACCCCGCAACCAGCGGAACCGGGACCACGGACGGCACCACGGCTAACGTAGCCGTCGACGCCGCCGTGGACCTCGGGCTCGGCACCGTCGCGACGGCGGACCCTGCCACCGCCGCCCTGGCGGCCGCAGCAGACGTCAGCCTCGGCCTCGGCGGGATCACCGACCCCGCGACCAGCGGAACCGGGACCACGGACGGCACTACGGCGAACGTAGCCGTCGACGCCGCCGTGGATCTCGGCCTCGGCACCGTGACAGCCACGGACCCCGCAACCACCAACCTGGCAGCCGCAGCAGACATCAACCTCGGCCTCGGCGGGATCACCGACCCCGCGACCAGCGGAACCGGAACCACGGGAGAACTCGTGGTGGATGCAGCCGCAGACCTGGGACTTGGCGGCATCACCAATGGTGACAGCAATGGTGACGCCAACGGCGTCGGCAGCACGGTGGATGCGGCCCTCGACGTCACCGTCGGCGGCATCACTAACGGCGACACGGCAGGTGCCATCGACGCGGCCGTAGACCTTGGTGCTGATGCAGGCACCGGGACTGCGGTCAGTGGCGGGCTGGATGCTGTTGTCGATCTTGGCATCGACCTCGGGATTGGCCTCAGCGGTGACAACACCACGGGCACGCCGGGTACCTCCGATCCGGGAACCACGAACCCGGGTGACGGCACCACCGGCGACACCGGCACCCTTGATCCCGGAACCACGGATCCCGGAACCAGCACGCCAGGTTCGGACAACCCTGCCGACAACGGCGCCGGCAACGGCACCACGGGTGGCGATTCCACCGGTTTGAACGGGACCGGTGATTCGGGCGCCGGCGGGGTCTCGGCGGCACCGGCCGGCTCCACCGCAGTGAGCGGAGCCATCGCCACTGTGACGATGCCCCGGGGTACCGCCGCCAGCGGTAGCTCTGTTCTTGCCACCAACACTGGCGCTGCCCACACCGGCCTGGCCACCACCGGCTGGGACGGGTCGCTGGTTCCCCTGGCCCTGCTGCTCCTGGCTGCCGGGCTCCTGGTGCTCCGCAAGCGCAAGGTGTCGTAGCGGCTTTCAGGTCAAAAGGTAAACGCCCGCAAATGTGCGCCTGAAGCGGCAGCACGCGGCGGGCTGAGGGAAGGAGGACAACAGCCCCGAAACGCATCAACAGTACAAAACATGTCATCAGCACACATGTCCTTGTAGCCAATGGTCCGGCGGCGAACGTGGTCCACGGTCGCCGCCGGGCCGTCGGCGTGCCGGAACGGGAAAGCCTAGGTCAATCGCCGGTTCCGCCCTGCCGCCCGTATAATTTGAGGTACGACAGTGCCGCAGCGCACCGGGAGGAACGGTCATGGTGGCGGAATCGCCTAGCTCCATCAAGAATGAAGTTGTCGGCGGTCGCTATCGTTTGGGTGACGTCGTAGGCCGTGGCGGAATGTCGTCGGTGTACTGTGCGCGGGACGAAAACCTGGGCCGCGATGTGGCGTTGAAGCTCTTCGCCCCGCAGGCCCCTGACGCGGATGAGCTCAAGCGGCAGGAAGCCGAGATCCAGCTCCTGGCAACACTCAACCACCCCGGCCTGGTGACCCTCTTCGACGCGGGCATCGATGACCGCATCCCGGATGAGCCCAGGCCGTTCCTGACCATGGAACTGGTGGAGGGCCAGGACCTGCGCGGCCGCATCCGCCACAGCACGGTTCCGCTGGAAGAGCTCTCAGTCATTGGCGCCGGCATCGCCGACGCCCTGGCCTACGTGCACGGCCTTGGCATCATCCACCGCGACATCAAACCGGGCAATATCCTCCTGGTCCAGATCCGGCCGGGCGAGCCGCTGCGGCCCAAGCTCACGGACTTCGGCATCGCCAGGATCGTGGATTCCACGCGGCTCACTGCCACGGGCACCATGGTGGGTACCGCCGCCTACCTCAGCCCGGAGCAGGCACTGGGCAAGCCCCTCTCCTCGGCCACCGACATCTATTCCTTCGGACTGGTGCTCCTGGAATGCATCAAGGGCACCGTGGAGTACCCCGGCAGCGCGGTGGAGTCTGCTGTTGCCCGGCTCCACCGTGCGCCGGAGATCCCCGACGACGTTCCCTCCGAATGGGCGGACCTCATCCGCTCCATGACCGCCATCGAGCCATTGGAGCGGCCGGCTGCGGCGGACATCGAGGCAGCGCTGCGCCAGGCACTGGTCTCCCCTGCCTCGACACCCGGAGAACTGGCACCGGAAACCACGCGGGTACTGCCCGCCATGCCCTTCCACCCTCCCACCATCACCGCGGAAGAGTCGGTTGATGAAGTGCGGGCGGCCGCGGAAGCCACAGGGGCTGAGGATCCTGCGTCAGCCCATCTGGAAGCTGAGGACGGGACGGCAGCCGGCCCCTCCCCTGCCAAGGCCCATGGGAAGCCCCGCCTCTCACGGAAACAGCGGATTTGGCTGGCCGTGCTGCTCGGCGTCCTGGTGGTTGCCGCAGCCGCCGCTGCGGTACTGATGAGCATCTCCGCCCGGCCCGCCGACGTCGTACCTTACCCCACGGTGACCGGCGTCCTGGGCGACCACCTGCAGGAACTTCAAAAGAGCGTGGCACCGTGACCCTGCTGCAGGCCTCCCCAAACCGGCTATTGCTGGCGTGCTCGGCGGCGCTCATCGCGGCAAGCTTCCTCAGCGCGTGCGCGGCCCCCGGGAACGGGCTGCAGCGTGAAGCAGCCACGCAACTCCAGGCGCGGGTGCTTGAAGTAACGCAGGCGTCCTCGCAGGACGATCCCGAATCCGCGCTGCAAGCACTGGCCGGTCTTGAGGCGGATCTCGCGGCGGCTCAGGCAAAGGGCCAGGTTTCCGAGGAACGGCGCCGCAGCATCACCACCGTGGCCACCGCTGTCCGGGCAGACCTCGACGATGCTGTCGCTGTGAAGAAGGCGGCCGCCGCGAAGGCCGCCGAAGACGCAGCCAATGCCGCCGGCCAGGGAACGCCAGCTCCCTCCCCCGCTTCCGAAGCGCCCGGGTCGCAGCCGGCACCCGCTCCGGCCCCGCCGGCGGACCAAGGCAACACGTCAAGTAACAGCGGCAACGCCAGCAAGAACAACGGCGACAAGGGCAAAGGCAAGAACTGAATCCACGTCGGGGCTGGATCCGCTGCCAGACATGGGTTTAACGGAAAGAAGCGGGGTTCCGGATGATTATCCGGAACCCCGCTTCTTTCAACAACAGCTGCCGCAGCAGCCCGTCGCTAGCCCAGGCTGGCGATGACCTTGTTCAGGGTGGCGGAAGGACGCATCACAGACGAAGCCTTGGCGTCGTCCGGGCGGTAGTAGCCTCCGATGTCCACGGGCGAGCCCTGGACCTCGGCCAACTCGCCCACGATCGTTTCCTCCTTGGAGGAAAGCTCGTTGGCGACTGAACTGAAGGCGGCGGCCAGGTCGGCGTCGTCCGTCTGCTTGGCCAGTTCCTCAGCCCAGTAGCGGGCCAGGTAGTAGTGGCTGCCCCGGTTGTCCAGCTCGCCGGCGCGGCGGCTCGGAGACTTGTTCTCCAGCAGGAACGTGCCGGTGGCGCGGTCCAGGGTGTCGGCCAGGACCTGCGCACGGGCGTTGCCTGTGGTGGTGGCCAGATGCTCGAAGCTCACGGCCAGTGCCAGGAACTCACCCAGGCTGTCCCAGCGGAGGTGGTTTTCCTTGAGCAGCTGCTGGACGTGCTTGGGGGCCGATCCGCCGGCACCGGTCTCGAAGAGTCCGCCGCCGTTCATCAGCGGGACAACCGAGAGCATCTTGGCGCTGGTGCCCAGTTCCAGGATGGGGAACAGGTCCGTCAGGTAGTCGCGGAGCACGTTGCCCGTGACGGAGATGGTGTCCTGGCCCTTGCGGATGCGTTCCAGGGTGAAGGCGGTGGCCTTGACCGGCGCCATGATCTGGATGTCCAGGCCCTCGGTGTCGTGGTCCTTCAGGTACTCGTTGACCTTGGCAATGAGGTTGGCGTCGTGGGCGCGCTCCTCGTCCAGCCAGAACACGGCAGGGGTCTGGGAGGCGCGGGCGCGGGTGACGGCCAGCTTGACCCAGTCGCGGATGGGGGCGTCCTTGGTCTGGCAGGCGCGCCAGATGTCGCCCTCGGAAACCTCGTGCTCGATCAGGACGTTGCCGGAGCCGTCCACGATCTGCACCTTGCCGGCTTCCTGGATTTCGAACGTCTTGTCGTGGCTGCCGTACTCCTCGGCTGCCTGGGCCATGAGGCCGACGTTCGGCACGGTGCCCATGGTGGTGGGATCGTAGGCGCCGTTGGCGCGGCAGTCATCGATGACCACCTGGTAGATGCCGGCGTAGGAGCTGTCCGGCAGGACGGCCAGGGTGTCCGCTTCCTTGCCGTCCGGGCCCCACATGTGGCCGGAGCTGCGGATCATGGCGGGCATGGAGGCGTCCACGATGACGTCGCTGGGGACGTTCAGGGTGGTGATGCCCTTGTCCGAGTCCACCATTGCCAGAGCCGGGCCGTCTTCCAGGCCCTTCTTGATCAGGTTCTGGACGCCTTCGCGGACATCCGCGGGCAGGTCCTCGAGGCTGCTGAGGATGGCGGCAAGGCCGTTGTTGGGGCTGATGCCGGCGGCGGAGAGCTGCTTGCCGTAGGTCTCGAACAGTTCGGAGAAATAGGCCTTGACCACGTGGCCGAAGATGATGGGGTCGGAGACCTTCATCATGGTGGCCTTCAGGTGCGCGGAGAACAGCACGCCCTCTTCCTTGGCGCGGGCCACCTGGGCCTTGAGGAACTCATCCAGGGCGGCGGCGCGCATCACGGTGCCGTCGATGACTTCGCCGGCCAGGACCGGGAAGGCCTTCTTCAGGACCTTGACCGAGCCGTCCCCGCGGACCAGCTGGATGGAAATGGTGCCCTCGGACTCGATGACCACGGACTTCTCGTTGGAGCAGAAGTCGTCCTGGCCCATGGTGGCCACGTTGGTCTTGGAGTCAGCGGTCCAGGCACCCATGGAGTGCGGGTTCTGGCGTGCGTAGTTCTTGACCGACAGGGGCGCGCGGCGGTCCGAGTTGCCTTCGCGCAGGACCGGGTTCACGGCGGAGCCCTTGATCTTGTCGTAGCGCGAGCGGACGGCGGTTTCCTCGTCGGAGGACGGGTTGTCCGGGTAGTCCGGCAGCGCGTAGCCCTGGCCCTGGAGCTCGGCGATGGCCGCCTTCAGCTGCGGGATGGAGGCGCTGATGTTGGGCAGCTTGATGATGTTGGCTTCCGGCGCCTTCGCCAGCTCACCGAGTTCAGCAAGGGCGTCACCGATCTGCTGCTCCGGGGTGAGGTAGTCACCGAACACAGCAATGATGCGGCCTGCGAGCGAAATGTCGCGGGTCTCCACCTCCACACCTGCAGTCGAAGCGAAAGCCTCGATGATGGGCAGGAACGAATAGGTAGCCAGCATCGGCGCTTCGTCGGTGTGGGTGTAGATAATCGTGGACATGCGCGGGCGTCTCCCTGTGGGTCGGCTTGATTGTGAAAAATTCGGTCTATTTCACCATGTACAACTTACCCGAGGACACCGCTTTGAACCGTACCGGAGTCCCAGCGTTACCCTGGCCGTGAGCAGGATTACAGCGATAGAGAACGGCCGACGGCGGGACGTACCCGGGTGCCGGGGCCGCCGTCGTAGATTGCCGGGCAGGTGCGAACAGGGAAAGGGCCCTAAGCCGGTATTTGATATCTCACTACTGTGTACAAACTGGTCCGGTGGCGATAAATTCGCTAAGTCACTCCCGATCCAGGGTCCAACCCCGTTCAGACAGGACAACAATGACACGCACCAGGTCTCTGGCTTCCGGCCTCCTGACTTTCTCGGCGGCCGCCGTGCTGGCACTTACCTCGGCGGGCGGGGCCGCAGCCGCGCCGGCGCCGTCGGATGGGGATGCCAACCCGTCAGTCGCAGGCGTCACGCTCAATGCCGGTGGTGCAGCAGATTACTGGACTCCGGAACGGATGCAGACCGCCGTTCCCGGTGACACCCTGGCCGGCAAGGCCCTGGGACGCGGCAACCGCTCCAGCGCCGCCCTCGTTGAGAAGGGAAAGCCTTCCTCCACCAAAGGAACCAAGGGTAAGCCCACCATGGCCCAGAGCGAGAATCCCGTGTCGCACATCGGCAAGGTCTTCTTTACCCTGGCCGGGGCCAACTATGTGTGCTCAGGCAACGCCGTCGCATCGACCAACGGCAGCACCGTGGCTACGGCCGGTCACTGCGTGAACGAAGGCCCGGGCGCCTACGCCACAAACTTCATCTTCGTCCCCGCCTACGACAACGGTGCGGCGCCCTACGGCAAGTGGACCGCCAACGCCCTGTATGCCCCCACCCAGTGGGTCTCCAACGGCGACATGACCTATGACACGGGCTTCGCCGTCATGGACCCGGACAGCAACGGTGACCGGCTCACCGATGTGGTCGGCGGTTCGGGCACTGCCTTCAACCAGGCACGGGGCCTGACCTACACGTCCTACGGCTACCCCGCCGCGGCGCCCTTCAACGGCGAGACCCTCAAGAGCTGCACCGGCACCGCCTCGGACGATCCGAACAACCCCCAGTTCGGCACCCAGGGCATTCCCTGCGACATGACGGGTGGTTCCTCGGGCGGCCCGTGGTTCATCGGCATCGGCTCTGACGGCCTGCAGAACTCCATCAACAGCTACGGCTACAACGGCTCTTCCGTCATGTACGGCCCGTACTGGGGCCGCGTCATCCAGGACACCTTCAAGCGTGCGGCAAAGTCCTAAATCACCTGATCCCGACGAGGATCCCGTCAGCCACGTCGACCTGACCCAGTCGCGCCAGGAAGTCCTCGAGTACTGGACCAAGGAGCGGATGGCGGAGGCGAAGCCCCGGGAGATTCGGCTTCCGGAGCCTGACCATCCCACGGGTGAGCAGGACTAAGCCAAGACAACGACGACGGCGCCCGTCCCCTTTTCAGGGGACGGGCGCCGTCGTCGTTTAACAACCATCCACTGCTCCCCACCGGCGCCCTAGCCTCACAAGCTCGGCCAGGGAACCCTGCCGGCGTGGGCCCAACTGTCGTTACCACGCGGGAAAACGACAGTTACGGAGCAATCGATGAAGGGTGGGGATTAGTGGAAGAAGTGGCGGGCTCCGGTGACGTACATCGTGATGCCGGCGGCGTTGGCTGCGGCAATTACTTCCTCATCCCGGACCGAACCGCCGGGCTGCACTACGGCGCGGACACCGGCGTCGATCAGGATCTGCAGTCCGTCGGCGAACGGGAAGAACGCGTCGGAGGCAGCCACGGCACCGCGGGCACGCTGGGGTGCGCCGCTCGCGTCCGCGTTGGAGGCACCGCCGGCACCTTCGATGTCGGACTCCACGGTGACGCCCAGGGTATTGGCCCGCTCCACCGCCAGGCGGCAGGAGTCCAGGCGGTTGACCTGGCCCATGCCGATGCCCACTGCTGCGCCGTTCTCGGCGAGGAGGATGGCGTTGGACTTTGCGGCGCGGCAGGCAGTCCAGGCGAACGCGAGGTCCGCAAGGGTCTTTTCATCTGCGGCTTCACCGGCAGCGAGGGTCCAGTTGGCGGGGTTGTCGCCGTCAGCGTCCACCTTGTCGGTGACCTGGACCAGCATGCCGCCGGAGACCTGGCGGAACTCCGTGGGGTACCGGCCGTAGCCTTCAGGCAGGGCGAGCAGGCGGATGTTCTTCTTCTTGGAGAGGATCTCCACGGCCTCGGGCTCGAAGCCGGGGGCGATGACCACCTCGGTGAAGATGTCCTTGACGGTGTTGGCCATGCCCGCGGTGACGGTGCGGTTTGCGGCGATAACACCGCCGAACGCGGAGACGGGGTCGCAGGCGTGGGCCTTGGCGTGGGCGTCGGCGATGGGGTCGGCGGCGCCGGCGGAACCGACAGCCACACCGCATGGGTTGGCGTGCTTGATGATGGCGACGGCGGGTTCAGCGAAGTCGTACGCGGCGCGCAGGGCGGCGTCGGCATCAACGAAGTTGTTGTAGCTCATGGCCTTGCCGTGCAGCTGGTCGGCCTGGGCAATGCCCATCGGTGCAGCCTTGTCCACGTACAGGGCAGCCTGCTGGTGCGGATTCTCGCCGTACCGCAGGACCTCCGAACGTTCCAGGGACAGGCCGGCGTAGGCGGGCCAGTCAATGACGCCGTCGCCGTCCTCGTCCAGGAACTGGCTGGCAGTCCAGGTGGCCACCGCGTTGTCGTAGGCGGCGGTGTGGGCGAATGCCTTGGCGGCGAGGCGGCGGCGGGTCTTCAGGTCGAAGCCACCGGCAGCGGCAGCCTCCACCACCTGGCCGTAGAAGGAGGGATCAACCACAATGGCGACGGCGGCGTGGTTCTTGGCGGCCGACCGCACCATGGCGGGGCCTCCGATGTCGATCTGTTCCACGACGTCGTCCTGCGCGGCACCGGACTTGACAGTCTCCACGAACGGGTAGAGGTTCACCACCACCAGGTCGAAGGCCTCGATGTCCATGCTGGCGAGGGTTTCCATGTGGGCCGGGACCCGTCGGTCGGCCAGGATGCCGCCGTGGACGCGCGGGTGCAGCGTCTTGACGCGGCCGTCCAGCATCTCGGGGGAACCGGTGACTTCCTCAACCTCCTGGACGGGGATGCCCGCGGCGGCGATCTTCTTGGCCGTGGAGCCGGTGGAGACCAGCTTCACGCCCGCTGCGTGCAGGCCCGTGGCGAGCTCCTCCAGACCGGTTTTGTCGTAAACCGAGATCAGGGCCCGGCGGATGGGTACACGGTCAATGGATACGCGCTCATGCTGCGTGAAGCTCACAAATGTCTCCGTCTTATCTCGCGGAACAGGGCCGCGGTTGGTGGGGATAGGGCCAGTTTATCGCGAAGGGCACGGTTGGCCTGTGCGGCCACCGGAGTGTGAACGCCGTGGGCGCGGGCTAGAGTTTTCAACAGGAGGCGGCGATGAACACTTACACCACTGTGCCCAGCGGCGAACAGGTGGTCCAGGAACTGCCCTGGCGATGGAAAGTCCAGGGCAGGATCTTCCTGATCGGGGGCCTCGGCTTCATGTTCGATGCCTGGGATGTGACCCTCAACGGCATCCTGATTCCGTTGCTGTCCAAGCACTGGTCGCTCTCCGCCGGGGAGGCGGCCTGGGTGGGAACCGCGAACCTGATCGGTATGGCCCTGGGCGCTTTCGTCTGGGGAACCATCGCAGACACCGTGGGGCGCAAGAAGGCCTTCACCGCCACCCTGCTGCTGTTCTCCGTGTTCACCGTCCTGGGCGCCTTCGCCCCTGATTTCGTCTGGTTCTGCGTTTTCCGCTTCATGGCCGGGTTTGGCCTGGGCGGCTGCATCCCCGTGGATTACGCCCTGGTGGGTGAGTTCACTCCGCGGAAGCAGCGCGGCAAGGTGCTGACTGCCATGGACGGCTGGTGGCCGGTCGGTGCGGCCCTGGCCGGGTTCGTCTCGGCCGGACTGGTGGCCCTCTACGGCGACTGGCGCCTGACGATGCTGGTGATGGTGCTGCCCGCCCTCCTGGTGTTCTGGATCCGGCGCAGCGTTCCCGAGTCCCCGCTCTTCCTCATCCGGAAAGGCCGGCGGGAGGAAGCGGCGAAAATCATTGACGGGCTGGTGGTGGCCACCGGAGCAGAACCCCGCGTCTACAGCCTTCCCGATGCCAAGGACGTGCCGCGGCTCTCCGCCGGCAGCGCCTGGACCCAGCTGAGGTCCGTGTGGCAGTTCAACTGGAAGATCACCACTGCCGCCTGGTCCCTGTTCTTCAGCATCCTGCTGGTGTATTACCTGTCATTGACGTGGATGCCGAGGATCCTTATCGGCGCCGGGTTCGCCGAATACAAGGCGTTCGTCACCACGTCGTCCATGGCCGCCGTCGGATTTCTTGGCGTCGTGGTGGCGGCGCTCCTGGTGGAGCGGGTGGGGCGGAAATGGATCCTTGCCATCACCGGTCCGCTCTCGGCGCTGACCCTGGTGATCGTGGCGTTCGTGGTGGACATCCCCACGGCCGCGGTCTTCTGGCTGCTGGTGTTCGGGTTCGTGGTGCAGGTGGCCATCCCGGTGCTCTACGCCTACGTCTCCGAGCTCTACCCCACCGAACTGCGCGGCACCGGATTCGGCTGGGCGTCCACATTTTCCCGGCTCGGTGCGGGTTTTGGGCCGCTGATCTTCGCCAACTACTTCTGGCCCGAACTCGGGCTGGCCACGTCCTTTGCCCTGGCCGGCGCCCTGGTGCTGGCCTCCGTGCTGTGGATGGCGTTCTTCTCCCCCGAAACACGGCAGGCCCGCCTGCAGTAGCCGCCGCCTCCCCAACTGGCTCGCACTTGTTGTCGTTTAGGACCCCCAAAACGACAACAAGTGCGAGCCAGTTCGTTACCTGCTCCAGACGTCTGACTCGCGCGTGTCGGCAGCACACGCGCCGTATGTTCCGCCCGATGCCGTTAGTCGGATGACCAGCCTCTGCTGAGAAGCGCGCGGCGCACTTTCGAGACGGCGGCCTTGGCGGCATCTTCCATATGCCGCTTGGAGATCCTGACCAGAAGCCAGTCCGCCCGAAGAAAGTCCTCCTCGCGGGCGATGTCACGGACGACCTGTTCAGGGGAAGAATGCACTTCGCCGTCGTACTCCACGGCAACGCGCTGCTGGGGGTAGCCCAAGTCAGGCTGCCGTACGACGCCGCCGCTCAGCTCAGTGCGCGCGTTCAGTTGCGGTTCTGGAAGCCCGGCGAATTCCAGCGCCAGTCTCAAGCGTGTCTCAGGCGCAGAGTCCGCGCCCACCCGAGCCTGCTCCAGTGCCAGGCGCGCTTTCCTGATGCCGGGCGTACCTTTGTGCCGGGCCAGCATCCCAGCCAGCTCCTCCATTGTGCAATGCGGCTCTGCTCGCGTTTCAAAAACAGCCCTCGGCACGCGCACGAGGTGATCAGCAACGACTGTCAACTCGTCGACGCTCATCTTGCGGGCATTGTCCAGCCAGGTCCGCGGCCTGCTTGTTACCAGCACCCCCTCCACAGACACGATCTCGTCGTCGAAGAACTGTCCCACATGGCCCACCACACCCTTGCGTCGGGGAATGGCCATGGAGTCCGGACGGGAAATGTGGATGCGCGGGTCCGTTTGGCCGGGCAGAAAACCCGGGAAATTCCAGAAGTTGAAAGCTGTGGCGTGAGAAGCAGCTGAGAACGCCGTAATCGTCGTAAACGGCCTCAGAGCTTGAATCCGGTGTGTGCCGGCTGGACCGACAGAGATGCCGCAATACGGGACCCTGATGCCTCGGCTGGGTGCGTCCAGCGCTGCGTGACGAAGGCGCCGAAGGGTTACGCCGGCGTCGACCGCTTCCTGAAACGTAAATGGCAGCTCCGCGATCGTGGCGGGAAGCGGGCGAGGGGTCTTCACGCGACCATGATCGCAAACCTTTCTGTGGCGGGCCGCGGTTATCCACAGCTGGCAGCGCCGGGGACCAAGTGACTCGCAGTTGTTGTCGTTTTGAGGGCTGAGAACGACAACAAGTGCGAGCTAGTTGGGTGGGAAGGAAGGGTCTGCGGCGAGGGCCGCCAGGGTGGAGACGAGGAGCCGCCGCTCCACCACCTTGATGCGTTCGTGCAGGGTTTCCTCGGTGTCGGAGTCCTCGATGGCCACGGCCTCCTGGGCGATGATGGGGCCGGTGTCCACGCCGGCGTCGGCCCAGTGCACGGTGCAGCCGGTGACCTTCACGCCGTACGCCATGGCATCGCGCACGCCGTGGGCGCCGGGGAATGCCGGGAGCAGGGCGGGGTGCGTGTTGAGGTACCTGCCGTTGAACGCGTCGATGAAGTCCGGGCTGACAATCCGCATGAACCCGGAGGACACCACCACGTCCGGGGCATAGGCGGCCACGGCTTTGGTCAGCGCGGCGTTCCAGTCGGCGCGGTCCGGGTAGGCCTTGAAGTCCACCACGAAGGTGGGGATGCCGGCGGCAGCAGAGCGTTCGACGCCGTAGGTTCCTTCACGGTCTGCGCCCACCGCTGCGATGTCCACGTCGAGCTCCCCCGCCTTGACGGCGTCAATGACGGCCTGGAGATTGGACCCGGTTCCGGAAACGAGGACGACGATACGCATTGGTCCAGCTTAGGTGCAGGCTCGCGTACGCTGGAAAACATGAACAGCGAACCGGGCCGGAGCGGGCAGCAGCAGGCCAGAGCCCCGCTCAGCGAGGCGGCGAAAGCCTCCCTCGCCAAGACCCACACCCTGTTCCGGATGTTCGTGGTCTCGGTCCTCGGGGCGTTCTTCGTATACCAACTGGACGTCGGCTACCTGTGGCTGACAACCATGCTTACCGCAGCGAGCCTGGTCCTGGGGATCGTCCTGCTGGTCCGGGCAATCCGGCTCAAGGAATCCAAGCTGGTTCTCCTAGGCACCATTTCGGGGTTGGTGGTTGCAGCGGTCATGGTGCTGCTGATTGTCACCACCATGGTCCTGTTTGACCAGGTGCGTGAGTACCAGGCGTGCCTGGGCCGGGCGCTGACGGACCGGGCAACCCATGCGTGCATGGCACAGTTCCAGGACGTCCTGCCCACCAAGGTCCGCTAGCCGCGGTTCAGGCCTAGTGGACCAGTTCCGCATCGTGGTCGGCTGCCCCGGTTTTCTCGCGTTCCAGCCACGGGCCGGCGGCGTAACCGATAACGACGCCGACGCCCACCTCGGCAGCAACCCACACTCCCGTCCACAGCGGGTCGGGTCCGATGGCGGTCAAGCGGCCGAGGCCGGCTGACCCCCTGGCGATCCAGGCAAGGCAGACCGTCAGCAGGCCGGCCGCCACGCCCACGAGCACCCCGAGCATCAGCGTGGAGACGGTGGCGGTGAACCACCGGGCGTGGACCTTGATGGCAAGCCATTCGTCGAAGTGGTTTTCACCCTCCCTGAGGAACCACCATCCCGCCATGACGCCTGCCAGCACCGGGACGATCAGTGCAACGAAGGCGTAATCCAGGGACCCCGACGGGATGGCGGCCAGGACCGGGATGGACGGAAGCGGCCCGACGGCGGTCCCCAACGCCCCGGCCTGGGACCCTGCCCCCATGGCAAAGCCGGCGCCGGACGTCCACGCAAGCGCGAACACCACAAGGTTGGGCAGGAAGCCCAGCTGCGCGATGGTGAGGGCGGCACCTCCCACCGGGCCGGCGTCGAGCGCTTCATACACGGACACCACCAGGTTCCAGTGGATGAACAGGTCAACTGCCAGCAGCACCGCGGCCAGGGTGAGGGCTGACAGCACTGCGACGAACCCTGCCTTCGCCGCGGATGCGAAGTACGATCCGGCCCAGCGGGAATGCTGGCTGGTGCGCGAGATCCAGTCCACCGCGTCGACGCCGATGAGCCGGCTCCAGGACCCCGCTTCCCTTCGCGCGCCAATCACCATTCCGAGCCCGAACGGGACCAGCGGAACCAACATGGCGTACCAAAGGTTGATGCCAACGTCGGTGCTGCGGCAGACGAACCCGGTGGCCGCGCCAAACGCTGCATATACTGCCCACGAGCCCAGCAACGCCTGCCACAGCTGGTCAGTGTAGGAAGCACGGGCCAGCCGGCGGCCGGCGCGCCAGGCCAGGAGGAAGGGAATCAGGGTCAGGCCCAGGGGAATCAGGCTCAGGATGCCGGACCCGCCGTGGGTGGCAGTCCCGGGTCCTGTGCCGGCAAGTTCCAGCGGCACCCCGTGGACCAGGAGCCAGGACTGTCCCGCCAGGCGCGCCAGGACCTCGAACTGCCCGTTCTGGAAACCCGCAGTGGCCCAGACTGCGACGATGGGGGCCACGACCACCAGCGCCGAAATGACGGCCGCCTGCGCCGCTTCAAGGGCACCCTGCAGCCATAACGGCATGGGAAGGCCACGGTCTCCGGTCTGATCAGCGCGCAGTTTCATCGTGTTCCATGGTGTCACGCCGGGTGCGCCGCGCCCGCGCACGACAGGCTCCCGTGCAGCCTCAATCAACAATCGAATGCCCCGGCAGCCGGCGCTTTTTGCCCGGCCCCGCCGTAAAATTGGTAGAAACCAACACCCGCCGCCCCGCCGAGGGCACACTGCGATTTTTGCTGGCTGCCGGACGTGAACAGAGCCAGCCATCCACCCGGATACCGTCAACCGGGAAAACAGGAGCCGCGAATGAGAGATGAACCGTAAGTTCTGAAGATATTCGTCCTACTGGCTGGTGCAGTCACCGCTCACAGCGCGGCTGCACCAGCGTTTTAAACAGTGCGGCGCCGGGAGCCTGCAAGCAGGGTTCCCGGCGCCGTTCACCGTGTCAGGGCGGCTGCTCCAATCAGCCGGCCGATGGACGGGGGCCAAGCCCCCATCCGCATCAGCGACGGGTGTTGCCGTCTGTTTCGATGTTTTCCTTACGGACTTCCTCATTGACCGTGACATCGTCGCGGACAACGTCCTTGTCCAACCGGACCCGCTCGACGGGGACGGCTTCCTTCTCCACTACCGGGCGCTCCTCATGCAGGACCACCTCGTGCTCTTCTTCGCTGATGGCCGGTCCGTCGAGGGCGGCGCCGCGGTTGGCGTCCGTGATGGGCTCACGCTCGATCCGGACTTCTTCACGCTCCACCGGGATGGTCTTGGTGACGTTCTCGGTGGTGACGTACTTGCGCAGCCGGGCGCGCCCGGTGGCCTCGCGCTCCTTGCCAACGTGCAGCTGTTCCTCGGACCGCGTCATGGCGTCGTCCGTGGTGGGGCCCGAGGTGTCGTGGCCTACGGTTCCGCGCGTGGTTTCGTCGCGGTCATAGGTGTCGCGGCCTGCACCGAGCCCTGCCGTGGGGGTGCCGGCGTTCAGGTCGGCGTCACCCTGAAGGTCCACGTCCCCGGCGGCGCCGGAGCGGGCCTCCGTGTAGGTACGGGCACCGCGGTCGTAGTACGTGTACAGCCGGTCTTCTTCCTCGGGAGTGAGGTGGCCGTCGGCATCCACGCGCGGAGCGTCCTTGACGTGCTCCTTGCTGAAAGGAACCACCAGGTCTTCGCCCTGGTTGTGCGCACCTTCGACTGGAATGAAGGACTCGGAGGTACCGAACAGGCCCGTCTTCACGGTGACCCAAGTGGGCTCGCCTGTGTCATCGTCTGCGTACAGCTGACCGATCGAACCAATTTTCGAGCCGTCGGAACCGACGACGTTGCCGCCCTTGGTGAGCAGGTTTTCAAGGTTTTCCCTGTTGAGCATGACGTCTCCTTGGATGGTCGTTGCACTGGGTCTGCCAGCAATGGATGTCCCGGACCGGGGCTTGCTCCCGTCATCCGGCTTCCGCCCCGACTGCTTGAGGCTCTGCGCTGACTGCCCCACTACCGTAAGCATGCTTAGCATCAAATGCAAAGCCTACTTAGTACTTTATTTGGGAAATCGGGGCAGTTGTTCACCAGGCCTTCTCTTCCGGGTAACGCCTCCGCCCCCGCCATTTCAGGGAAGGCACGCACGGTGGAGGGGTGAGGATCGCAATCGTTGCCGAATCTTTTTTGCCGCTGATGAACGGCGTCACCCACTCCATCCTGAGGGTCCTGGACCACCTCGAGGAAAGGGGCGACGACGTCCTGGTCATCGCCGCGTCAGCCCACGAGGGGTCCGTGCCGGGCCAGGTCAAGGGGGCGCAGGTCCACCGGCTTCCCGCGGTCCCGCTGGCCGGTTATCCGAACGTACGGCTGGCATTGGGAGGTGCGTACCGGGTCAAGCGAATCCTTGCCGAGTACGCGCCCGACGTGGTGCATCTGGCCTCGCCGTTCGTCCTGGGCTGGCGTGCCGCCCAGGCGGCACACCAGCTGGGTATCCCCACCGTGGCCATTTACCAGACCGAGGTTCCCAGCTACGCCGCCCGGTACGGCGTTCCCTTCCTGGAGAACTGGGCCTGGAACAGGGTGGAGAACATCCACTTGCTCGCCTCACGTACATTGGTGCCCTCCACGTTCGCGCTGAACCAGTTGCGCGGCCGGGGCATTCCGCGGGTGCGGATGTGGCGCCGCGGCGTGGACACTGCGCGGTTTTCGCCGGAAAAGCGCGACGACGGGTGGCGGGCTTCGATTGCCCCGGCCGGTGAACGGATCATTGGCTACGTGGGGAGGCTGGCCGTCGAAAAGCAGGTGGAAGACCTTGCCGCCCTCACCGGCATTCCCAACACCAAGCTGGTGGTGGTGGGCGACGGACCCCAGCGGGCAGTCCTTGAGGCGGCACTCCCCCGGGCGGCGTTCACCGGCTTCCTGGGCGGTGACGACCTGGCGCGGGCGGTGGCATCGTTCGACCTGTTCGTCCATCCCGGCGAGTTCGAAACCTTCTGCCAGACCATCCAGGAGGCGATGGCATCGGGTGTTCCGGTGGTGGCCACGGGCCGGGGTGGGCCATTGGACCTGGTGGAGAACTCGCGCACGGGGTGGCTTTACGAACCGGGCGATTTGTCCGCCATGCGGGCCCGGGTGCAGGACCTGATGGGCGACGACGCCAAACGCCGGGCATTCGCATCCGCAGCACACTCCTCGGTCCAGGACAGAACCTGGCCCGCGCTCTGCACCGAACTGGTGCAGCACTACACGGACGTCATAGCGGCGGCGCCGGTACCCCCATGGAAGGCCTCCACGGCAGGAGCATCATCGTGAAAATGTCCGTGATCGGCTGCGGCTACCTGGGCGCTGTCCACGCGGCGACCTTGGCCTCCATGGGCCACACCGTGGTGGGCATCGATGTCGACCCCACCAAGGTGGCCCAGCTGGCACAGGGAGCCGCACCGTTCCACGAACCTGGCCTCAATGAACTCCTCGAGGACGGCCGCACCACCGGACGGCTCCGCTTTTCCACGGATCCCGCCGAGGCCGGGAGCGCGCAGGTGCACTTCCTGTGCGTAGGGACGCCCCAGGACAAGACGTCCGACGCCGCCGACCTCACCTTCCTGGTCTCCGCCGCGGCTGCCTTGTTGCCGCACCTGGCCGAGGGGGCCGTCGTCGTCGGTAAATCCACGGTGCCTGTTGGCACCGTGGAGATGCTTCGCGGCGTACTGGCCGCACGGCCGGACGTGCTGCTCGGCTGGAACCCCGAGTTCCTGCGGCAGGGCACCGCCGTCAAGGACTCGCTGGTGCCGGACCGGCTGGTCTACGGCGTGGAGGGCGGCCGGACCGCCGCCTTCCACCCCGCCACCGGGGCGCCCCTGGACGTGACCGCAGCCCTGGACGCTGTTTACGAACCGCTGCTGGCCGCAGGCACTCCCCGCCTGGTCTGCAACTTCGCCACCGCAGAACTCATCAAGTCCGCCGCGAACGCATACCTGGCCACCAAGGTCAGCTTCATCAATGCAGTCGCTGAACTGTGCGAGGCCTCGGGCGCCGACGTCACCGAGCTCAGCGAGGCGATGGGGCTGGACCCGAGGATCGGCAGCCGCTACCTGCACGCGGGGCTTGGTTTCGGCGGCGGCTGCCTGCCCAAGGACATCCGCAGCTTCCGCACCCAGGCCGCCACCCTGGCGGTGCCCGCGGTGGAGGACTGGATGCGCGTGGTCGATGCGGTGAACGTGGGCCAGCGGGAGCGCACCGTGGGCCTCGCGGCGGAGCTGTGCGGTGGCACGCTCGCCGGGCGGTCCATTACCGTGCTCGGGGCCTCCTTCAAACCGGACACCGACGATATCCGCGACTCTCCGGCCCTGGATGTTGCGGACCGGCTGGCCGCCGCCGGAGCCCATGTCACCGTCACGGACCCCAAAGCCGTGAACCTTGCATGGCGCCGCTACCCAGGGCTCCGCTTCGAGGCATCCACGGAGAAGGCGCTCCGGGACGCTGAACTGGTGCTGCTCCTCACCGAATGGGACGAGTACCGGCAGCTGTGTCCTGCCGCCGCCGGGCAGCAGGTACGACGGCGGGTGGTCCTGGACGGGCGCAATGCGCTGGACGCAGGGGCCTGGCGGGAACAGGGCTGGGTGGTGCGCGGCCTGGGAACTTCGCCCGGCGTTTTGACGGCCGCAGCCCGGGCGAGCTGAAGACTACCCCAGGAGCCCCAGCTCCGCGAAGGCCAGCGCCACGCCGTCGCCGGCCGGCGCGGCAGTGGTCCTGTCCGCCACGGCAAGAACGGCGGGATGGCCCCCCTCCACGGCAATGCCCACGCCGGCGTACTCAAGCATCTCGATGTCGTTGGCACTGTCACCGATGGCCACGATGTCTGCCCGGTCCAGGCCGAGCCGGGCCTCCACCACCTGGATCCCCACGGCTTTGTGGGTGCCCGCCATATAGATCTCCCCCGCACGATCACCCAGGGCCGACAGGGAACTGGGGATCAGCCCCACCCCGGGACCGAAGGTCTCCATCAGGCGGGTCAGCGGCACGGGCGAATCGAAACAGGAGATCTTGGCGTAGGACGTTGCGCGGAGATCGTCGCTGTACTGCATGGGTCCCAGGATGTCCTCCAGCGGATCCACGTCGGTGCTGAGTACGCCGTCGTGCTGGGGGCGGCCGGCAAAGATGGGGCCCAGGACCTCCCGCAGCCGCAGGTCGACGCCCGTGCGGCCATACAGGGCCTCGGGCGCTTCCAGGATGTAGGAGGCGCCGTGGGCGTCCAGCGTTTCGACGATGCTTGCCGCCAGCTCCGGCTCGAAGCGCGCGTCCCTGAGGACGTCACCGCCTACCTCCACCCTGGCGCCGGCGCCTGTAATGGTGCCGTCGAATCCCGCCGCCAGGATGTGCGCGGGGACCATGGACAGGGGCCGCCCCGTACAGACGAACACGAGGTGGCCGAGCTTCCGGGCGGTCCGGACGGCGTCGACGTGCGCCTGCGGTGCAAGCCCGTGGTCAGCGTAGGTGCCGTCGATGTCGAGGAATATGGCCCGCGGCCGCTGGGTCTGGCTGGACATGCCGGAGCTCCTTCGTCAAATGCTGGGACACCTAATCCTATCGGCGTCCACTTTTCCGTCGGAGAGAATTCCGCCGCATTCCGGCAAAACTGACAGTCATCCTGTGATAATGAAGGCCTTGCACAGTAGTAAGCCTGCTGATTGAATGATGGAACCGGAAATGGGGACCCGGCACAACTTACTGACAAGGAGTGGCAACATGGGCATTATCGGATTTCTCATTTTGGGCCTGATTGCTGGAGCCATTGCAAAGGCCATCCTGCCGGGCCGCCAAGGCGGAGGCTGGGTGGTCACCATGGTCCTCGGCGTTGTTGGGGCCATCCTGGGCGGCTGGATCGGATCACTGATCTTCGGCGGCGGACTGGCAGAGTTCTTCGACCTCAGGACCTGGCTGCTGGCCATCCTCGGAGCCATCATCGTGCTGCTGATCTACGGCGCCGTCACCAACCGCAGTGGCCGCCGGGTGTAGCCGTTTCATATCGCCATTAGTAAGAGCGCCGGACTCCAAAAGGAGGACGGCGCTTTTTACGTCCGGCGCCGGGTCTGTGTGGATCCAGGCGAAGATACCTGCACCCCACCCAATTTCCCTCCGCGGCCTTTATGATTGCGAAGGGGTGGTGTGATGACCGGTTTTATCGGCCGTGACAACAATGTGGCATTACAAATTTTTGGCGTCTTCATGGACGCAAGCCCGGACGCACTTTTGGCGCTGGCTGCGGACGGCACCGTGTTGGCGGGAAATGCGGCAGCGGCACGCCTGTTCGCGCTTCCGCAGGACGCCTTCACGGGCCTGGATCACCGGCTGCTGATCGGCGAGGGCTTCCGCGACGACGTGGCCCACCTGCTGCACCGGCTCCTCACCCAGGCGGAAGAGCATCCACCGCCCCGGGAGATCATGGCCCTGCGCGGCGACGGCACCGAGTTTCCCATCGAACTGGCAGCGGCGCTCCTCCCCCGGGAGGACCCGGCCGGCGATCACCAA
Organism: Arthrobacter sp. SAFR-044; assembly: GCF_059414985.1. NCBI lineage: Bacteria > Bacillati > Actinomycetota > Actinomycetes > Micrococcales > Micrococcaceae > Arthrobacter > Arthrobacter sp. SAFR-044. The sequence goes on along the minus strand of NZ_JBPFDN010000001.1, from coordinate 194,244 downwards.
CCCGGCCCCGGAAATGGGGGTCCGGTAGGCGCACGGGTGCTGCTCTCCGCCCGCGGGACCGCCCACCGCAAGACGGCCGACGCAAACCTTCGCGAGACCATGTCGCTGCTGACGGCAACTCTTGAATCAACGGCAGACGGCATCCTGGTTATCGGCAATGACGGCAGCGTGGCCGGCTTCAACGAACAGTTCCTCTCCATGTGGGGTATCCCCCCGGAGTTCATGGACGCCGACAGCCAGGAACCGGTGATGAAGCTGATCCTGGAACAGGTGGCGGACCCCGTTGCCTTCACCGCCCGGCTGGGCGAGCTCCAGCAGGACCCTGCCGCCGAAAGCCACGACGTCGTCGATTTCCGGGACGGCCGCACCTTCGAGCGGTATTCCCGCCCGCAACGGGTCGACGAGAAAGTCGCGGGCCGCGTGTGGAGCTTCCGTGACGTGACGCCGCGGCGCAAGGCCCAGGAACAGGCGCACCGGGCCATGATGGACCTTGCAGTGCAGGCTGAGAAGCTGCGCGCCATGGCCTTCCAGGACCCGCTGACCGGACTCGCCAACCGGGCCGTCTTCAACGACGCCCTGGCCGAATCGCTTCAGGAACCGCGGTTGAAGACCGTGGATGTGCTGCTCCTCGACCTGGACGACTTCAAGGAAGTCAACGACATCCTCGGCCACCAGGCGGGGGACGATATGTTGATCGAAGTGGCACGCCGGCTCCGCGGCTGCGTTCCCACGGCCGACGTCGTCGCCCGGCTGGGTGGTGACGAGTTCGTGGTGCTCCTGACCGCCTGCCCGGACGCCGATGCGATCGCGGCGTGCGTCGTGCGCTGCCTGCACGTACCCGTCACCATCGGCGGCACCGTCCTGCGTCCCAGCCTGAGCCTGGGGCTCGCCTCCCTGGGACAGGACAGCATGGGCCCGTCCGAGCTGCTGCGGCATGCCGACATTGCGATGTATGCGGCCAAGGCTGCGGGCAAGAACCGGTTCCTGCACTTCCATCCGGACATGATGCAGGCGCTGGTGCAGCGGACGCACATGGAGAGCGGGCTGCAGCTGGCCGTCCCCCGCGCCGAAATCACAGTGGACTTCCAGCCGATCGTCTCGCACCGCATGGGGCAGGTGGTCCAGCTCGAGGCGCTGGCCAGATGGAACCGCGGCGGCGAGCGGGTGCCGCCGTCCATCTTTATACCGCTAGCCGAGCGCACCGGGCTGATCAGCGAGATCGGAGCCGAAGTGATGGCGACCGGAATGGTACAGCTGGCACGGTGGCTCACCGAGGATCCGTCGCGGTCCCTGGCCGTGAATGTCTCCGGCGTACAGCTGCAGGAACCGGACTTCGCCGAAAGTGTCCTGGGGCTTGCGGAAGCCAGCGGGGTGGCCCCCTACCAGCTGGTCCTGGAAGTGACTGAGAGCGTCTTTTTTGACGCCGACTGCAGCCTGATCCAGCAGCTCAGCGCGTTGCGGGACGCGGGTGTCCGGGTGGCGCTGGATGATTTTGGCACCGGCTATTCCTCGCTGGGCCGGCTTCAGGACCTGCCCGTGGATACGGTCAAGATCGACAAGACCTTCGTGTCCATGGTGCGCACCGGCAACGAGCGCCTCCCCATCCTGAGCTCCATGATCAACATGGCGCACAGCCTGGGCCTGACAGTAACGGCGGAAGGGATCGAGACGGCCACACAGGCGGACTACCTGACCGCGCTGGAGTGCGACTCGCTTCAGGGCTACCTGTTTTCACTGCCTGAGCCCGGCGACAGGCTTGGCCAGGCGTTGCACCATGCGGAAGAGGCCCTCAACGCGTTGAAGGGACGGTAGCCGGAAGGCTTGGGGCCTAGGCTGCTTCCTGGCGGCCCCGGCGCTGCTGCTTGGCGGGCGCCGGCTGGGAGTTTTCGGGCTGCGGGTTTTCGGGCAGCGGGTTTTCGGGCAGCGCGGGCTGGGATGCTTCCCCGGCGCCGGCGGAAGAGTTGGCCGTGTCGGCGGCGAGGTTGGCCGTCCCGGCGTCCGTGAATGAGGCAGGGGCGGCAGCGCGGTTGCGGCGCCAGCGGCGGACCAGGTCGACGGCGGCCAGCAGCCCGGCGAGGGGGGTCAGCACAGCTGCGGCGTAGACGAACAGCATCCAGGTCAGGGTGGTCAGCGGCGGCTGGTTGTTGTTGAGCAGCGACAGTCCGCCCAGCATGGCGACGACCCAGAACAGCAGGACGGCCGTCAGTACGGCACCGGCAGGAAAATACTGGTTGCTCACGACTTTTTTCAGGGTTTCCATGCACTTCCTCCTGCCTGGCCGGGGGGACGGCGAAAGCCGTTCAATGACAAGTATGGGCCCCGGCACCTTCGAAACTGCGCAAGACGACACGGCGAGTGATGAAGCTAACGCAGCTGCCCGCCGCCGTCCGGATACCGGGCCGAAACCATCGGCCCCAAACCCTTCCCCGGAAGGGAGCCGGCCGCATACCGTAATGCCTGTCCGCACATTATTTGGAGGCTCCCATGCGCAAAGTCACTGCCGGCCTGTTCCACTCCGTGGACGGGGTGGTGTCCGAACCTTTCAAGTTCCAGTTCGACAGCTTCGACGAGGAACTCGGTGAGGGGCTGACCAGGATGATCAACGCCGTGGACACGGTCATCCTGGGCCGCGTCAGTTACGAGGAGTGGGCCGGTTACTGGCCTACGGCCCCGCAGGACCAGGACTTCGCGGCATTCATCAACCCCGTGGAGAAGTTCGTCGCATCGCGCACGCTGACGGGACCCCTGGAATGGGAAAACTCGCAGCTGATAGACGCGCCGCTCGGCGAATTCGTGGCCGCCTTGAAGGAGCGCGACGGCGGCGAAATCGCCGTGTGCGGAAGCATCTCCGTGGTGCGGCAGCTGCTGTTCGCCGGGCTGCTGGACTCGCTGCAGTTGATGACCCATCCGGTGATCGCCGGCAGCGGGCGCCGGCTGTTCGAGGACGGCGACCCGCTGACCCGCCTTGTGCTGCAGGACCAGTCGACCACCAGCAAGGGCAACGTACTGAGCACATACGGCGTGCGCGCGGAGTAGCCTATGCGGCCAGCGGCGCCCCGAACAGCTCTTCGGCAAGCCGGGCCAGGTGCTCGGGGATGTCCGCTTCCGCCCCGTGTTCGCCGCGGCCAAGGAAGACGGCGGTCCCGCGGATCCCGCCAAGGTCCAGGCCGCATTCATGCATCAGCTGCCCGGCCCTGACGTTGACCGGCAGGAGCGTGGTGACACTCTCCGCATTGAGGTAAACGTGCCAGTCGCCGCGGATCACCGACTCCAGCGGGCCGCCCACCAAGGCTTCCAGGGCCTGCAGGTCCGCGCCCACCTGCTCGATGCGGATGGGCTCGGAATTGCCGGCCGGTACGACGAGTGCTGTGTAAGTTCTGTTGTCCATCGTTCGTTTCTCCATACGGTTTAACACCTGTGGACACAGCTGTGTTCCCGGACGCTGCGGCTTTGGGGAAGGAACGACGGCGGGAACGCGGCCCAGGTGCCGCCGTCGTGCCTTAACCGGCCGGGAAAGCGAGCGGGTAAACTTGACCAGTCATGCACTGTTCCTACTTTGATGCCGGCACCTGCCGCTCCTGCACCCAGATGGGCAGGCCGTACGGCGAACAGCTGGCCGGCAAGCAGCTGCACTGCCAGACCCTCCTTGCCGGACACACGGACCTGGAGTGGCTGGAGCCCGTGGCCAGCCAGGAGTCCGGCTTCCGCAACAAGGCCAAAATGGTGATCGGCGGAACGGCGCAGAACCCCACCATCGGAATCCTCGACGCTGACGGCCACGGCGTGGACCTGCGCAAGTGTGGCGTCTGCTCCCCCGGCCTGCGGGCCGTCTTCCCGGTGCTGGCCACCTACATCCGCCGCCTCCGCCTGACGCCCTACGACGTCCCGAATCGGACCGGGGAACTCAAGCACGTCATCATCACCGAATCCCCGGACGGCGAGATCATGCTCCGCCTGGTCCTCCGCTCAGAGCAGGTGGTCCCCCGGATCCGGAAGCACCTTCCGGATCTCCTGGCTGACCTGCCGCAGGTCAAAGTGGTGTCCGTCAACCTGCTGCCGGAACACAAGGCAGTGCTGGAAGGCGACCGCGAAATCCTGCTGACGGAGCAGTCCACGCTGGAGATGCGGGTCAATGACGTCAACCTGCACCTCCGCCCGCAGAGCTTCTTCCAGACCAACACCGACATGGCCGCGGCCCTGTACCGGCAGGGGCGTGAGTGGGTCAACGAACTGGCGCCGGCTTCGGTGTGGGACCTGTACTGCGGCGTGGGCGGTTTCGCCCTGCACAGCTCCGCCCCGTCCCGCACGGTCACCGGCATAGAGACCAGCAGCGAGGCCATCGTCTCGGCGCGGCTCAGCAGTGACGAGGCCGGCCTGGCGGGCATGGAGTTCCACGCCGGCGACGCCACCGCGTTCGCCCTCGCGGCGGAGCAGTCGCCGGAGCTGGTGATCGTGAACCCACCGCGGCGCGGCATCGGCAAGGAGCTGTGCGGCTGGCTGGAGTCATCCGATGTCCAGCATGTGGTGTACTCCAGCTGCAACGCCCAGTCGCTGGCCCGCGACCTGGCCGCCCTCCCGTCCTTCACTGCCCGGCGGGCACGGGTCCTGGACATGTTCCCGCAGACCACGCACTACGAGGTGATGGTGCTCCTGGAACGGACGGCCTGAGGTCCGGACTCACACCACCCTGACGCGTTCGACGGCGGCGGCGCCGGCTTCCCGCCCTTCCGCCCGAAGCCCGGCCGCCACTCCTGCAGCGTCGGCATCGGACCGGTTCTGGCTCAGTTTTTCCTTCGCCTCGACCCGGGTGATCACCAGCTCCACGCCAACAATCGCCCGCAACTGGCCGGCAACGAACTGCTCCGGAGCGTCGTCCACGGCCCACGGATCCTGCCGGCCGCCCTCGTGCAGGCCGCTCAGGTGGCGGACATGGCGTGCCAGCCAGCCGGCGTCGTCATGGATGACCAACTCACCGTAGACGTGCGCCGTGGTGTAGTTCCAGGTGGGGACCACGCGGCCGTGATCCGCTTTGGCGGCGTACCACGAGGGCGAAATGTAGTCGCCGGGGCCCTGGATGATGGCGAGGGCCTCGCCTGTCGGCGGGGTGGACCAGTGTGGGTTGTTCCGTGCCATGTGAGCCTGCAGCGCGCCGTGCTCCCCCACGTCCGGGGTGAAGGCGAAGGGCAGCAGCGTTGCCAGCAGGCCGCCGTCGGTCATGGTCACCAGGTTGGCGGCGCCTGGGTAAGCGAGGAGGTTCTTTATGGCTTCGGGGCCGGCGGCGAAGTGTGCCGGAACGTACATGGGAGTCCTTTCGGTGGTTCAGGCGGCTGGCGTGAGCCGGACGCGGACGGCCGCGGCGGCGAAGAGGATGACGGCAAGGGCGCCGATGGCGGTGGTCCAGGTGAGTGTTTCGCCCAGCAGAAGCGCTGCCCAGACGAGGCTCAGCACCGGCTGCAGCAGTTGGATCTGGCTCACCTGCGCCATGGGACCCAGGGCCAGGCCGCGGTACCAGGCAAAGAAGCCCAGGAACATGCTGACCACGGCGAGGTAGCCGAAGGCAGCCCACTGGACGGGAGTGGCCGACGGCGGCTGGTTCAGGACGGAGAGCACTGCCAGGACCAGCATGGCCGGCGCGGCAAGGACCAGCGCCCACGCGATGGTCTGCCAGGAGCCAAGTTCGCGGGCCAGCATGCCGCCTTCCGCGTATCCGACGGCGGCGCAGGCCACGGCGCCGAGCAGCAGGAGGTCCGCCCACTGCAGGTGCCCCACTCCGCCGGACTGCAGGAACGCGAAGCAAACGGCTGCCAGCGAGCCAAGCACCATCACCACCCAAAAAGAGAATCGGGGCCGTTCGCCGGTGCGCAGGACCACCACCGTGGCAGTGGCTGCCGGCAGGAGGGCAATGACTACCGCGCCGTGCCCTGCCGGGACGGCGGTCAGCGCGTAGGAGGTGAGCAGCGGAAAGCCGGCGACGACGCCACCTGCCACGAGCGAAAGGCGCAGCCAGGTGCCTGGATGCGGCAGCCGCTGGCGGGTGATGGCGAGCGCTGCGGCGGCAAGGACAGCGGCCACCACGGCCCGGCCGGAACCGATGAACAGCGGTGGAATCCCGGCGACGGCCACTCGGGTGAAGGGAACGGTGAAGGAGAAGGCAGCGACGCCGAGCAGCCCCCACCAGATTCCAGTCACCTTTCGCGGCAGTATCACTGGGCGATTCAGGACAGTAGCGCTACTATGTTCTTTCATGAACAACGATAGCAGTTCACGGATCGTTGCGGCATTGCGCCATTGGGTCGCCGGAGCTGCGCCCGGAGCCAAACTGCCGTCGACCCGCTCGCTGGTGGCCGAGTACTCGGCGAGCCCGGTGACGGTCCAGAAGGCCCTGCAGGCGCTGGCCTCGCAGGGCCTGATCGAAAGCCGGCCCGGCGTCGGAACATTTGTCCGGGCCGTCCGCACCGCACGCCCGTTGGACTATGGCTGGCAAACGGCAGCCCTGCGGTCGCCGTCGTCTCCGCTGCCGTCGTTGTCGGGCACCATGCGAAATGTCCCCAGCGACGCCATCTGGTTCCACTCCGGCTACCCGGACCGCGAGCTGCTGCCAGAGCGGCTGGTCCGTGCCGCCCTGGCCCGCGCCGCCCGCGGGGACGCGGCCCTGTCGCGGCCGCCGGCGGCCGGCATGCCCGAACTGCAGCAATGGTTCGCCCAGGAACTGGGATCGGCGACCCCCGCGGGAATTACGCCGCCGACACCGAATGACGTGATCGTCCTGCCGGGCAGCCAAAGCGGGCTCAGCTCCATCTTCCGTGCCCTGGTGGGCGCGGGGCAGCCGCTGCTTATGGAGTCGCCGTCGTACTGGGGGGCTATCCTGGCCGCCGCCCAGACCGGGGTGCGGGTGGTGCCTGTGCCCACGGGGCCGGACGGCCCGGACCCCGCCGACGTGGACCGGGCCTTCGCCGAGACCGGAGCCCGGGCGTTCTACGTCCAGCCGAACTATTCGAATCCCACCGGGGTGCAGTGGACGGCAGGCCGGGGCGCCGAGATCCTCGACGTTGCCCGCCGGCACGGCGCCTTCCTGGTAGAGGACGACTGGGCCCACGATTTCGGCATCACCTCGACCCCCGTCCCGTTGGCCACACGGGATGATTCCGGGCACGTGGTCTACATCAGGTCGTTGACCAAGAGCGTTTCCACGGCCATCCGCGTTGCCGCCGTTATTGTCCGCGGACCGGCGCGGGAACGCATCCTGGGCCACCGCGCCGCTGAGTCGATGTATGTCAGCGGACTCCTGCAGGCTGCAGCACTGGACGTGGTGACGCAGCCCGGGTGGCAGACCCACCTGCGCAGCCTCCGCCAGCAACTGCAGTCCCGCCGCGACCTGCTGGCCACCAGCATCCGCGAGCACGTCCCGCTGGCACACCTCGACAGCCTGCCCAAGGGCGGGCTCAACCTGTGGGTGCGCCTCCCGGACACCACGGACCTTCCACGGCTGGTGCGTGACTGCGGGGACGCCGGGGTGGTCATCGCCGCCGGCACCGAGTGGTTTCCGGCCGAGCCCGCCGGCGCGTTCATCCGCCTCAACTACTCAGGACCGAACCCCGGCGCCTACCCGGAAGGGGCCCGCATTATCGGTGAGGCGCTGGCGCGCAACAGCGGATAGGAAGCCCAGGGCCCCAACCGGTCTGCCTTGCACCGGCAGTCGTCCAGGAGCCGGCAGCGCTTTTGCCGTTAATGACTCAAGATTGGCGCTTAATCCGTTCTCGGCCTGTGGACGAAGCTACGCTGGCCGTGCCATCCGCATCCAGCACGCGCCATTGGGGGATCCATGCCTGCCACTCGTAACTTTCCCGTGCCTCTTCGCGCACACCGCAGGGAAGACATTCCCACTGCGGCAGGCCCCCGGCAGGCGATATTGCGCGCGGGGGCCGCGGCCGCCGTCGTCCTCCTGCTAACCGGCTGCTCCACCCAGGCTTCGCTGTCCGTTGCTGCCGGCCCCGCCAGTGAAGCCGCCACGGCCACTCCTACCGCGAAGCCCATCGCGGACACGCCGTGCACGACCATTGACGCCCGGCAGGTCTCTGCCGGAAGCAGCTATGTGTGCACCAAGGACGAGTCAGGCAGGCTGGTGTGGCTTGAGGCCTCAGTGTCCAAGCGTGTCAACGACAAACTGGCTGCGGCCGCCGCCGCGAAAGCGGCCGCCGACAAGGCCGCAGCCGAGCAGGCGGCTGCGGCAAAAGCGGCGGCAGAGAAGGCTGCTGCCGAAAAGGCTGCAGCCGACAAGGATGCCGCGGACCAAGCGGCTGCAGAGGCTGCAGCGCGGCAAGCCGCCGAAACGAAGGCGGCCCAGGATGCGGCCGCTGCAAAAGCAGCAGCGGAAGCAGCCGCCAAGGCCGCGCCTCCCGCACCGGCGGCCCAGCCCGTGCCGGGGACGAATCCGGGCTGCGACCCGAACTACTCAGGCTGCGTCCCGATCGCTTCCGATGTGGACTGCGCCGGCGGCAGCGGCAACGGGCCCGCCTATGTCCGCGGACCCGTCCAGGTCATCGGCCGCGACATCTACGGGTTGGACGCGGACCACGACGGCGTGGGCTGCGAACGGTAGGACTAGACGAACTCCGCCACCAGCTCCTCGCTCTTCTCCCACAGCCCGCGCGCCAGCCCGGCGTCGTAGGCCTGGGCATTGGCCTTGGCCAGGGTGCGCTTGGCGTAGTAGGCCCCGGAGATCCAGTCCGTGCCCGCGGTGCCGTTGATGAGCCAGAGCATGGTGTCGGCACCCTGGTCCGGGCTGAGCATGAAGCGGTTCAGCAGGGTTGTGTAGGCGTGCCGCCACGGACTCCCGGACTCCGCGGCGAAGTTGGTGCGGACCACGCCGGGGTGGAAGGCCGCCGTCGTAATCCCCTGGTCATGGAAGCGGCGGTGCAGCTCGGAGGTGAACAGGATGTTGGCGAGTTTTCCCGTGCCGTAGGCGCGGTTGGTGCTGTACCCGTACTCGGCGTTGAGGTCGAAGAGGTCCAGCTTTCCGAAGTTGTTGGCGGCGCTGGAGGTGTTGATCACCTTGGCGCTGCTGGCGGTCAGTGTGTCCAGCAGCAAGGTGGTGAGCAGGAACGGCGCCAGGTGGTTGACCTGGAACGTTGATTCGTTGCCGTCAACGGTGAGCGTCCGCTTGCCCATGATCCCGCCGGCGTTGTTGGCCAGGACATCGATGCGCGGGTAGTTTGCCTTCAGTTTCTCCGCGAGGTCCCGGACCTGGGAAAGGTCGGCGAAGTCGGCCAGGTAGTGGTCCGCGCCGATGTCCCCGGCCAGGGCGCGGGTCTTCTCAGCGGAACGGCCGACGACGACCACCTGTTCCCCAGCCTTGGCCAGCGTCCGTGCTGCTGCCGCTCCGATGCCGTCGCTGGCGCCGGTGATCACGATGGTTCGAGGAGTCAAGGGGTGTCCTTTGGTCGGAGTCGCTCCGCGCACGCTAGCACGCAAAAGGCATAACGAGGACGTGGCGCCCCCTGTTCCCGGCCAAACGACAGGCTGCCCGGGCGCAGTTCCCGGCCGCCCCTCGTGCATGCGCGCCGTTTCAGTGACAACGAAAAGTCCTACTTATTCACTTTTGCCGTGTCATACGTCATACTTATTGCAGCCCGCCACCAGCACCGTTGGCGGTTGCACTCCAACCGAGGAAGCCTCATGCAATCCCTTCTCCTTCCCGCCGCAGCAGAGCCGTGGAACGGACACGACACGCAACTGGTCGTCGTCGCCGCCATCGGCATCGCGCTGATCGTTCTCCTGATCGTCAAACTCAAGCTCCACCCGTTCCTGTCGCTGGTCCTCGGATCCGCGTTCGTAGGCCTCGCCTCCGGGGTAGAACTTGGGAAGGTCATCAGCAACTTCGAAGACGGCGTGGGGGGCACGCTGAAAGAAGTTGGCCTGCTGATCGCGCTCGGTGCCATGCTGGGCAAACTGTTGGCAGACTCCGGCGGCGCCAACCGCGTCGTGGACACCCTGCTCGGCAAAGTCTCCCCGAAGGTCCTCCCCTGGGCCATGGCCCTGGTCGCCGTCATCATCGGTTTGCCGATGTTCTTCGAAATCGGCCTCGTGCTGCTGCTGCCCGTCATCGTCCTGGTGGCCCAGCGGTCGGGCCGGAAACTGATGCGCGTAGCCATCCCGGCCCTTGCCGGCCTCTCCGTCCTGCACGGCCTGGTCCCGCCGCACCCCGGCCCCCTCGTGGCCATCTCCAGCCTGAACGCCCCGTTGGGCATCACCCTGGCCCTCGGGCTCCTGATCGCCATTCCCACGGTCATCATCTGCGGCCCGCTGTTCGCCGTCTACGCTGCGCGCTGGGTTCCCGTGGATGCCCCGAAGGTAGCTGGCGGCATCGATACCGAACACACCCAGGCCGACCCCGACGTCAAGCGCCAGCCGACATTCCTCGTGACCCTGCTGACCATCGTCTTCCCTGTGGTGCTGATGCTCCTCAAGGCCGTGGTGGACATCGTCGACCCCAACGCCAAGAACCCGAGCGCGGCCCGCGTCTTCTTTGACTTCATCGGTGAACCGCTGGTTGCCATGACCCTGGCCGTCCTGCTGGCCCTCGTGACGTTCGGTTATGCCGTCGGCTTCACCGGCACCAAAATCGGCGCCAAGATCGGCGCCTCCGTTGGGCCCATCGCGGCCGTGATCCTGATCGTGGGTGCAGGCGGCGGCTTCAAGCAGACCCTCATCGGAGCCGGAGTCGGGGATGCGGTCGCCAAGTGGGCCACCGGAGCCAACATCTCCGTCCTGGTCCTGGGCTTCCTCATCGCGGTCGCCATCAGGCTCGCCACCGGTTCAGCCACCGTGGCAACGGTGACGGCGGCAGGCATCGTTGCGCCGCTTGCGGCCAGCCTCTCCCCCGGGCACGCTGGCCTGCTGGTACTCGCCGTGGGCGCCGGTTCATTGTTCCTCTCCCACGTGAACGATGCCGGCTTCTGGCTGGTCAAGGAGCTCTTCGGCCTGACTGTGGGCCAGACATTCAAAACCTGGTCAGTTATGGAGACCCTCATCTCCGTGGTCGGTTTCGCGCTGGTCATGGTCCTCTCGGTGGTGATCCCCTGATGGAGGCCGCACCGACCCCTGATTCCGTCCAGCAGCCGGTGCTCGTCATCATGGGCGTGTCCGGCTCAGGCAAGTCCACCGTGGCGGGCATCCTTGCAGGCCAGCTCGGCTGGGACCTGGAGGAAGGCGATGACCTGCATCCGGCCGAAAACGTGGCAAAAATGGCTGCCGGAATTCCCCTGACCGACGATGACCGCTGGCCGTGGCTGGACACCATTGCGTCGTGGATCATCGAGCACACGATGGCTGGCATACCCGGCATCATCACCTGCTCCGCGTTGAAGAAGATCTACCGGGACCGGCTCCGCGAAAAGAACGTCGTTTTCGTGCATCTGTCGGGTTCCAAGGAACAGATAGGGCGCCGGCTGACAGCGCGCATGGACCACTACATGCCGGCGTCCCTGCTGGATTCGCAGATCGCCACCCTGGAACCGCCGGGACCGGATGAGAACACCATCGTGGTGGATGTTGGACGAACTCCCGCCGAGGAAGCCGCCGAGGTGGTGAGCCGGCTTGGCCTCTCTCCGGCTTCCGGTTCAACCGCGCTGGGCCACCCCCACCCGGGCCGGTCGTCCGCGCCAGGCCAGCCGGGGGACCCTGCCGATTCCTAGGCCTGTCCGCCCCAGGTGGCGGTCGCCGGCGTGCCCGGCTGGTGCGAACGGCTCCAGCCGGGCATATTGGATTCGTCAGTCGACGACCTTCACCTTGCCCACCATGCCCATGTAGTCATGGAGTGCGCAGATGTACCCGAAGGTTCCGGTTGCCTTAAACGTCACTTCAAATGTCCCCTGCGGAGGGATAATTCCGGAGTTGAGGTTGCCCCCGGTGAAATTCGACGGCGTGCCGGACGGGGCGAAAACGTTCGCCGGTTCGTCGCCAAACGTGACGGTATGCGGAGCTCCCATACCGGTATTGGCGAACACGACGGTTTCGCCAACATGCACGGTCACGGTGGGCCGCACGAAGCGCATGACCATGGCCACGCCGTCGTCACCGCCTGCGATCACCATGTGCCTGGTGGCCTGGTCCGCAAGGTCGCGGGTGAGCTCGCGTCCGTCCCGGAGGATCGACCGCGCCTCGGCCCGCGATGACTTGTCATAGTCGGCCTGGCTGTACGGATAGTCGGTCCCCTGCTCGCGGACGTGCACCGTCCCCTTCATCACCATGCCGTGGACCAGGCAGTAGTAGGTGAAGTCACCTTCGCGCGGGAACGCCAGGCTGTAACTCCTGGCGTCCGGGAAGCCGGGCACGTCCACGTTGGCCAGGAGGCCCGAGTTGTAGTACGAATGCCCGTCGTAGCTGTCCCCTCCGCGCTTCAACAACTCATCGTCGCTGAACGGGTTGAATTCCTCCAGCGGCTGGCCCGACGCCAGGAACGTCACTGTATGGATCTCCGCTGAGTTCGCCTCCCACGTGATGGTGTCGTGCTCGTTGATGAAAATCTCGGAGGGGAGGAACTGCATGCCCTGGATTGCCTGGTCTCGGGACTCAGAGCCCACCTGGACCTGCCACGTCCGGTGGTGCGATTGGCCGGCGGAGGCGGGACCGGCTGCGGCCATCGAGGCCAGGAGCGAAACAGCGAATGCAACAATAAATGCCAGTAGCTTGAATCTGGAATTGCTTCCCCGATTACTCTTCATAGCAATGCTTCCTTGAACGGCAACCGGCCACAGGCCGGTGTACAGGTGGCCGATTCAAGTCATTGCTCATGGGGCCGAACCGGCCGCTGATTATCGGAGTGAAAGTGCCGGCTGCCGATGCCGGGAAGCGCAGGCAGCCGGGCCGGCCGAGCATCGTGCCGGACATGCACCACCCCAACTGGTGCCGCGCTGGTTGGAGTTTTCCAAACGCCGCCGTGGGCGTGGGGTTGGCACGCTGCGTACGTACGCTCTAACAGATTGCTCCTTCAACTGAACTTTGTCGAGGAGGCAATATTCGGGCTGGGAAGCAGGCCACGAAAGACCTGGTTAACAAAAAGCAGGGCTTGCCGATCAACGGCAAGCCCTGCTTGGAAACCTAACGGTCCCGGGTCCTAGGAAATTAGAGAGCCTGGATGTTGGTGGCCTGGGGACCCTTGGGGCCCTGCTCGGTGTCGAAGGAAACCTTCTGGTTCTCTTCGAGGGAGCGGAAGCCGGAGGAGTTGATCGCGGAGTAGTGCGCGAAAACGTCCTGCGAGGAGTCGTCCGGGGAGATGAAGCCGAAGCCCTTTTCAGCGTTAAACCATTTGACGGTACCAGTAGCCATTATTTTTGTCCTTCGTGAAGGTGGAGGGAACGTCCCGACTTTCGGGCCCTCCGGCGTGGGGTGTTCAAAAACCGCTACTTCAGAAGAACACGGACTTTCGACCGCGCGTACTGCCTGAACTACCAACTGCATAAACACAACAACAGGATCTACATTACAGGAGATTTGGCGCGTGCCTAATTGCGTGCCTGTTCAACCCCGTCCTACCCCTTCACGGCGTCCTGCAGAGCAGTGCTGTAGCGGGTGAAACCCGGGCGGAGCCGGACGGAGCTTGCACCAACCACGGCGACGTCCTCCCACAGCACCAGGAAGGATCCGCGGTGCCGCCAGCGGAGGACCCGCGCCACCAGCCATGGATGAGCCAGGCCGTTCCGTTCGTAGCCCATGAAGGAGGCTGTACTGTGCGGGCCGATGACCAGCCCCAGCAGGCGCGGCTCCGCCATCAGCTGGTGCGGGGTGCCGTCAAGCACGAACCGGACGTCGGCCACGCGGCCCAGCCTGCCGCCGTCGGCATCATGGACGGGCGTGCCCAGCAGGTCACCGAGGATCATGGCGGCCTCCCGGGATGCGCGCAATAATCTTGTCCCGGACCCACCGCTCCACCCAGCTCGCGTCCAGCGGCTCCCCGCTGACGCCCAACCGCACCACCACGCCCACCTCCGCCACGTCCTTCCACGGAATGCGGATCAGCCGGGACGACGGCGGCCTGCCGCCAAAGATGCGCGTCCCCAGCACCGACCCCGTCAGCAGTGCGGTAATCGCCGGCGCCGGGGTCCCCGGGGCGATCTCCACGTCCAAAGCAGGCCCGCTCACCTCGAGGTCGTCCACGGTGGTGACCGGGACGCCGTCGTGATCCAACACCTGCCGGTCCAGCAGGTGCAGCTGGGCGTCCAGGATGCGCCCCACCACGTGTGGGGCCGGAGGCAGCGGGGCGTGCGGTGAAGTCATGAGCCTGCTCCTGTGGCGATCATGAGGGGGATGGCAGCGATGGAGGCGACGAGGATGATCACCAGGTAAACCATGCCCAGCGCGTTGACTACCCGCCCGTTCACGTGCTCGCGCATGTATTGGGGATCGTTGGCCACGATGAGGATGGGCAGGTAGGTCAGGGGCAGGGCGATCGCGGAGAACACCACCGAGTACTCGGTGACCAGGACGGGGTCCACGCCGGTGGCCAGCACCGCGATTCCGACCAGCAGGCACACAATCATGGACAGGTGGAAGCGGGCGGCTTCCGCAGGGCGGCGGAACTTGCCCCAGGACCAGCCGAAAAACTGGGCCAGCGTGTACCCGCTGGAGAGGGTGGTTTCCAGGGCAGCACCGAAGGTTGCCGCCACGATCCCCACCAGGACGAACGCCAGGCCAAGCTTTCCGGCTCCCTCGGCGACGGGCAGTATCACCTGGGACAGGGAGGTCACCGAGATGCCGGCGGGCAAGAGGACGATGGTGGCGCAGGCCGCGATGGAAACGGACAGCAGGCCGCCCAGCGGGAAACCGACCAGGACATTGATCCGCGACTGGGCCAGGTCCTTGACGCTCCACCCCTCCTCCACCGCTCCGGAGGAGAAGAAGAACACCTCGTATGGAGTCATGGCCGCGCCAAACAGGGCAATCGCGTAGTAGCTGTACGTCCACACCGTCTCCTGCTGCGGCACCGCGGGCTGCAGGACCTGTCCCGCCAGGGAGCCCCAGTCCGGCTTGAGCAGGAACAGTGCCACCGCGAAGATGATCAGGGTCAGCCCCAGCAGGCCGGTGACGTTTTCCATGATGGAGAACCGGACCCGCCAGATCACCAGCCACACCGCCACTGCGGCCACGGGAATCCACAGCAGGTAGTACACACTGCTGGCCAACTGCAGGGCCAGGGCGACGCCGCCGATCTCCGCCGTCACGGTCATGAGGTTGATCAGGAACGACGCCGAGAGGTTGGCCAGCCCGACCCGCGGCCCCAGCCGTTCGCGGATGACCTCGAACGTGGCGCGGCCGGACACTGCTGCCACCCGGCCGGACATGTTGGCGAACAGGCAGATCCCCACGACGCCGACGGCCACGACCCACACCAGGGACAGGCCAAAGCGGGACCCGACGACGGCGTTGGTCACCAGGTCCCCGATGTCAACGAACCCGCCGATGGCAGTGAGGATGCCAAGCGCGACGCCGAGGAGGCGCTTCACTGCTCAGCCTTCATTGGGAACCCACCTTGTCTTCGAGCTGCCTCAGGGCGTCCTGCGCGCCGGCGAGCACCTTGTCGCCGTCCTCCAGGGAGGGGGTGCCGCCGTCGTTCGCTGCCAACGCGGCGCGCGCCGTGGCGAACCCGGCGGCGCACTGGTCCAGCACGTCCAGTGCCTGCTTCTGGGTCTCGCGGTCCTCCTGGGTGGCCGGGGAGAGCTTCAGGACGGTGCTCCGGCTGGTCTGGACCTCCTTGAGCTCATCATCAAGCGTGGTGGAGGCAGCGGCCCGTGTCAGCTTGCCGTCCATGTCCTGGCGGAGGGCAAGCCGGGCGGTGGCGACGGCGGAGGAGCTGTCCTTCACTGCCGTGGACACCGACTGGCTGGTGCCGCCACTGCAGCCGGTGAGGACGGCGAGCGCCACGAGCGCCAGTCCACCCGCGAGCCCGCGGCGGGACCGTGCGCCGCGTACGGTGGGCCGGGCGTGGGCTGCAGTTATCAGCACCCTTGCCTCCAACCCTCCGGGGACGCCCCGGCCCCTCGGAATCCGCCCTTCCCACGGCAGCCACAAGTAGTTGCCTATGGTCAGGTATAGCACCAGCGCGGGAAGTTTGACCTGTTCAGGGGCGGAATTCTTGCCCGCTGCGCCAGGGTGGCGGCCAGCCCTCGACGGCGGCAGCCAACCGGCATATCCTGCATCCAGATCCTGCGGAAAACCTGCCACCGGGAGATGAAGGCATGGAGATGCCCAAGGCCAGCGAGGAAGACAAGGAGCGGTTCCGCCGCGTGGTCCCCAGCCATCCCGGCGTTGTGGTCAAGCCGATGTTCGGCAACCTGGGCGCCTTCGTTAACGGCAATATGTTCGCCGGATTGTTCGGGTCCACCATTGGAGTAAAGCTCTCCCGGGAGGACAGGGAGTTGCTGGAGTCGTCCGAGCGGACCGTCCCGTTCGGGCCGGCAGACAGGCCCATGGGTGGCTACACCGGCCTGCCGGAAGTGTGGAATGAAGAGGGCGACGGCGACGACACCCGGGCGCGGGCGTGGGCGGAGAAAGCGCTGGCGTACGTCGCCTCGCTGCCGCCCAAAGCGGCTAAAGAGCCTAAGCAGCCCAAGCGGGCCACCAAAGCCGATCTGCAGGCGCGCGGCTGACGCATGCCAGGGAGTGCGGTGGGATGGAACCGTATCGGGTGATCCTCCTCCCCGGCAACGTCCTTCCTGCTGCCCCCGCAGTCCTAAGCTTGGTGCCATGGACACCGCCACTGACGCCCGGAACTCCTTCGGCTCCCGCGCCAGCCAGGCGATACGGACGCTTACCCCCGGCTACTTCGCGCTCACCATGGCCAGCGGCATCATCTCCGTGGGGCTCGAGCTTGAGGGCTTCCACGCCCTGTCCGTGGCGCTGCTGGTGGTGTGCGCGCTCTCCTACATCCTGATTCTGGTGCTCAGCCTGCTCCGCCTGGCCAGGTTCGGCGCCGACATGCGCGGTGACTTCATGGATCCCGGGCGCGCCTTCGGCTTCTTCACCTTTATCGCCGGAACAAACGTGCTGGGGACGCGCCTTGGCATGGCGGGATGGCACGGCACGACGGCGGTGCTTCTTGCCGTCGCGGTGCTTGCCTGGGTGGTGCTCGGCTACGTCGTGCCATGGACGGCCGTGCTGGGACGGTCAGAGCGGCCCGTGGTCAAGGATGCCAACGGTTCATGGTTCATCTGGTGCGTGGCCAGCCAGTCTGTGGCTGTTGCGGCCGCGTCGATCGAGCCCCTCGCCGGACCGGACTGGCGCGCGGCCCTGGCGCTCGTCGCCGTCGTCGCCTGGTCGGTGGGGCTCATCCTCTACGCCGCCGTGGGGATCTTCGTCTCACTGCGGCTCATGACCTACCCCATCCGGCCGCAGGACCTCCGCCCGCAGTACTTCGTGGCCATGGGTGCCATGGCCATCAGCGTCCTGGCGGGGGCCCGGATCGTGGAAATGGCGGGCGCCCCCATGGTGGATGCCACGCGCGGGCTGGTGGCCGGCGCGTCCGTGGTGTTCTGGTCCTTCGCCTCGTGGCTCTTCCCGGTGCTCCTCGCCGCCGGCTGGTGGCGGCACGTGGTCCACCGGGTACCGCTGTCCTATGAGCCGGGACTGTGGAGCGTCATCTTCCCCCTCGGCATGTACGCCTTGGCCGGGATCTACCTTGGCCGCGCCGACCAGTTGCCCCTGGTGGCAGCGATCGGCCGCGCCGAGCTGTGGCTGGCGGTTGCGGCATTCCTCGCGACCCTCGCCGCGATGCTCTGGCACCTGTGGGCCACGCTGCTCGCCCCATCCTTGCCGCGACCTGGCAGTTAACGGCAGTATCGGCGTGTGGGACTGCTGGGTAGTGCCATTTCGCGGGGCCGGCGGCCTCAACCTGCCCCCTGAACCCGCCCGGCTCACCCTGCCGAGCTCACCCTGCCCGCGGGCCGGGGCCGTGAGCCTTCTGCCGTCCGTCGCGGTGGGCCAGGTAGGCGTACACCACCAGGGCGAGCCCCGCCAGGATCATGACCGCGGGGAACGCGAAGTCGATGGGGATGAGCACCGCCGTTGCCTGGAGGACGAAGATCAGTCCCATGACCGTGAGGATACCGGCCGGGATCAGGGGCCATTTCATCCGTTCCGCGTGGCCGCCCTTGTCTTCAGCGCGGACCGGGACCAGGGACAGCACCCCGAAGGTGGCCGCCAGGCCCAGGAAGAGGACGGCCGCAGTGGGCGTACCCTGCAGTTCCTGCGGGAGGGCCACGATGACCGCCAGCGTGAACATGACACCGGACGGAATCAGGGCCCACCAATTGCCCGGTTCCCGAACGAACACGGCCCCGAACCCGGCGCCCATGAAAAGGAACAGGAAAGCCGCACCCCAGGCACCCCCTGTGAGCTGGGTAGTGGTGATAACCGCTGCGAGGCCCAGGAACACGGAGCCCGGGATGGCCGCCCACCAGTTCTCCCGGCGGCGGACGAACAGGGACAGGAACAAAACCCCCACGGCCGCGAAAATCAGCGGGGCCACGAACGCAGCTGTGTCCATTCCGCCCAGCCGGTCCAGGAGCAACAGGCCGCCCAGCGTTATGAGGATCACGCCTGCGATGATGCTTGCGTTTGCCGATTTCACCGTGTGCCTCCCGGATCCGGCAGGCGGCCGTACACCGCGCTGCCTATTTCAGGCTAGGGCGGCGCCGGAACCCGAAACAGGGCACAAAGCCCCCGCCCGGCACCCGTGATCGCTGGGAGCCCTCTTTGAGGACGGGACCTTCAGCCCTACAGCCGTGCCCGGGACGCTGGGCATCCTTGTAAAGGCACTTCCGGGTCCTCACATTGCGAGGCTGGAGCGGCTTTCCATGTTGAACCCCAGTGACTTTCCGCCGGAGGCACCGCCAGGATGCCCGCTGGCTGGATTATGAAAGGACCGGCATGTCCGCTGACATCCTCACCTTCCGTCCCCCTCCCCTGTCACAGGCGGAAGCAGCGCGCCGACGGGCGATGCTCCTCCACCCGTCCAATTTCAGCCCGGAATCAGCTCCGACCGGTGACGCTGTGGAGAAAGCAGAAGAGCTGGCGGGTCGGTTCGACCCCCTTTACAAGGAGTTCCTGGACCGGGGGTTGTCCGCAAACGCGGCCCGGACAGAAGTGGCACGGACCGCAGCGCGGGACATTTGGGACGGTTTAGCCTCCCAGCTGCGGCGGCACCGGGCAGCGGGCCAGCAGTTGGACGCCAACGTCCTGGCCGTCGCCCTTGCGTCGATCCAGTGCATGAACAACGCCCTGCCGCGCCGCCCGGAAGACCTTGACCACACCGTCCGTGCCGTCAGCACCGCACGCCGCCGTCTCCAATACAACGGGGGCCTGCTGCGCCGCCTGCATCCGCACCGCAACCCGGCCTTCCACGACGCAGTCGTGACGCTTCAGTCGCTGGAGGTATTCCTCGCCCGTCCGCAGCAGCAGGCTGCCTAAGCCGGGGCAGGGAGACAGGAACATGGCAACCATTGACGAGTACAAGGCAGTTCACGCCGGCAACGAACCGACAGGCGGGCTGGACCACAGCGCCGAACTCGGTCAGGGCGGGTGCAATGTCATTTCCAACGCGAGCGGCGGGGTGGTGGGCCGCTGGGGCTCCTGGGAAACTGCCAGTGTGGCCCTGAACCGGCTCCAGAAGCTCGGGGGCCGGTACGAATACCGGCTGGAGGAGTCCCATCAATGGGTGAAGGGGCCGGAACACAGCACCATCTGCGCCGTCTGCAGCGTCCCCCGGGAGATTCCGGCCTATGCCGGCAGCGCGCTGGGAATTGAATGGCCGTAAGTGCCAATGTTTTAATGAGGTTCCTTCCGGAGGGGCGGCTGCAGGGAAAGGGCAGTCGGGGAGGGCGTCGAGCCGATGAGAGCGTCTTCATGAACACACCTACAGAAATTCGAGATGATTTTTGGTCTCCCGCCCTGCCCATCCGGGTCTTCATCCTCAACGACCACGAGATGGTCCGAAGGGGCCTTGGCGACCTTCTGGAGCACGTTGGCTTCGACGTGGTCGGCGAAAGCGGGTCGGCTGCAGAAGCGCGCCGGCTGATCCACATCCTGCAGCCGGACATCGTAATACTGGACGACAGGCTGCCGGACGGCACGGGCATCGAAGTGTGCCGTGACCTGCGTTCCACTGCCCCTGAGGTGCGTTGCCTGATCCTCACCGGCTGGGACGAGCAGCACGCCGTACGGGCAGCGGTCCTGGCAGGCGCTTCAGGGTATGTGCTCAAGCGGCTCGGAGACAACGACGCACTGATCAACTGCATCCGCAACACGGCGGCGGGCATTCCACCGATGAGCCCTGCCGTCAGGGAACGGGTGGCCGAGAGCCTCTACGCAACAGCTTCTGCCCCCTGGCTGAAGGCCATGACACGGACCGAGCGGAACGTGCTCGCCCTCATGGCACGCGGACTGACCAACCCGCAAATCGGGCAGGAGATGGCGCTGCCTGAAGCCGACGTTGCCGCCAACGTGTCCTCCGTGCTCCATAAACTGGGTTTCCGCCGTCGGGGTCACCTGATCCCCGCGCCGATCCCACGGGCGTGGGAATTGTTGCATGCACCCAATTCCTGACCCATCGCCGTGAAACAGGCCGGTGCCCGCCGCTCAGCCGCCAGCGGGTGCCCTCCACGTCACATCAGCCGCCAGCGGGTGCCCTCCACGTCACACTGGTACCTTTGCCGGGGATGCTGTCAATGACGCAGTCCCCGCCCAGGTGGGCGGCCCGGTTCTTCATGTTTGTCAACCCGCTGACCCGCTCAGGGTCCTTGAATCCACGCCCGGTGTCGCGGACTGTGAGGACCACCTCGCCATCCTGCGCGGCGAGCTGAATGGAGATGTCCTCCGATCCGGAATGCCTCACGGCGTTGCTGACGCCTTCGTGGAGCACCCGCAGCAGCTGTTCGGCCACTTCATCGCCCACCACATCGTCCACGGGTCCTGAAATCTGGATCCTGGGGAGGAAACCGGCAGCGTTCGCGGCTTCCTGCACAGCGCGCAGCAGGCGGCCGCTGAGAAGTTCCTTATCAGGCGCCCGCGCCTGGAGGGAGTAGATGGTGTCGCGAAGCTGATGGATGCAGTCGTCCAGCTCTGCGGTGATCCCCGCAATGCGCCGCTCATGGGCAGGCGGGTCCGCGGTGTAGCGGCGCAGGCCCTGGATGCTCAACCCGGCGGCGAAAAGCCGCTGGATCACCAGGTCGTGCAGGTCCGCCGCGATCCGTTCCCGGTCGATGAACAGGGCGTGCTCTTCCCGCAGTTGGTTCGCCTTGAGCAGGTCCAGCGTCAGGCCTATCCGGGACGCAAATACGGCGCTTTGCTCAATGTCCACTTCCGTATACCGCGCTCCGCCAACATTCCTGGCGAGGATGAGGACGCTGTCGCGGTGGCCGTCACTGTTGCTGCCCAGGGCGGCCACCAGGACCGGCCCAAGCTTCTCGGCCGACGTCGGATCGAACACCAGGAGGGGGTCGGCCAGGACCTTGGACTCCCCTGTTTCCAGCACTTTAGCCAGGACGTTGGCAGCGGAAAGTTCCTGGCCGCCGGGCATTGCCTGGGCACCCACCGATGTCCGGGACCTGATGGTCCCGTCCGCGCCCACCGATGCAATCAGGGACAGGACGGAGACGGAGGCGTTCAGGGCGCGCTCCGCGATCATGTCCAGGTTCTCCGTATCGGAGCGTGGCTCCTCCTTCAGGCGGTCACTTACTTCCATGCCCGCTTCCAGCCATCGCTGGCGGCGCCTGCTGTCATCGAACAACTTAGCGTTCTGGATGGCCACACCGGCGGCAGCCGCAAGGGCAACAGCGAGGTCTTCGTCCTCGCCCGTGAAATCCTGCTCGCCGATCTTTTCCGTTAGGTAGAGGTTCCCGAAGACTTCGTTCCGAACCCGGACCGGTACGCCGAGGAAGGTACTCATGGGCGGGTGGTTGGAAGGGAACCCAACCGCTATGGGGTGCTCGCCCAAATCATGGAGCCGCAACGGCTTGGGTTCGCGGATCAGCTCGCCAAGCACGCCATGGCCGGTGGGCAGGTCGCCGATCACCCGGGCACCGTCTTCATCGATGCCCACGGTGATGAAGTGGCTGAGCTGCTGGTCGTCGCCGATGACGCCCAGGGCCCCATAGCGCGCCCCCACTAGTTCGCATGCCGACTGCACCAGCCGGTCCAGTACTGCTTCCAGGCTCAGGTCTTCTGTCATGGAGACCACTGCGCCGAGCAGCCCCTCGACATGTTCCTGTGCCCGGACAAGATCATCCGCCCGCTCTACAAACTCCCGCAGGAGTTCCCGGGTCCGCCGCCTTATTGGTTCACGCCACATGTAAAAACGCTCCGAAATCGAACGCATCCACGGCGGGCTGCATCACCCCGGATCCGATTTTTGAAAGCCCCCAGCGTCTCTTTTCTCCATGCTAACAACCCTTGGCGCCGCGGGCCCTAAAGGTTACGGCCAGGCCTTCCCCGCCGTGCCCGGCGCCAGCCTACCGCGCGCCCCCTGGCTGCATGCACCTTGAGCGGAGGAACCCGGGCCGGGATGCTGAACCGGAACGCGCGCCGGGAAATGTGGTGGGTGGCATGCCGGCGCCGGACGGGCGGCGGCGGCGCGGGCAGCTGCTGGGCGTCGCGGGCGAAGAACCATTGTTTGGCGAGCTCCACCAGCACCAGGTACACCACCACCATGCCCAGCAGGGCGAGGAAGAACGGTACCGGCAGGGGGTCGAAGCCCAGCACGCCGGCCAGGGGCGAGAGCGGCAGGAACACGCCCAGGGCCACTACTCCGAGGGAGGCGGAAAGCAGGCCCGCGGACGGCCGGCTGCGCAGGAACGGCACCCGCCGGGTACGGATGGCGAAGATAATCAGCGTCTGGGTAGCGATGGATTCGATGAACCAACCGGCCCGGAACTCGCCGGGCACCGCCGTGAACACGACCAGCATCAGGGCGAACGTGGCGAAGTCGAACAGCGAGCTGATGGGCCCGAAGAGGAGCATGAAGCGGCGGATGAAGGCGATGTTCCAGTGGGAGGGTGCCCGCAACTGTTCCTTGTCCACGCGGTCGCCCGGGATGGCGAGTTGGCCGCTGTCATAAAGCAGGTTGTTCAGCAGGATCTGGCCCGGCAGCATGGGCAGGAAGCTGAGCACCACGGAGGCCGTGGCTGCGCTGAACATATTGCCGAAGTTGCTGGACGTGCCCATCAGCACGTACTTGATGGTGTTGGCGAAGATCCGCCGCCCCTCCATCACGCCGTCCGCCAGGACGCCCAGGTCTTTGTCCAGGAGGACGACGTCGGCCGCGTCCTTGGCGACGTCCGTTGCGGTATCGACGGAGATGCCGATGTCCGCCTTGTGCAGTGCCAGGGCGTCGTTGACACCGTCGCCCATGAAGCCCACCGCCCCGCCGCTTTGCCGCAGGAGGGTGATGATCCGGGCCTTTTGTTCGGGCGAGACGCGGGCGAAGATGGTGGCCGTGCGCGCCGCGGCGGCGAGGTCGGCGTCGGACATTCCCTCAACCTCGGCGCCTGTCAGCGTGCCGCCGGAGATCACGTCCAGGTCTGCGCACACCCGCTCCGCCACTTTGGCGTTGTCCCCGGTGGCGAGTTTCACCGAGATGCCCAGCGCCTCAAGCCGGTCCAGCGACTGCCGGGCGTTAGCCTTGGGCCGGTCCAGGAACACCAGGAAGCCGGCAAGGGTAAGGTCCTGCTCATCGGCACGAGTCAGCCGGCTGAGCCCCGCCGCAGGGCGGGTGGCGACGGCAACCACCCGGGAGCCGGCGTCGAACTGTTCATCCAGCAGCGCCTGCGCTGCCAGGGTGATGGGCGCGCACAGGGCCAGGACATCTTCGGGGGCACCCTTGGTGACCAGCAGGGCGGGACCGCCGGCTTCACTGACCAGCGCGGTAGTCCGGCGGCGCTGGTGGTCGAATCCAATCAGGTCCAGCCGCTCGAACCGTGCCGGGTCGAAGGCCGCCGCGCCGGGGCTCTCCCACAGCGCGGCATCCGGCGGGTTCTGGCCGGCGGAGGAGACCTTCGCGCCGGCGTAGTTCGCCTCGGTAGCCAGCAGGCCCAAGGTTAGCAGGCCGGCGTCGGACATCCCCTCCGTGGCCGGGAGCGCGTGGGTGAAGCTGATCTTCCCCTCGGTGAGGGTGCCCGTTTTGTCCGTGACCAGGATGTCCATGTCGCCCAGGTCCTCGATGCACACCAGCCGCTTGACCAGGACCTTCTGCTTGGCCAGCTGGCGGGTGCCGGTAGCCAGGCTGGTGCTGACGACAGCGGGCAGCAGCTGCGGGGTGATGCCAACCGCGATGGCCAGTGAGAAGAGCAGTGATTCCAGCAGGGGCCGCTGCAGCAGCAGGTTGGCGACGAAGATCAGCGACGTGAGCACCACGGCCACCTGCAGCAGCAGGAATGAGAACCGTTTGAGGCCCAGCTGGAACTCGGTCTGCGGCTGCCGTTCGCCCAGGCCCAGCGCGATCCGGCCGAACTCGGCGCGGCCGCCGGTTGCCACCACCACGCCGCTGCAGCCGCCGGACTGGATCACGGTGCCCATGAACACGCAGGAGGCGAGGTCGGCAAGGGAGGCGCCGCCGGGAACGGGGGCAGGATCCTTGGCGGCCGCCTGGGACTCGCCCGTAAGGATGCTTTCGTCGCAGAGCAGGTTGTTCGTGGTGAGGAGCCGGATATCCGCCGGGACAATTGCACCCAGGGAAAGATGGACGACGTCGCCGGGCACCAGGGCGGTGACGTCCACTTCGGTGGTGGTTCCGTCGCGCTGGACGGCAGCCTTGTGGGTGACGCGGGAGTGCAGGGCCTCGGAGGCGCGTTCGGCGCGGTATTCGTTGGCGAAACCGAGGCCCACGCTGGCCAGCAGGATCACGCCGATGACGATTGAGTTGGTGGCATCGCCCAGGAACAGGGACAGGCCGGCGGTGACGATCAGGAGGATGAGGATGGGGCTGGCGAACTGCCGGCCGAGGACGGCCCAGGAGTTGGCCCGGTGCGTGCGGACGGCGTTGGGGCCCAGCTCCAGCAGGCGGGCGGCGGCATCCTCCCCGGTGAGGCCGCCGGTGCCGGATGCCAGGCGTGCCAGTGTTTGCTCCGCCGTCAGGCTCGCGGCGTCGGTGATGGCCAGCTGGAGGGAGCTGCGCTCCCGGAGGTTCACGTCTGTCATGCC
Organism: Arthrobacter sp. SAFR-044; assembly: GCF_059414985.1. Classification (NCBI taxonomy): domain Bacteria; kingdom Bacillati; phylum Actinomycetota; class Actinomycetes; order Micrococcales; family Micrococcaceae; genus Arthrobacter; species Arthrobacter sp. SAFR-044. The sequence goes on along the minus strand of NZ_JBPFDN010000001.1, from coordinate 169,059 downwards.
GATCCGTTCGGACGCGTGGGCTTCGTGGCTTCAACCTAAGGCAAGGGTACGACGGCGTGGCAGGTTCAATCAGGCGGCCCGGGGCTGGTGGCCGTGCCCAGGATATGGGCCATGGGAGGGTTCAGCCGCTGCACCGCGAAACCGAAGCGTTCATTGTCCTGGACCCTGAATCCCGCTGCGGTGATGGCCGCAAGCGTGTCCCGGTTGAGGTGGCAGCCGCCCATGAAGCGTCCCCAGACCGGGGTCAGCACATCTTCGGCCCTGGCCAGGAGCGGGCGCGCGGACCGGACGTGCTCGTAATAGGCCAGGGATCCGCCAGGGCGCAGGACGCGGCGAATCTCCGCCAGCACGGCCGCCTGGTCCGCGACGCTGCAGAGGACCAGGCTTGCCACCACGGCGTCGGCGCTGCCGGTTTCCGCGGGGATGCGCTCAGCGGCGCCGGCCACGACGGTCACGGGGACACTTGCCGATCCTGCGGCTTTATCCGCCACGGCCCGCAGGTAGTCATCCGGCTCCAGGGCCAGGACGTGGGTGACTGCGGGCGGGTACAGCGAAAATGATGAGCCCGCCCCTGCGCCGATTTCGACCACAGATCCCTGCAGCCCGGCAAGGATGCGCCGGCGGTGCTCCGTGGCCCCGCGGCGGTCCATGCCGCCAACGGCGCGGGAAAAAGCCCGGGCGAACAGCGGGTGCTGGAGGTGGCCCGGCCCGTCCTTGCCCGTCATGCGGCCCCGCCGGGGCCGCCGCCTGGTGCAGCCTTCACTGGTGAAGGCTGCTTGCGGTGACTTCGAATTCCTCCACGGAGACAATCTCCGTCCTGTCCGCCCGGCTGCTCTCCTCGCGGATCCTGGTGGCGTCCCGCCGGCTGGCAACCATCGCCTCTTCCGTCTCCCACAGCGTGATGGACAGTGCTTTATCGGTTCCTGTGCCGTTCAAGTAGTAGACGCCCTTGCACCCGGGAATTTGCAGCACCGCGTCCACCACGTCGCCGGGATTGTCTGCGCGGGTTTCAGGTCCGGTCCGGTAGGTACTGATTCTCGCGAACATGGTGCTTCCTCCTTGGTTGCTTCTTCCTGTCACTTGAGGCTGAGCACCTCGTCAATCGGCCGGCCGTTAACGAACACCTGCGCGTTCGTGGCGCCGGAGGCGGCCATGGCCGTGTATTCAAGCTGCGCCTTCGCGCGGGGGACGTCGCACACGCCGCCCAGCATGAACTGCCCGGAGAGCCAGATGCTGATGGTGCTGCCATTCAGCTCGCCGCCGAGGTAGGTCAGGTTTGACTGGTAGAGGGCGTTGATCAGCCCGGACAGTCCCACATCCCGGCTCTTGTTCGCCAGCAGGGTCCCGACGCTGGGGCCCACCTGGTCCGTGAACCGGACGGGCGCAGTGGTGGTGGCCACCAGGCTGTCGCCGCAGCCGATCATGGGCCCCGAGACACCGTTGTCGCCGACCGCGACGTAGTAGACAGTCAGCGGCGCCACCTGCTCGGGAAGGCCGGTCGGGGCAGGTTCCTGTGTGGGCGGCGGGCTGGTCGGCACGGACGACGGCGGCGCGGCAGCCGGGGTGGTGGGCGCGGCTGAGGTGCTGCCCGGCGTCGTTGGGGTCGCCGTTGTGGTGGCGCCCGCCGTCGTGCTTGGACTGGTGCTTGTGCCGGCACTTGCGGACGGCGCCGCGGAACTGGTGGTGGGAGACGGACTGGGCGGGCCGAAGCAGCCGGTGAGCACCATCAGGCCGCTGAGACCGAGAACGCTGAGTGCGGTAAGCCTGGGCCTGGTCATGACGCCCCCTTGAATGTGGGCCCGCGGTTGCGGGACCCACATTCAAGCTACGCCTGAGGGTTACGGCAGGAACAGGGACCAAAGTCCACGCCTGGCTACGGATGCACCAGCACCTTCACCGCGGTGTCCTTGTGGTTGATGAGGGTGTCGAAACCCTGCTCCACCAGGTCCTCCAGCGCGATCCGGCCGGTGATGAACGGTTTGAGGTCCACCTTGCCCTCCTGCACCATCTTGATGACGGCCGGGTGGTCCCGGACATAGGCGATGGTGCCGCGCAGGTCGATCTCCTTGAGCACGATCTTCTGCATGTCCACGGTGGCCGGCCCGCCCCAGATGGACACGTTGACCACCACGGCCCCGGGCCGTACGGCGTCGAGCATGGTGTCCAGCACGGCATTCACACCGGCGCATTCGAACGCGACGTCCGCCCCGGTGCCGCCGGTGAGCTCGCGCACCCGCGCCGGGACGTCCTCCTTGCTCGGGTCCAGGACGTGGTCCGCCACGCCGCTGGAGGTGGCCTTCTCCTTGCGGGCCTGGGTGAGCTCGCTGATGATCGTGGTCACGCCCATGCCCTTGAGGACCGCCGCGGTGAGCAGGCCGATGGGCCCGGACCCGCCCACCAGCGCAACGTCGCCTGCCTTGACGCCGCTGCGCGCCACCGCGTGGTGGGCAACAGACAGCGGCTCGATCAGCGCGGCCTCGTCCAGCGGGATGTCACCGATGGGGTGCACCCACCGCTGGTCCACCACGATCTTCTCGCTCAGCCCTCCCCCGCCGCCGGAGAGCCCAATGAAGCCCATCTGCCGGCACAGGTGGTAGCTGCCCGCCTGGCACATGTCGCAGTCGCCGTCCACAAAATAGGGTTCGACGACGACGTTGTCACCCACTGCCAGCCCTTCCACGCCTTCCCCGACCTCGGACACAGTCCCGGAGAATTCGTGCCCCAGGGTCACCGGGGATTCCTCGTGCGAGAGCGGGTGCGGATGGCCCGGAGCGGGACAGAAGATGGGCCCGTCCAGGAACTCGTGCAGGTCCGTGCCGCAGATGCCGCACCACGCGACGTCGATCTTCACGGCCCCCGCCCGCAGCTCCGGCTCCGGAATGTCCTCGATCCGGATGTCCTTGCGGGCGTGGAAACGTGCTGCCTTCATGATTCCTCCATGTTGTGGACGCGGTTAGCGGGTGTGGTGGCTGGGCTGCAGTTCATAGACGGGGGTGTCGAGTCCTTCCATCCGGGCCTTTAGCTGCAGCGCCAGGTAGGCGGAGTAGTGCCGGCTCTGGTGCAGGTTTCCACCATGGATCCAGAGGTTGGGCACGTTAGTGGGCTTCCACATATTGCGCAGCTCCCCCTCCCACGGACCAGGGTCTTTTGGCGTGTCTGAGCCGTATCCCCAGCATTTGCCCACGCGGTCGGCGATTTCGGGCGAGACCAGGTCCGCCAGCCAGCCGTTCATGGAACCGTAGCCGGTGGCATAGACAATGAGGTCCGCTTCCAGTTCGGCGCCGTCGTCCATCACCACGGCGTTGCCGGTGACCTTGGCAACCTGCCCTGACTTCAGCTTCACCCGGCCGTCGATGATCAGTTGGGAGGCGCCTACGTCGATGTAGTAGCCGGAGCCGCGCCGGAGGTATTTCACGAACAGGCCGGACCCGTCCACCCCGAAGTCCAGGTCGAAGCCGGCGGCCTCCAGCTGGGAGTAGAAGTCCGCATCCCGGGATGCCATTTCCTGGTACACCGGCACTTGGGCGTCCGGCAGGACGCGCATAGGCAGGGAGGCGAACAGCAGGTCCGCCTTCTCCGTGGTCACGCCGGCAGCGAGCGCCCGCTCCGAGTACAGGTCACCCAGGGCCAGGTCCATCAGCGATTCGCTGCGGGCAATGTGCGTGGAGGAGCGCTGGACCATGGTGACGTCGGCACCGTGTTCCCACAGGTCGGCGCAGATGTCGTGGGCCGAGTTGTTGGAACCGATCACCACGGCCTTCTTTCCCTTCCAGTCCCCGCCGCCCGGGTGCTGCGAGGAGTGCCGCTGCTCCCCCAGGAAACTCTCGGCGCCATCGAATTTGGGGATGTTCGGGTAGCCGGAGACGCCCAGGGCGAAGATGAGCTGCTTGGGCCGGAGCGTCACTGGTTCGCCGTTGCGAAGGACGTTGACCTCCCATTCCTGCGTGCCGTCGTCGTACGCTGCCTTGACGCACTCGGTGCCGGACCAGTAGTTCAGCTCCATGATGCGGGTGTAGTGCTCCAGCCAGTCGCCGATCTTGTCCTTGGCGGCAAAGACAGGCCAGTCGTCCGGGAACTTCAGGTAGGGAAGGTGGTCGTACCAGACGGGATCGTGCAGGTGCAGGGACTTGTAGCGGTTGCGCCAGGAGTCACCGGGGTTCTGGTTCTTTTCGACGATGATGGTGGGCACGCCCAGCCGCTTCAGCCGCGCCGCCAGCCCGATCCCGCCCTGCCCGCCGCCGATGATCACGCAGTAGGGCTGCTCGTCGTAGCCGAGCCGGGCTTCCTGCTCCTCCTTGAGCTCCTTCCAGGACCGGCGGCCGCGGACTGTCTCGCGCGCCACGCCCTGCTCGCGCCGGGGACCCTTCTTCTCCTCGAAGCCCTTCAGCTCCTGCATGGTGGTCAGCAGCGTCCAGCATTTGCCGTTGCGGAGCCGGAGGTGGCCGTAGCCGCGCGCGGCGCCGGTTTCGAACGTGATCCAGGCTTCCACATTCTCCGTGTCCCCGGTGGCGTCTTCGGCGAGCGCCCAGTTGGCAGGCTGCACGCGGTCCAGTGTGGCCTCCAGCATCCGCCGGATGTCCGCCTTGCCTTCGAGCGTTTTGAGGTTCCAGGTGAAGGCCACGAAGTCCCTCCAGTAGGCGCCGTCCTCGAAAAGTTCCAGCGCGGCGTCCACGTCGCGCCGCTGCAGCGCATCGTCCAGACCGGAAAGCCAGGCCTGGGCGGCAGCCGTGGGTGTTTGGGTCATTTCCACTCCTTTGTGCTGTTCCTTGGGCTCCGCCTGCCCGATATGCTGGGGCGGGCGTGAGCTGCATCACCAGTGGAACCCTGCGGGGGTAACAGCGGCGTTACACGGATCCGGCAACGGTGCCGGCTGCGAGGAGGAAACGGTGGACTACGGCCTGAGGTTTTCGGACCCGGCACGGTACGCACGGACGCTGCGCCGCGCACACGAGTTGGTTATTGCCGGTTTCCCGCGGCCCGAGATCCCCACCCGCCTGGTTGACTCCTGGCACCGTTCCATGGCCTTGGGTATCAGCCCGGACCAGCACAGCCCGCGGCACCTGCACGAGGTGTCCGAGGTACTGGAGCTTCGGCGGGAACACCGGCTGCAGCAGGTCATGCCGGCGCTCCACGACCTCCTTGCCGACGACTCCAGGTCCGGCCGCCACCTGCTGGTGCTCACCGATGCCGGCGGCGAGGTCCTGTGGCGGGTGGGCAGCCCCGCCGTCCTCCGCCGTGCCGACACGCTGGAGTTCTCCGAAGGCGCCGACTGGTCCGAGGCGGGCATCGGCACCAATGCCATCAGCGAGGCCCTGGCCACCGGCGGCGCCGTGCAGCTGTTTTCCGCCGAACACCTGGTCCGCACGCACCACGAATGGGCCTGCACGGCAGCCCCCATTACGGACCCGGCCACGGGACGGGTGCTCGGGGTGCTGGATGTCTCCGGCCCGCTGGACACCATCAGCGCGGACACCCTGCGGATGGTGCGGTGCGCCGTGCGGGTGGCAGAGGCGTTGCTGGGAACGTCCGACGGCGGCACCTCCCCGGGTGCCCCGTCTCCGTTGGGTGCGTCCCGGCGGCCCGGGCCTCCTGCAGCCCGGACGGCTGGGGTGGAGTCGCTGGAACTGCTCGGCGACAAACCCTCTGCGGTGTTTGCTGACGGTACCCGCACGCCGCTGACGCTGCGCCGGGCGGAGATCCTGGCGCTGCTGGATTCGCGGTCGCAGGGCTGGTCCGCGGAGGAGTTGGCGTACGAGCTGCATGGTGATGCGGGAACGCCGCAGGCCATCCGGACCGAGATGTTCCGGGTGCGGTCCATGCTGGGCGGGGCCGTGGAGTCCACCCCCTACCGGCTGGCTCCCGGGCTGGCCGGCCGGTCCGACGCGGCGCGCGTGCTGCGGCTGCTGCGCAAGGGCAGGGTTGCCGGGGCGCTGGAGTCGTACCGCGCTCCCCTGCTCAGCCGGTCCGGTGCCCTTCCCGTGCAGCTGCTGCGGGACCAGCTGGACATGGCGATTGGATCGGCCGTGCGCTCCAGCGGGGACGCTTCGCTGCTGGCCCGGTGGCTTTCCACGGATATGGGTGCTGCCGATTTCCTGGCCGTCGAGGCGCTGGGGCGGCTGGTGGGCCGCGGCGATCCGCGGTACCTGGCCTTCCGGGCTTCCTGCCCCGCCGGCTGAGCCGACCGGGCAGGGTGGCGTGCTTGGTGGGCCCCGGGCGCGGAACGTTGGCGGGGCTTGGCAGGTTGCGAGTTGGCAGGTGGGGCCGCGGCTTCCGGAACCGGGGAGTTGTAAAATGGCCGGAGCCACAACGTCCGTCTGCCCAGGCCCAAGCCCGTGCTGGAGAACAGGCCCCGGGCTCAGCCGGGACTCCTGGGCGGGGACGGACCACGTGGACCAGGGAATGGTTTCCGTTTCCGCCGAAAGCTGGGGAGCACAAGGGATTGTCTGGGGCTACCGAACTTACTGCCGGCCGCTGTACCCGCTGCCGGCTGGCAACGCCTGCCTCCATTGCCGCGCCCGGAACGGCCTGCGGAACCGCTCGAGGTTTGTTCACTGCAGGACACACGGGTCACTAGGAGGCCACCATGTCATTTTCCAAGCGATTCCGGCGCTCCGCCGGCGCGGTACTGGCAGCCGCGGCCGCGGTAATGCTGGCGGCGTCCCCGGCCACAGCAGTCACCCCTGCGGTGGCACCCGATCCGATGCCCTCGCAGGCAGCCAGCGGTAACGCGCAGGCAGCCGCCGGTAACGCGCAGGCAGCCGGCCCCCTGAGCGCCGATGAAGGCCGCTACCTGGTTAGTTTCACCGAGGGTGCCGACGTGGCCACGGAAGCCCAGTCCCTCCGGTCCCAGGGAGTGGGCGTGGGCAGGACCTTCTCCGCAGCGTTACGGGGTGCGGCGATCACAGCCACCAAAGCGCAGGCCGCTGCCCTGGCACATTCGCCCCGGGTTTCCCTGATGGAGCCGGATTCGCCGGTTTCGGTTTCCGACACCCAGCAGTCCCCGCCCTGGGGCCTGGACAGGATCGACCAGCGCGCGCTCCCGCTCTCCGGCACCTTCACGCCTTCTTCCAGCGGCGGGGGCGTGAGTGCCTACGTCATCGACACCGGCGTCCTGGCGGAAAACACGGACTTTGGCGGCCGGGTCGCGGCGGGCTGGACGGCAATCGCCGACGGCAAGGGCAGCAGCGACTGCAACGGCCACGGCACCCATGTTGCCGGCATCATTGCCGGAAAGACGTTCGGGGTGGCCAAAGCAGCCAGCGTGGTTCCGGTGCGGGTGCTCGGGTGCGACGGGTCCGGGTATGACTCCGACGTCATCGCGGGGCTTGACTGGATCGCGTCCCAGCACGCCGCCGGCGCACCGGCAGTAGCCAACCTCAGCATCGGCGGTGCCACCAGCACCATCCTGGATAACGCCGTCAAGGGAATCATCAATGACGGCGTCACGGCGGTGGTGGCTGCCGGAAACGCCGCGGTGGACGCCTGCACCACCTCTCCCGCCCGGGTACCCGAGGCCCTGACCGTCGCCGCCAGCGATTCCTCTGACCGGCAGGCAGGGTTCTCGAATTACGGGAGTTGCGTTGATCTATACGCGCCGGGGGTGGGCATCACGTCCGACTGGGACACCTCCACCACATCAGCAGCCACCCTGAGCGGCACCTCCATGGCGTCACCGCACGTTGCCGGTGCTGCAGCGCTTGCCCTGTCGCGGAACCCGCAGCAGACTCCTGCTGCGGTGGCAGCGGACATCACCTCCGCCGCCACGCAGGGCGCCGTCACCAACGTGTCAGCGGGAACCCCCAACCGGCTGCTCTTCACCAGCACGGCTCCGGCTCCGGCGCCGGCACCGGCAGCGAGGGACTTCACCAGTGACGGCAAGGCCGACCTGCTGGCCCAGGACAGCAACGGGAGCCTGTGGACCTATCCGGGCCAGGGCAACGGCCTCTTCGGCTGGCCCATTAAAGTCGGCGATGGTTGGAACGTCATGACCGCTATCAGCGCCGCAGGAGACCTCACCGGGGACGGCGAACCCGACCTCGTCGCCCGTGACACCAACGGCACCCTGTGGACCTATCCGGGCCAGGGCAACGGCCTCTTCGGCTGGCGCATTAAAGTCGGCGATGGCTGGAACGTCATGACCGCCATCAGCGCCGCAGGTGACCTCACGGGAGACGGCCAGCCCGACCTCGTCGCCCGCGACACCAACGGCACCCTCTGGACCTACCCCGGCCAAGGCAACGGCCTCTTCGGCTGGCGCATCAAAGTCGGCGACGGCTGGAACGTCATGACCGCCATCAGCGCCGCAGGTGATTTGACCGGAGACGGGGAGCCTGATCTCGTCGCCCGCGACACCAACGGCACCCTCTGGACCTACCCCGGCCAAGGCAACGGCCTCTTTGGCTGGCGCATCAAAGTCGGAGATGGCTGGAACGTCATGACCGCCATCAGCGCCGCAGGTGATTTGACCGGAGACGGGGAGCCTGATCTCGTCGCCCGCGA